>JBIQJK010000053.1:0-24447 GCA_044507535.1 Planctomycetaceae bacterium | reverse complement strand
CCTCTCGCCGCTGCTCGCGGCCCGCGCCGCCCAGCCGCAGCCCGATCCCGAGCCCGCCCGCATCGGCGCCGGCGACCGCCACCGCGGCGTCGCCTCCATCTCCTCCGCCAACGGCCTCCCCGCCGTGGCCCGGGCCATGGAGCTGCTCAAGCAGGGGTACGACCCCGCCGACTGCGTCGTCCAGGGCGTCCGCATCGTCGAGGACGACCCGAACGACGACTCCGTCGGCTACGGCGGGCTCCCCAACGAGGAGGGCGTCGTCGAGCTCGACGCCTGCGTGATGCACGGGCCGACGCACAAGTCCGGTGCGGTGGCCGCGCTGCGGAACATCAAGAACCCCGCGATGGTCGCCCTCGAGGTCCTCCGCCGCACCGACCACTGCCTCATCGTCGGCGAAGGGGCCCTCAAGTTCGCCAGGCGCATGGGTTTCCAGGAGGAGAATCTGCTCACGGAGAAGGCCCGGCTCGAGTGGCTCAAATGGCGGTCCGAGCTCAGCCCGGACGACGACTGGCTGAACGCCGACCAGATGGACGGCTCCGAGTACAAGACCATGACCCCCGAGCGGCAGGCGATGATCGACCGCCGGCGCGAGGTCCGCGTCCACACCGGCACCATCCACTGCTCCGCCGTCACCGAGAAGCAGGACCTCGCCAGCTGCACCACCACCAGCGGCCTGTCGTGGAAGATCCCCGGGCGCGTGGGCGACTCGCCGATCATCGGCGCGGGGAACTACTGCGAGAACGCCGTCGGCGCCGCCGGGTGCACCGGGCGGGGCGAGGCGGCGATCGTCACCTGCGCGGCCTTCGACGCCGTCCAGCACATGGCCCGCGGCATGACGCCGACGGAGGCCTGCCTCGCCGTCGCGAAGCGCATCGCCGACCTGTGCACGAAGGAGAAGCGCAGCCGCGACGAGAACGGCCGGCCGCTGTTTGATGTGAAGATCTACGCCCTCCGCAAGGACGGCGCCCACGGCGCGGCCTCGCTCTACAGTGGTGCACGCTACGCCGTCTGCGACACCGCCGGCGACCAGCCCCGTCTCGAGCCCGCGGCGTACCTCTTCGAGGGCCGCCCCAAGGGCTGGTAACCCCTCCCTCTCCCCCTCACCCCTCCCTCTGGAGAACCCTGGATGACCACAACGACGACGACGACCCGCACCGCCGCGATGCTCGCCCTGTTCGTGATCCTCGCCGCGGCGGCCGTCGGCGTCGCCGTTCAGCCCGGGCGCGACCGCCAGCCCGCGCCCGGCCGCCCGCCGGGCCCGCCGCCGGCGAAGATCCTCTCGCGCGAGGTCGCGCCGATGGAGTACCGCCTCAGCGCGTACCGCGTGGGTGAGAACATCGTCATCGTCGCCACCGGCGCCAACCGCACCAGCGGCTACACCACCGCGCTGAAGCTCACCAGCGCCGAGCAGGGCAAGGCCCCCGAGGTGATGCTCAGCAACATCCCTCCCGCCCCCGGCACCATGGCCGCCCAGATGATCACGCCGTTCGACGTCACCGCCTACGTCCCCGCCGGCCCGAAGGTGACCAAGCTCACCGTCACCGTCGCCGGCCGGCCCGAGAGCATCGAGGTCAAACGCATCAGCAAGCTCGAGCCGCCGGAGGATGAGCCCGAGGGCGAGTAGACGGGTGAAGATGCACTGCACGCGGATGCCGCTCTTCGGGGCCGGTCGCGGGGGCCCCGGAGGGAGTGGGAAAACGCGGAGATGGGCAGAATCGGAAGAGAACGCGGGGGGAGCGGGGCAAGCGGGGAAGAGCGGGGGGAAAGACAAAGGCCGGGATGGTCAAGCGCACAAACCCGCCCGGGGCCCCATCCAGCCCCAGCCCTCTTCAAATCCCTCCTTCTCTCTTCCCTCTGTGCCTCTGCGCCTCTGTGGTGAGTCTTCTCTCTTTCCCGTCTTCCCCGCGTCTCTCCGCTTTCCCCGCTCCCCCCGCGTTCCTGCCCTTCTCAACGCTCCAGATGTGCGCTCCACACTCGCATCAGATCCCGAGCAGGTCGTCCACCGTCATTCCTTCGGTGGACTTGAACACCCGGTGCGCCTCCCCGAGCGCCGATGCCGGCAGCGTGTGGCACACCGCCGCGACGCGCAGGCCCGCGGCCAGGGCCGACCTCACCCCGGGCACCGTGTCCTCGATCGCGATGCACTCCCGCGGCGGCATCCCCACGCACTCGCACGCCCGCAGGTACGGCTCCGGATCCGGCTTGATCCGCGTCACGCTCTCGCGCGTGATGCACCCGCGCAGCGCCTCCCACACCCCGATCCCCCGCAGCTGCGCCTCCGCCTCTGCGAGGCGCGAACCCGTGCACACCGCCACGCCCTCGATCCGCGGGTCCGTCGCGGCCTCGCGCATCAGCCGCACCGTCCCCGGGAACGGCTCGATCGCGCCCCGCTCCCGCTCCTCGCGGAACAGCCCGCGCTTGAGCTGGGCCATCGCCACGAACTGCTCCTCGGTCAGCTCCCGCCCCTGCTCGGCCGCGAGCCGCCGCATGCACTCCACGTCCGCCGTCCCCACCGCGACCCGTATGAAATCCTCGTGCGACATCGTCAGCCCGACGGACTCCACCGCGGCCCGGATGGTCCGTTCGTGCAGCGGCTCGGAGTTCATGATGACGCCGTCGAAGTCGAAGATGAGCGCTGGCATGGGGCTGGCAGGATAGGTCCCCGCGACGGGACGTAGCATGGGCGAGTATGGAGCAGGCCGCCGCCCGCCCAGCGAAGCCGACCCCCTCCGGCGAGAACGCCGCCTCCCCCGCCGCGGCGGCGGCAACCATCCGCGGCCACGCCGCCCCCGGCTTCGAGCCCGTCCGCGACGCCCTGGCCTCCGTCCTGGCGACGCCCGGCGAGCTCGCCGCGGCCTGCGCGGTCTGCCGGCGCGGGGAGATGGTCGTGGACCTCTGGGCCGGCCCCCGCGACCCCGCCGCGGGCGCCCCCTGGGAGGCGGACACCCTCGTCGGCTTCTTCTCGGTGACCAAGGCCATCAGCGCCGTTGCGATGGCCATGCTCCACTCCCGCGGCCTGCTGGACTTTGATGTCCCGGTCGCACGCTACTGGCCCGAGTTCGCCCAGGGCGGCAAGGCCGGCATCACCGTCCGCCAGCTCCTCTCGCACCAGGCCGGCCTGAGCGCGATCGACACACCGCTGACGCTGGAGCTCCTCGCCGACCAGGACCGACTCGCCGGCGTCCTCGCCCGGCAGAAGCCCGCGTGGGAGCCGGGGGCGCGCCACGGGTACCACGCCGTCTCCCTGGGCCACTTCGAGAGCGAGCTCGTGCGGCGCACCGATCCGCGGGGCCGCACGATCGGGCGGTTCGTTCGCGACGAGATCACCGGCCCGCTCGGGGTCGAGTTCTACATCGGCACGCCCGCGGAGATCCCCGAGTCGCGCTTCGCCGTCATCAGGGACTTCAGCGTCCCCGAGCTGCTCTACCGGCCGAAGGGGATGCCGCTGGGGCTGGTTCTTTCGGTGCTGGCCCCGTGGTCCCTCTCGTCGCGCTCGTTCCTCAACCCGCGCGTGAAGCGCCCGACGGACCTGCTGCGGCCGCCGTACCGGTCGCTGGAGCTCCCCAGCAGCAACGGCATCGGCACGGCCCGCGCGGTCGCGAGGATCCTCGGAGCGGCCGCGAGCGGTGGGGGGGAGCTGGGCCTGTCGGCCGAGTCGCTCGCCGAGCTCGAGGCCCCGCCGCGGCTCCCCGCGCAGGGGGACCGGGACATTGTTCTCAAGACCCGCTGCCGCTACGGCCTGGGCGTCGCCAAGCCCTTCCCGGGGTTCCGCTTCGGCGCTGATAACCGCGCCTACGGCTCCGCCGGCCTCGGCGGCTCCATGGGCCTGGCCGACCCCGCCACGCAGACCGGCTACGCCTTCGTCCCCACGCGCAGCGGCTTCTACCTCTGGGACGACCCGCGGGAGCGCACCGTCCGCGAGGCCGTCTTCCGCTGCATCTCATCCATCAACTGACGAACCGAGAAGAGGGAGCCCCGAGCGCGAGCTCGGAGTCGAATGTTCCCATGCGTTCGTTTCTCGTCTCCCATCCCACCACGCAGTGCACGGAGGAAGGCGGAAGAGTTTCAACGCGAAGGTCGCGAAGAACGCGAAGAAGAGCACGAAGAAGAGGGCGGAAGGGAAGAGAACGCGGGGTGAGCGGGGAGGAGCGGGGGAAAGACAGAGACAATGGATTGGATGGCCAGGCGCTCTGTCCCGCTCCAGTCGCCGTCCATCCCCAACCCCTCTTCAACCCCGTTTTCCCCCTTCCCTCTGTGCCCCCTCTGCGTCTCTGTGCCTCTGAGGTGAATGTCTTTCTTCTTCCTGCACGCGGTCAGCTCTCGGGCTCCGCGTAGCGCGGCGTCTCCAGCGTCTCGCCCGTTCCCTTCCCCGTGATCGCCCGCACGATCCGCGCCACGTGCACGTGGCTCGTCTCGATGAACACCTTGAACCGCGTCTGCGTCCCCGCCGTCGCCGTCCCGGCGACGTAGATCCCCGGAACGTTCGTCTCCATGGTGACGTGGTCGTGCTTCGGCGCCCGCTCCGGCCCGACCAGCTCGATCCCCACCGACTCCAGCAGCGTCGGGTCCTGCTCGTACCCGGTCAGCAGCAGCACCGCGTCCGCCTCGACCTCCCGCGCCGGCTCCCCCCCGGGGCCGACGCTCTCCAGCGTCACCGACTCCGGCGTGATCTTCGTCGGCCGCGTCCGCGGGTAGAACCCGATCCGCCTCTTGTCGATCAGCCAGTTGATCTCCGGCAGCAGCCAGTACTTGATCCGCTCCGGGTCGAACCGCTCGCCGCGGTAGGAGATCGCCACCTCCGCACCGAGCCGGAAGAGCCGGATCGCCGCCTCCACCGCCGAGTTCTTCCCCCCGACGATCAGCACCCGCCGCCGGAAGTACTCGTGCGGGTCGCCGAAGTAGTGCGACACGTGCGGCAGGTCCTCCCCGGGGATCCCCAGCCGGCGCGGGCGGTGCATGTCCCCGATCGCCAGCACCACGTTCCGCGCCCGGTAGCGCCGCTCCTGTCCCCCCGCGGCCCGGCGCGTGGTCACCACGAACCTCGCCCCCCTCTCCCCCCCGTTCTCGCCGTCGGCGATCCGCTCGATCCCGACGACCGCCTCGTAGGTCCGGATCTGCAGGTCGAACTGGGCGACCACCAACCGCAGGTACGCCAGGTACTCCTCCCGCGTCGCCTTGTCCTGGTTGGCCGTCACCAGCGGCACCCCGGCGATGGCGATCCGCTCGGGGGAGGAGAAGAAGTGCGTCCCCGGGGCGTACCAGCTGATCGTGTGCCCGATCTGCGCCGCATCCACGTGCAGGTACGGCGCCCCCGCGCGCTTGAGCGCCACCGCCAGCTCGATCCCGATCGGCCCCGCCCCGACGATGATGGTGTCGGTTGTCTCCATAGGCACGTCAACGGTAGCGCCCCCCGCCGCCCCCCTCGTCGCCGGGCGGTCCGTACGGCTTGTGACGGCTGTGACGGTCGGATGGCCCCTGCCCCCCTTCAGCGCTCCCGGCGATGGACCGAAAAGAAGTGACGCGCACCCGCCCCGTCGCGGGCCGGCGCATCGTCCCCGCATCCCCCAGAGGCAGGCATGGACAAGGCCAGCATCATCGGCGTCATCCTCGGCGTGCTCTGCGGCCTGGGTGTCGGCTGGCTCGCCTCACACGGCGACTGGATGATGTTCTGGTCCGAGAAGGGCGTCATCGCCGTCTTCGGCGGGACGATCAGCGTCATCTTCATGGCCATGCCCATGGAGAAGATCAAGTGCGTCCCCGGCTACATCCGCCGGTTCCTCTTCTCCAAGGGCAAGAGCCCCGTCGAGGTCGTCAAGCTCATGCAGGAGCTGAGCGAGAAGGCCCGGCGCGAGGGGATCCTCGCCCTGGAGGGGGACGTCGCCCGGGTCGGCGACCCGTTCCTCGCCTCGGGGCTGAAGGCCGCGATCGACGGCTCCGCCCCGGAGACGATCGAGGCGACGCTGCGCCTCGAGATCATGGCCATGCAGGAGCGGCACAAGGCCGGCAAGAAGTTCTTCGACCTCATCAAGCTCTACGCCCCCGGCTGGGGCCTGGTCGCGACGCTGATCGGCCAGATCGGCATGTTCGGCCACCTCGGCGGGTCCATCGAGGTCATGGGCCACATGCTCGCCGTCGCCGTCGTCGCCACCATGTACGGCACCGTGCTGGCCAACGCCGTCGCCGGGCCGATGGGCGACAAGCTCGCCATGCGCTCCGCCGAGGAGATCCTCGGACGCGAGATGATGCTCCAGGGCATCCTCTCCATCCAGGCCGGCGACAACCCCCGCGTCACCACCGACAAGATGCTCGCGTTCATCCCCCAGACCAGCCGCGTGAAGCTGAACATCGCGGCGTAAGCAGGAGTGCCGAGTGCTGGGTGCCGGGCGCCGTGTCGCCTGGGAACGGTCGGGCGGGCACGAGACTCAGGGGCCACCAGGCACGCAGCACCCAGCACACAGCACCCCCCCTCCCATGTCCGACCACGAGCACAGCGAAGGCAAGCCCCACCGCGGACACGGCGGCCATCACGGCCACGGCGGCGGCGCGCACGAGGAGCACGAGGGCGCGCCCGAGTGGCTCATCTCCTTCGCCGACAACGTCATGCTCCAGATGGGCTTCTTCGTCATCCTCCTGGCGCTCAACCTCAAGGAGCCCACCACCGGCGGCATCGGCGGCAAGGAAGAGCAGGGCGACCCTCCCAGCCGCCTCCTCGACGCCGCGATCGCCATCCGCGAGGCCTTCAACAACCCGGTGGACATCAACTCCTCCAACCCCAGCGACGCCCCGCTCATCCGCCGCCTCCTGGAGCGCGAGCGCACCGGCCACTCCACCGCCCCCGGCCCCGAGGGCTCGCGACAGGACCACCAGTCCATCCGCCCCTCCGACTACGTCGCCCCCAACGGCCTGATCCCCTTCGACGACGGCGTCGCGGACGTCCCCGCCTCGGCGCGCCTGACCATCGTGGACGTCGCCCGCGAGCTCGCCGGCCAGCGGTTCGTCGTCGAGGTCCGCGGCCACGTCTCCGCCGCCGAGGCCGCCCGCACCAGCGACCGCGGCATGCGCCTCAGCTACGAGCGGGCCCTGGCCGTCGCGCTGCTGCTGGAGGAGCACGGCGTGAAGTGGCGGCAGATCCGCATCGTCCCCCATGGCGACACCAGCCGCATCACCCCGCGGGCCGCGGACGACGCCGGCCACCGCTCCAACCAGCGCGTCGAGGTCTTCCAGACCGAGGACGTCATGCCCGACGACCCGTACTCGCGCGACTGGAGCGAATCCGGCCGCTAACCGCGGCGCGGGCTTCCAGCCCGTGCGCTTCCTTTCTCTCTCTTTCTCTCCGGGCGCCACGGCTGGCCGGCCCCGGCCGGCCGTGCTCTCCCCCTCTCTTCAATCTCATCATGCGATGCCCGCACGCTCGGTGCGCTTGGCTCCCGCGCTCGGTGCGCCCGGCCGGAGCCGGACAATTCCCCCAATTTTCCGGCTGGCGAATGAGAGAAGTTTGATCCGCGTCCACCCGGTGAGTTTGCTTTCACCCCAGCCGGCACCACCCGGTGCGCCCGGACCGCCCGAGCCGCACCAGCTCAAGCACGCACGCACACACATACGCCGGCGCAGCAAGGAAACCGGATCATGCGCACCCGTCTCGCCGCCGTCGTCGGCGCCGCAGCGCTCTGTGCCGCGGCCGCCGTCGGCCTCCGCGCCGCCGCCGCCCCCGCTCCCACCCCCAAGGATGCCCTCGGCGCCGCCGAGGCCGCGAAGGCCCACGCCGCCTCCGGCGAGGTCGTCTCCCGCATCGCCTTCGGCTCCTGCCTGAAGCAGAACCGCCCGCAGCCGATCTGGGACGCCGTGCTCGCCGCCCGGCCCGACGTCTTCGTCTTCCTCGGCGACAACGTCTACGCCGACACCAGCGACATGGACGAGCTGAAGTCCTGCTACGACCGCCTCGCCGCGCAGCCCGGCTTCCAGGCCCTGCGGCAGGCGTGCAGCGTCATCGCCACCTGGGACGACCACGACTACTGCAAGAACGGCTCGGACGGCAGCTTCCGCGGCAAGCGCGACTCCCAGCGCATCTTCGCCGACTTCTGGGGCGACGGCCCCGACTCCCCCCGCCGCGGGCGCGACGGCGTCTACGACGTGGTCACCTTCGGCTCCGAGGGCCAGCGCGTCCAGATCATCCTCCTCGACGCCCGCTTCTTCCGCTCCCAGCGGCGCGGGACGATGCTCGGCGAGGCGCAGTGGAGCTGGCTCGAGGGCCGGCTCCGCGAGGAGGCGGACGTCCGCATCATCGCCTCCTGCTCCCAGTTCGTCGCCAGCCACCACGCCGCCGACAAGTGGGCCGACATCCCCTCCGAGCGGAGCCGGATGATCGAGCTGATCAACAAGACCGGCGCGAGCGGCGTCGTCTTCATCTCCGGCGACCGCCACCACGCCGAGATCTCCCGCCTCACCGCCAGCCGGCCGCGGCCGCTCGCCGAGACCGGCCTGCCGTGGGACCCCTCCCGCGACGCCCAGTCCGCCGCGGCCGAGTCCGCCTCCGCCCAGCCGAAGTACCCGATCTACGACGTCACCTCCAGCTCCCTCAACCGCAGCAAGTGGTTCGTCATGGAGGCCAACCCCCACCGCCTCGGCAAGACCTTCCCCAAGAGCAACTTCGGCCTCATCGAGATCGACTGGTCCCGCCCCGACCCCGTCATCTCCATGCAGGTCCGCGACGTCGAGGGGAAGACCCGCATCAGCCACGAGGTGCGCCTGAGCGAGCTCCGGGGCTGATCTCGCTGGCAGGCGACAGAGCGAAGCACAATGAGGAGCCCCGAGCGCGAGCTCGGGGCTCCTTTGTTTCCACGCGCCAGTTGGAGCGAAGGCAGATCGCGAGGGAAGCGGGGAGGGCGAGGAGACGCGGAGCAGGAGAAGGCAGGAACACAGAGGTCTCAAGGGTCCACGGAGGTCACAGAGGAAGACAAGAAGCAGGGGGTGGGAGCAGAATCAGGAGGGCGAGGAGAGGGCGACTCAGAGTCATGCGAGCGGGAAGAGCCAGAGCCGATCCAATCGGTTCCCCCTCCGTGACCTCTGTGGCTCTCCGTGACCTCCGTGTTCCTGCCTTCTCCTGCTCCGCGTCTCCCTGCCCGCCGCGATCTGCACCCCTTCCCCACGCCAAACGAAAAAGACCGGACCTCGCTTCACCCACCCCCCCGAACGGGCCGATGACAGCCGCATGCCCGGCCTCGGCGCCATCTCCGCCCTGACCGCCCTGCGCACCCACGGCGCGCACCAGAAGGCCATGGCGCGGACCATGGAGCGGCTCGCCACCGGCAGGCAGCTCAACCGCGCCTCGGACAACCCCGCCGGGATGGCCGCGGCCAACAACCTCGCCGCCCGCCGGGCCACCCTCGAGGAGGTCGTCAAGCAGGCCGAGGTCGGGCGTGCCCTGCTCGACACCGCCGAGGGCGCTCTCGGCCAGGTCTCCGATCTCCTGATCGAGCTCGGCTCCCTCGCCGTCGCCTCCGCCAACGACGCCGGCCTCACGCCCGCCGAGCGCGAGGCCAACCAGGACCAGGCCGACTCGATCCTCCAGTCGATCGACTCCATCCTGAAGAACACGACCTTCAACCGCAGGCACATCTTCGTGGACGGCGCCGGCTTCAGCTCCGGCGACACCTACATCAGCGTCCCCACCCTCTCCCCCGGCTCCCTCGGCCTGGAAAAGCTGGCCGCGGGCGGGGAGCTGAACCTGGAGTCCGGCGACCTCGAGGCGGCCCAGAAGGCGATCAAGTCCGCCCAGGAGACCGTCGGCGGCGTCCGAGCCTCCATCGGCTCGCTCCACAAGCACACCCTCGGCGCACAGGTGGACGTCGCGCAGATCGAGCTGGAGAACACCGTCGCCGCCGAGTCCCACATCGTGGACGCCGACCTGGCGAAGGAGACCGCCGACCTCATCCGCACCCAGACCCTCGCCGAGGCCTCCCTCGCGGTCCTCAAGATCGCCCAGCAGAGCGAGCGCAGCGTCCTCGACCTCATCCGCGTCTGATGCGGCACATCCCGCCGCGCCGAGGATGACCCCCCCTCTTCTTCTTTGCTTCAGGGTGTCTCGAGCGACGCCGCTTCGGCGCCGCCAAGCACATCCTCGGGCCGCTCCGGCTCCTGGTTCCCGCTCCGCCTCTGTCCGGCGCGCCGGATCATCCCTTTCCTTCTCACCGGGATGACCACCATCCCCAATCCCCACACCCCCACCATCCCCCACGCCACCCACCGCGGCACCGCCTCATAGAAGCTCGTGTCCACCGGCTGCTGCGTCGTCGAGCGGTTCATCGCCGATCGCACCTGCACGAGCGCCCCGCCCTGCCGCCCTCCGAGCACCACCACCCCGCCTCGCCCCGATGATGCCCCCGACCGCACGGCCGCGAGCAGCTCCCCCGCCTCCTCCTCCGCCGATTCGATCGGGGCCCCCGTCGCCATCAGGAAGTCCGCGAGCGCATCCTGGGTCAGCCCCTCTCCCGCCGCGACCTCTTTTCCGTCACCGTCCGTCCAGCGGTAGCCCCCATCCTCCGACACCGTGAGGCGCTGCGGCTCTTCCCCCGGCCCCGCCTGCGCCTCGATGGTGGCCTCGAAGACGGAGGCCGCGGCCTTCCCCTTCTCGCCGACTCCCTCGGTTCGCGAGACCGTGACGGTGATCCCCCGCCGCCCCGCCGACCGGCTTCGCGGCACGAACACCCGCACTTCCTGCGACCGTGTCACCAGCGGCGCGGCCGCCACCGCCCGCGCCGCCTCCCGTCTTGCCCAGTGCGACACCCCCGTCCACGCCAAGATCCCGACGGCGATCGCCAGCACCGTCCACGCCATGCACGCCGCCGCCGCGCTCCCCCGCCGGCGCAGCTCGAGTTCCGGCGTGATCACCCCGACCACCCGCAGGTCCGACCCGCACTCCGGGCACGCCCACCCCTCCAGTCCTTCCACCGGGTACCGGCACCGCGCGCAGCACGCCTCCCGCACCAAGCCCCGCGGCCGCATCACCGCCCGCCACACCACCCGCGCGCACACCGCCACCGCCAGCCCCATCCCCACCCACGCCAGAAGCTGCACCAGCGACATCAAGCCCATCGAGCGGCCCTCTCCCCCCATCCCCCGCGGCCACGCCGGACTCTACCCGGCTCCCCCCGGCGCGGCCGCCCCGTGCCTCCGACCCGCCGCCCCAGCACCCTGTCCTGGGGTTTCCGCCCCCTCCTCCCCCTCCGGGTGCCATGGCTGGCCCCTCTGGGCCGGCCATGTCTTCTCTCCCGAGTCCCCTTCTCCCTCTCCTCTCCGGCCCCCTGTCTTTGGGGGTGAGAGAGGGCCGGGGCAAGCGCCACACGGCCTCCGCCCCTGCCTCTACGAGCGTCAGCTCCGCCCCGCGCGGCGCCGCCGTCTGTCCGAACCGCTTCTCCGCGCCCATCACCGGCAGCACATGACCCATAACCGCCGGGCGACCACACACGGGCGTGCCGAGCGCCCCCTCCGACCACGATGTTGAGGTTGAGTTTTCCCTTCCATTTTTCGTTCGGTTTCGGTACACTCCCCGCCGCATGGCGCCGACGATCCCGACAACTTCCGCGGCGAAGATCTGCATCCGCTGCGGCGTGGATTGCTCCACGCGCCCGCGCACGAAGGACCTCCAGGGACGCTACACCTGCCGCGACTGCTACGACGCCCTCCAGCGCCGGGAGTCCCCCGCCGCGCCGGTCGTGACCATCGTCGCCGCCGACCCCGGCGCCCTCGCCGCCGCGCCCGCGGGGGCAGCGGGGGGAGAGGAGGGGAGTGAGGTGGTGGGGGAGGAGGTGGATGGGGGGGAGGCCCCCGCCCTGCTCGATGCGCTCCTCGCCGACGCCGTGCAGCAGCAGGCCGCCGCCCCGGCGTCCTCTCCCTGCCCTGGCTGCGGCCACCCCTTCGCGGCCGACGCCGCGATCTGCACCACCTGCGGCTACAACCCGCGCACCGGCGCCGCCATCCAGACCCGCAAGGTCGAGGTCGAGGCCCCCGCGCCGGGCCCCCTCTCCGAGCGAGCCCGCGCCCGCGAGTTCGAGGCCGCCGAGGCCAGGCGCCTCGAGAGGATGGAGTACCTCAAGCCCCTGGTCGTCATCGCCCTGGCCATCCCCGGCGTCTGCTTCTTCCTGACCGTCAACAAGAACATGACCGGGTTGACCGTCTCGAAGTACCTCGCCGTCTACCTCCTCTCGATCGTCATCACCGCCGCGGTCTACGCCCTCTACTGCCTGGTCCGCCTGGGCTTCCGCGACCCGCTCGCGCTGGGCGCCCTCCGCCTCGCGGCCGTCGTCGCCGCCTGCGACCTCGTCCGCATCCCGCTGATCCTCTTCGGCGGCTTCGATGCGTTCAGCCAGGGGTTCATCGGCTTGGTCATCCCCTTCGGCATGTGCATCGGCCTGCTCTACTACTTCCTCGACTTGGACATCCTCGACGCGATCCTCCTCGGCGTCGCCATGACCGCGACGCTCTTCGGCGCTGGATTTGTCATCACCGCCGCCATGGGAGCCTGACCGAAATGACGACGCCCCCCTCTCCCCAATCCCCCCGCCCCGCTCAGGGCAAGGTCTGCATCCGCTGCGGGCTGGACTGCTCCAGCCGCCCCCGTGTGAAGGACCTGCAGGGCCGCTACACCTGCCGCGACTGCTACGACGCGATGCAGAACGAGCCCGCCGTCGTCCTTTCCCCCGCGCCGACGAAGCGCGCCGAGCACCGCATCGAGCCCGCCCCCGAAGACCCCGCGGCCGGGGCGGACGAGGGCATCTACGCCCTCATGCTCGAGGACGCGGTCCAGGCCCAGTCGCGCATCACCACCTCCCCCTGCCCCGGCTGCGGCCACCCCCTCGCCGCCGACGCGGCCATCTGCACCACCTGCGGCTACAACACCCGCACCGGCCAGGCCGTCACCACCAGGAAGGCCTCGGCATCGGATCCCGACATCGCCCCGGGCGACGACCCCCTCGTCAAGGCCAGCCGGCAGGAGCGCCGCCGCCAGAAGACCCTGACGACGCAGATGGAGTACATCAAGCCGCTTATCTACATGGTCGTCGGCCTGGGGATCACCTGCACGCTGCTGATGAACCGCGGCGGCACGGACGATGTCGCCCGCTACCTTCTCGCCTATTCCATCTCCATCCCTTGCGCCGTTGCCGGGTTCTGCTTCTGTTGCATACTTTGGCTCGGCTTTGATGCCCCGCTTCCGCTCACCGCGGTCCGTCTCGCAGGCATCTACGCGATCGCCGATATCTTCTTTTACGGACTATCGTTCCGCTACCTCGCGTTGCTCGGCTTCATCGGCCTCGGTGTCCGCTTTGTCGTGCCGGTGGTCGTCAGTGCGGGCCTCATGATGCACCTCATGGATATGGACCATGAGGACGCCATGATCGCCTCCGTTATCACCTTCATCATCCGTTTCGTCGGTATGCTCGCGCTGGCCGCGCTTTTGGCCAACCAACTCTCCGGCGGCTGATCCCGCCGCCCTCCCCCCGGTACACTCCCCGCATGACCCCCGACGACGCTCGCCGGCTCATGCACGAGTGGACCGCCAGCCCCGCCCTCCGCGTGCACATGGAGGCCGTCGCGGCCTGCATGGCCGCCTACGCCGGCCGCCTCGCCCCCGACCAGGCGGACCGCTGGACCGTCGCCGGCCTCCTCCACGACTTCGACTACGAGCGCCACCCCTCCCGCGACGAGCACCCCCGCGTCGGCGTCGCCCACCTCGAGTCCCTCGGCGTGGACGAGGAGATCCGCTCCGCCATCCTCGCCCACGCCGACTACACCGGCGTCCCCCGCTCCACCCCCATGGCCAAGGCCCTCTTCGCCGTGGACGAGCTCGCCGGCTTCATCGTCGCCTGCGCCAAGGTCCGCCCCGACGGCATCGCCTCCCTCGCCCCGTCGAGCGTCCGCAAGAAGCTCAAGGACCGCGCCTTCGCCGCGGCCGTCAGCCGCGAGGACATCGCCACCGGCGCCGCCGAGCTCGCCGCGCTCATCGGCGCCGACCCCGATGCCTTCCAGCCCGCCCACATCCAGACCTGCATCGACGCCATCCGCGCCGCCAACCTCGGCGTGTAGCGCCGAGCGCTGAGTGCGCCGCCATTTTCGCTTCCCGCCTTTCGCTTTGCGCATTCTCGTCTCCCTCCATGTCCCTCTCCCCTCACCACCACCCCAACCGCTCCTACCCGCCCCCGCGATCGCCCTGGGCGATGGCCATGTCCTGGCATCAGCTCCTCTTCATGCACTGGCCCGTCCCCGCCGACCTCCTCCGCCCGCACATTCCACCTTCGCTCTCCATCGACACGTACACCGGCGGCCCCTTCTCCGATCAGCCCTTCATCGGCGTCGTCCCCTTCCGCATGGCCGGCACCCGCGCCCGCCTCACGCCCCCGATCCCCGGCGTCTCCGGCTTCCCCGAGCTCAACGTCCGCACCTACGTCCGCGACGATTCCGGCCGCCCCGGCGTCTGGTTCTTCAGCCTCGACGCCGCGAGCCGGCCCGCCGTCGAGACCGCCCGCGCCCTCTTCCACCTTCCCTATTACCACGCGGCGATGCGCTGCGACGCCGAGCCCTCCTCATCGACCCACGGCCCGTGGACCCGCTACCGATCCGAGCGCACCGACCGCCGCGCTCCCGGCGCCGCCTTCCGCGCCCGTTACCAACCCACCGGTCCGGTCTCCACCGCCGCCCCCGGATCGCTCGAGTCCTTTCTCACCGACCGCTACTGCCTCTACGCCGCCGACCGCCGCGGCCGCACCTTCCGCGCCGAGATCCACCACGCCCCCTGGCCCCTCCGGACCGCCGAGGCCGACGTCGAGGTCAACACGATGACCCTCCCGCTGGGGATCGACCCCGCCGCTCTCCAGGATGATCCCGGCCGGTGGCCGCTCCTTCATTACGCGCACGCTCTCCCCGTCCGCGCCTGGCTCCCGCGCCGCATCGCCTGATCGCGCCCGCGCCGCACGCACCCCGGAAAACCGAGCGTCCCACCGCTCGGTGAGGCGCGTTTCGCGGATCGCTCAGCCATGCCTCATCGGGCGTCACCATCCTTGCGCGTGCACTTGTCGTCTTCGCTTGGGCGGGTGCGCCGGAGGAAAGCATGTTCGTCCACGCCAAAGCCCCGGTCTTCCGCGCCCGGCCCGAGAGAGCCGACGCGGCCGCCGCCACCCGCCTCCAGGAACTCCTCGCCGGGCGCACCAGCGTCATGACCGGCGCGATGCAGTGCTTCATGCAGGCCTGGAACTGCCGCGCACCCTCCAAGTACCGCCACCTCCTCCTCGACATCGGCACCGAGAAGCTCGGCCACGTCGAGGCCCTCGCCCTCGCCATCGCCGAACTCCTCCACGGCGCGGCCCCCGACCCCGCGGCCGAGGCACGCGCCGGCGCGCCCGCCCCGTTCTACCCCGCGCCATATCAGCTCCTCCACGCCGGCCTCGGCCCCACCCTCGCCGACGCCGCGGGCCGCCCCTGGGCCGCCGACCCCGTCGTCGCCACGGGCAACCTCCTCGCCGATCTCCGCGCTGACGTCGCCCTCGACACCGCGCTGCGCCTTCACGCCGCGCGGCTGTACAACCTCACCGCCGACCCCGGCGTCCGCGACCTGCTCGGATTCCTCATCGCCCGCTGCGGCGCGCACCAGAACCAGTGGCTGGCCGCGATCGAGGAGCTCTACGCCGACGGCCTCGAGGAGGTCACCGCCCCCGGCGCCTTCCCCGCCGAGCATGAGAACAGCCAGCTCGCCTACCGCTACTGGAACCTCTCCGCAGGCGGCGACAGCCGCGCCGGCCGCTGGGCCCGCGGCCCCGCCCCGGACGGCCGCGGCCGCTTCGAGTACTACAGCGAGTTCCCCGCCACGCCCCCCGGCGCGGCGGCGCCGCCGCCGACGTCCAACGGCCGCGCCCCATCGGCCGCCCACCACGGCCCGCAGCCCCCGCCACCGGACCCGCGCCTGTTCCTCACCGGCGCGCACCAGCGCCCCGCGCCCCCCGGCGGCGTCCGCTTCACCGGCACGCGCCGGCCGCCCATCGGCGCCGCCATGCGCGGCGCCATCTAGCAATCCGACGCATCACCAGGCCCCGCCCGCTCGCGGCGGGAACATCACGGGAACACGCCATGCACGGACGCTCTCGCACGCGGCCCTCCCCGCCCCGTCGCTCCCTTTCGCCGCCGCGCCCGCCCTCGCCGACGACGCCCGCGGCGTGATCGACCGCATCCGGCGCCGGGATGTCCGATCCCGAGCCGGCCCGCAGACCCAATCCCAGGAGATCGACGTGCAGTACGTTCCCACCCGATTCCACGGCGCAATCGACTACCTCGTCGCGATCTCGCTGATCCTCGCCGCGCCCGCCCTCGGCTACGCCGGCGGCGGCGCGAAGACCTGGGCCGCCGTCGTCGCGGCCGTGCTCGTCACCGCCTACTCCCTGCTGACCAACTACGAGTGGGGCCTCCTGCGGCGCATCGCCGTCCCCGTCCACCTGGCCCTCGACCTGCTCACCGGCATCTTCCTGGCCGCTTCCCCATGGCTGCTTGACTTCCGCGACGAGGTCTGGGCCCCGCACGCCGCGGCCGGCGCGATCCTCATCGCCGCGTCGCTCACCACGCATCCGCGCCCCTTCGGCCTGGAGCACCCCGCGCTGCTGCTCATGCAGCGCTCGTCCTCCTGACACCGATGACCCGGGCCCCGAACGCCGGGCCCGCGGCTCGTCCACGGCCGCCACGGAGGAAGACCCCATGCCCGTCACGCTGCTCCTCTGGCTCGCGCTCGGCGGCTTCTTCGCCGCCGCGGCACTCGGCGCCGCCATGCTCACCGCCCACGCCCGGTCCCGCCGCGTCCCCGTCGCCCCGGCGTTCGTCCACGGCTTCTTCGCCGCCGGCGGGCTGATCCTGCTCATCGCCGCCGTAATCACCGGCGGCGCCGGCGGCGGCATCGGCCCCTGGCCAAGGATCGCCCTGGCCGTTTTCCTCGGCGCGGCCGCGCTGGGCGCGACGCTCCTCTACCTGCACGTGCGCACCGGGACCATCCCCATCCCCCTGGGCGTCGCCCACGCCGCCCTCGCGGCCGCGGGGATCGTCACGCTCTTTCTCGTGATGGCCTTCCGGGCCTACTCCGGCGCGCCGGCGCCGCTGAACCCGGCGGAGAGCAGCACGCCGGCAGGGCCGACCGCGCCGGCCCCGCAGGTCCCATGAGACCCATCGGGCCCATGCGCCTCGCGGGGGTTCGCCGCCGGACTTCCCGGTCCGCTACCGCCGCCGCTCCGGCTTGACAATGTTGGTCGCCAGCCCCACCAGCCCCATCGCCCGGATCGTCCAGTACGTCAGGTCGATCTCATACCACCGGTGCCCGTGCGCCGCCGAGCGCTGCGCCGCGTGGTGGTTGTTGTGCCACCCCTCGCCGAAGGCCAGGATCGACACCCACCAGTTGTTCCGCGAGTCGTCCCGCGTCGCGTAGTTGCGGTACCCCCACGTGTGCCCCGCCGAGTTCACGAACCACGTCGCGTGGAACGTGAAGACCGTCCGCACGGCCACGCCCCACACCAGCCACCCAAGCCCCTGCCCGAGCAGTAGCTCCCCCGCCCCGTACAGCACGCCCGCGAGCACGAACTGCGGCAGGAAGTGGTACCGATCGATCAGCGCCATGACCTTGTCGCGCTGCAGGTCCTTGGCCGCGTCGCGCGGGTTGTGCCCGTTGCGGGGCTTCATCAGGCACCAGAAGACGTGCGCCCAGTTGAACCCGTGCCGCGGCGTGTGCGGGTCCAGGTCGCCGTCGGAGTGCTTATGGTGCAGCCGGTGCTCCCCGACCCACTTGATCGGCCCCCCCTGCCAGTTGGCCGTCCCCAGCAGCGTCAGGCCGTACTCGACGGCCTTGGGGGTCTTGAAGCTCCGGTGCGTCAGCAGCCGGTGGTAGCACAGGCACACCCCCAGCCCGCCGCACGCCCACCACAGCAGCGCCGCGACCCCCAGCGCGCTCCACGAGAAGGTGAACGGCGCCGCGATGCACGCGGCGTGCAGCAGCCCGATCGCCACCGTGTTCTTCCAGTCCAGGCCCCGCCAGCTCAGGCGGGGGTGGTTGTCGTGTCTCGAAGATGAATCCCCTCCGCCGCCCGCTGAACTTGTCATCCGATCCCTGGCCTCGCTCCCCGCACCCGTCGCGTTCATCGTTCCCGGCATCCCGCATCTGCTTTCTGGGCGGATCCCGTCGTCTCGGCCAAGGCGTTGCGCCGGAGACGCCGGCGCGACCACCCACCGCGGGTCCGCGTCCGCGGCAGGCCTGTAGTCTAGCCCGCCGCCCGGGCCGTTCCCTCCCTCCTGAGCGCCGGCTTCTGGGCCTCGCCCGTCCGGATGGCGTACGCCGACGGTCGGATCCCCCTCCCGAACATCGACGCGTACACCTGCGTCATCTCCGCTCCGAAGAGCACCACCAGCGATGTGTAATAGATCCAGATCAGCACCGCCACCAGCGACCCGGCGGCCCCGTACACCGACCCCGGCGCCGCCCGCCCCAGGTACATCCCGATCAGCGACTTGCCCACCGAGAACAGCAGCGCGGTGATGAGCGCGCCGACCCAGACCTCCCTCCAGCGGATCCGCACGTCCGGCAGCCACTTGTACACCGCCGCGAACAGCCCCGTCAGGATCGCCATCGTCACCAGGAAGTTCGCCCACCCCGCCGCGGCCGACGGCACCCCCGCCCGCTGCTCCAGCCACTGCGTCACCCCGCTGAGCACCGCGCTGGCCGCCAGCGACGCCATCAGCATCACCGACACCAGCACCACCAGCAGCAGCGACAGCAGCCGCGTCCGGACCAGGTTCCGGATGCTCCGCCCCGGCTTGGGCTCCACGTCCCAGATGCGGTTGAGCGACGTCTTGAGCTGCGCCAGCACGCCGGTCGCGCCGATGATCAGGATCACCGTGCTGATCACCGTCCCCGCCACGCCCCCGCCCCCCGGGCGGCTGGCGTTGGCGATGATCGTCTGCACGACCTCGGCCCCCTGCGGCCCCACCAGCTCCGAGATCTGCGCCTCCAGCTCGCCGCGGGCCGCCCGCTCCCCGAGGACGAACCCCGCGATGGCGACGACCAGCGTCACCATCGGCGCCATCGCGAAGATCATGTAGAACGACAGCGCCGCCGCCAGCTCCGTCGCGCGGTCGTTGATCCAGTCCTCCGCCGAGGTTCGCAGCAGCCGCCAGACCGACCCCAGGGTCATCGCACGCTCGCCTCCCGCTTCACGCTCAGCCCCGCCCCTTCGTCCGGCCGCTCCCCGCCCGCAGCGCCCGGCTTGATGCCCCCGGGCTGCGACGGGTGCGATGTGTCGGCCGCGCCCCCGCCCTTGCGGCGCGAGCCCCTCTGGCCCGTGACGGACCTCCGCACCGGCGTCCGCTCCTCTTTCGGGAGGGCGTGGTCCGCCACCCGGCGCGTCGTTGGCTTGCTCGCCCCGGTGTCCCTGATCGTGCTGGTGATGCGGCGACTGCGTGCCATGGCCTCGCCTCTGTGCTGCTCAGGACCGGCCGCGGATGAAGCGACCGGCCCGCCCTCCGCACGCCCGCTGGGGCGCCCGGGGGCGGACCGGCGCGGAAGGAGCGCCCTCGCCCCGCCGGTCGCCGCCGATCACTCGCCCGGCAGCGCGGGCTCCGTCGGCGGGGCCGTCCTGTTGGGGGGCGTCGTGGTCCGGTTCGGCGTCGTGTCGACGGCGTTGGGCGTCGTCGTCGCCGCGCGGTCGTCGTCGAAGATGTGCCGGATCACCGCGCCCGTGATCCCCGCGGCGAGCGAGGTGATGATGATCGCCGTCCAGATCCGGCTCTGGATCTCGGACTCGACCGGACGGCTGCGCGTCGCGTCGTACGTCTCGACCATGGCGGGCTCCTGGCAACTCCAGCCCACGTCGCCGGCCGTCCTCCCCCGCCCGTGCCCGGCTTGCAGCGCCGACTCGGCCTGCAGGTGTCTCTCGCCGATCATCGAAGGCGCGGCCGCTCCCGAGGTCGAGCGGCCCGGCGCGAATCTCAGCTTACCTTACATAATCTATCGTTCACCGGGCGCCCGCCTCCCGCCGCGCACGCGGGCGGCTCACCCCTCGCCCGTCGGGGAGAGCGCCAGGGCCTCCCCGAGGTCCGCGCAGATCGGGATCAGCGCGTCGATCCTCGCACGCCGCAGCGCCCGCGCGATCTCCGGCGGCGGCCCCGCCGCGGCCGCGCGCCCGCCCGCGTCGCGCTGCGCCGCCGCCAGCCGCAGGAACTCCCCCATCCCCAGGCTCGCGACGAACTCCAGCCCCGACAGCTCCAGCACCACCAGGGGCTGCTTCGCCGCGATCGCCCCGTCGATGGCCCGCCGCAGGTCCTCGACCGCCCACATCCCCGCCGACCCCCGCAGGCGCAACACCACCGCGCCCGGCCGCACCTCGGTGACAACGCTCAGCTCGCCGCTCATGCGCGCGACTCCATGAACCCCCCCGGGCGCGCAGCATACCGCGCGCCGGCGCACGGTGCGCGCCGTGCGCCCGGTCAGCCGAGTCTCACTGGACTGCGCGCCCCGCCTGACTAGAACTTGTTCATGGAGGCCCCAGCCATGGTCGCGACGCACGAGGAGCAGCTCCGAAAGCTCGACGAGCTCATCCACGACATCGACGCCGCCATGCTCACCACCATCGCCCCCGACGGCTCGCTGCGCAGCCGCCCCCTGGCCACCCAGAAGACCCCCTTCGACGGCACGCTCTGGTTCTTCACCGACGTCCCCTCCGGCAAGTCCCGGGAGATCCAGCGCGACGAGCACGTCAACCTCAGCTACGCCGACCACCACCGCGGCCGCTACGTCTCGATCTCCGGCGTCGCGTCGATCGTCCGCGACCGCGAACTGGCCGAGAAGCTCTGGCGGCCGGAGCTGCGCGTGTGGTTCCCGCGCGGGCTGGGAGACCCCGACCTCGCGCTGCTGCGCGTCGAGGTGAGGGACGCCGAATATTGGGATGCGCCCTCGGGGACGATGGTCCGGCTCGCGGGGCTCGTCCGGGCCGCGGTCACGGGCCGGCAGAGCCCCGGCGAGCACGGCAAGATCCAGGTGTCGTGAGACGGCGCGGCACGGCGGCCGCGCCGACGGCGATCATTTGCCCTGAGGCCGGCGCGGCTCGATCGCACCCATCCGCACCAGGAACTCGCTCGCCTGCTCGATCTCCCACTTGGTGAACGAGGCGAGAATGTCCGGCTGCAGCGGCGAGCCCATCAGGTCCGCCGGGTACGGCCAGGGGCCGCCGGTGTACTCCGCGACATCCGCCGCGGCCCTCAGCGCGGCCTCGGCGGCCTCGCACAGCCGTTCTGCGCTCATGCTTTCTGCGGGCGACGCCATGATGCCCTCCTTCCGGGACTCCCTGGTTCTTCCGAACCAGTGTTCTTGGGGAGTCGTGCGCATCGGTTTCCCACCGGCCCCTCGACGCTCGCTCCGTCCGCTCCTTCGCCCCTCCCCTCCACAAAGGTCTTCGCCGCCCCGGCCCGCTTGGATCCACGAATCCATGCGCCCGGTGCTCCTTCATCGGCACTGGATAAACCGTGCGCTCAACCCGCGTTATTCCACCGGTCGCCGTTCGGTGCCGCGGAATGTCCGGCCGCCCTGGAGGCCTTCCCAGGGGCCATTTCCGGGCCCGGCCGGGGCCGCCGCCGGTTATCAGGCCGGGAGAGCCGGAGCCGCCGAGCGGCCGCTACGAGGCCCCCGGGCGCCGCCCCTTGCGCCACGCGGCAAGGAAGACCGCCGCAATGGCAAGCAGCGCCAGCGCAGTCGGGATCGCCACGACGATCGAGAAGGCGAAGAACGGCAGCGTCACCAGGCCGATCAGCAGGATCAGCGCACCGATGATCGCCCACGCCGCGGCCTTCCCGGGCTCGGATTCCGGCGGCAGCGCCCCCGGCTCCTCACCGGGGCCGGTCGCGCTCGGCACGCCCGTCGGGGCGGTGCCCGGGCCCGGAGTGAGAGGGCGCCGCTCCTCGGGGCGGTCGCCCATGCGCGGCGACGCGTCCGCGCCCACGGGGCGCGATGATTCGCTCGCCCTCGCCCGGCGGACGGACTCCCGGTCCCCGTCCATATGCTCCGACATCCGGCCGCCTCCCTCGCGGCGCTGGCCGCGGCAGGGGCATTCAACGTCCGCATCCCGGCCCCATCCTGAATTCGGGCTCAGGCCGGGCCGGCCCGCTGAATGGCCCACACAATCCCGGGTTACAGGAGACACCGACATGCGAAACCAGCGTGAGAGAGCGGTGACCGGCCCGGCGCCGACGGACGCCGCGCCCGGCCGCACGGAGCCGCAGACAAGGGGCGAATCGGAGCACCGCGGCCCGCCCCCCGCGGAGCCGACGCCCCCGCATGCCCGCGCCGACGAGGCCGCCGACATCGAGGGCAAGGACATCGTCCAGATCGGCTCCGAGGGCTCCTTCCCCGCCAGCGACCCGCCGAGCTGGATGGGCCGGGCCGTCCCCTGCGGCAGGGCCCAGCCGCCGGCGGGGTGATCGCAGCGCGATCGGCCTAGACCCGCAGCCGCCGCCGGATCTCCGCCACGGCCTGTTCCGGCGGCATCGTCACCTCCACCGTGACGGCCTCGCCCGGCCCCGGCGGCTCCAGCGTGGCGAGCTGGCCGTCGAGCATCGCCGGCTTCATGCAGTGCTCGCGCCGCTCCATGCGGGCCCGGATCGTCGCGGCGTCGGCGTGCAGATGGACGACCGCGATCTTCCCCTCGTGGCCGCGGATCAGCCGATCGCGGTACGCCCGCTTCAGGGCCGAGCAGGCGAGCACCGCGTCCGCACCGTCGGCGATGATGCCGTCGATCGCCGCGCGGAGGGCGTCGAGCCAGGGGGCGCGGTCCTCGTCGGTCAGCGGCTCCCCGCGCCGCATCTTCTCGATGTTCTCGCGCGGGTGGAAGCGGTCCCCCTCCAGGAACGGCCACCCCAGCCGCTCGGCCAGCAGCCCGCCGACGGTGGACTTGCCGCTGCCGCTGACGCCCATGACGAGGATGATCACGGCCCCGCTCCGACGCGCCGCGGCGGGGAAGGAAGAGGGAAGCCGCGGCCCGGGAGCGTAACCCTCGCGCCGCCCCGGCGCATTGAGCGGCCCCGCGCCGTCCGAGAACACCCCCGACGATCAGCGCAGCCGTTGCAGCCATCACCGCCGCGCTGCAATCGGCGGGCGCCGCTCGCCACCGCTGGCCGCCGGAACCCCTCGGGGTAGCTTTGACGCACGCGGCCGCTCACGATGAGCGCCGGATCGACAACAGGAGAAGACACGATGGGACTGGGCATCGGCCGGGTGAGCGTGGCGATCTGTCTCGGCGCGGCGGGCGTGACCCTCGCCGGATTGTCGATTCTAGACTGGCGGGCCGATCAGCTCGCCGCGGATGTGGTCTGCGAGCCGGCCGTTGATCCTGAGGAGGTCGCGGCCGTGATCCGGTGGGCGAGCAGCGGGCCCGAGATCTGGCGTCCCGAGACGCCGACCCCCGCCGCCGCGGCACAGCGCACGCTCGCGGGCGTCCTCGCCTCCGCGGGCGGCCGCATCGCCGTGCCCGACAACGCCCGCGCCGGCGGCGGCAGGGTCAGCGCGATCCCCGGCGGGGAGTTCCACGCGGGCCGCTGGGGCTACTTCCACGCGAGGCGGGTCAACCAGTTCACCAAAGCGCTGAACCGGACGATGGCCCCCATCTCCTCCCGCCGGCCCTGAGCGGGGCCGCCCCCCAGCCCCTCCGCTCCCGCCCGGCGGGCGCGGTACGCTTGCGGCTATGGATGCGCAGCGGGTGCTGATCGATCGGGAGCGGATCGCCGCGAGGGTCCGGGAGCTGGGCGAGCAGATCGCGGCCGATCTCGCCGCCGCGCCCCCCGCCCCGGTGGTGCTCGTGCCGATCCTGACCGGCTCGATCGTCTTCCTGGCCGATCTGATCCGCCACATCCCGGTGAAGATGAGCATCCGCCCCATCACCGTCAGCAGCTACCCCGGCAAGTCCACCGCCTCGCAGGGGGTCGAGATCCGCGGCGAGCTGCCGACCAACCTCGCCGGCTCCCACGTGCTGCTGGTGGACGACATCCTCGACTCCGGCCGCACGCTCGGGCTCATCAAGCGGATGCTCGCGGCCCAGGGGCCCGCCAGCCTCCGCATCGCCGTCCTGCTGCGCAAGCGCAAGCCCGAGGGCCGCTCCGAGGAGGTGGATGTGGACTACGCCGCCTTCGAGATCGACGACCTCTTCGTCGTCGGCTACGGGCTCGACTACGACGGCTACTTCCGCAACCTCCCCGACATCCTCGCCCTCGAGGAGGCCCCGGCGGATGGGTGATGTGGACCGCTGGACGCCGCCGGGGGAGCGCGTGCTGTGGTCCTCGCGCCCGCACCCGCTGTTCATCCTCCTCTGGAGGGCTGGGGCGATCATCGGGCTGCTGGCGCTCGCCGGGATCGTGGCGTGGGCGCTGGCGGCAGTGGGGGGAGCGGGGGGG
>JBIQJK010000226.1:0-3512 GCA_044507535.1 Planctomycetaceae bacterium | reverse complement strand
CAAGCCCGCGGACGCCTACCGCGTGCAGTGGAGCGGCGGGTTCGGTGGGGGCGGGAGCCGGGTCGGCTGGCCGGGGCTCGGGCGTGGGATCGGCGGGGGCGGGCTGCGATTCCGGCGTCGGGTCCGGCTCTGGCTCCGGGGCGGGCGGGGGCGGTGGAGGGGGAGGCGGGTCGCGCCAGGCGGAGTCGGCGGGGTTGTACTTCCAATCTTGTGTGAAGAAGCCGGCGGCGCGGACGCCCTTCGAGCTCGCCGTGTAGATGTCGGGGCCGAGGATCGTCCAGTCGGGGTAGGCGACGCCGGAGACGAAGTAGGGGAGCTGGTGGGTCAGGCGCGTGCCGGGGATGCCGGTGGGGGCGACGACGGCGACGGACGCGGCGGCGGAGTCGGGGCGCGGGGCGATGGCCAGCAGGGCGAGGTCGTCCCCCTCGAGGGTGCGGTCGCCGACGCGGATGCGTCCGCGGCGGGCCTCGAAGGGGGCGTCTGCGAGGAGCGTCGCCCAGGCGGCGTTGGTGTCGGCGTTGCCGTAGAGGATGATGGAGCGGTCGGCGTGGCTGGCGGGGTCGAAGGAGGTGTCGGGGAGGATGTCGATGGAGCCGTTGCCGCGGTACCAGAAGGTCTCGGCGTCGTAGCGGGCCTTGGCGAGCAGGGCGGCGGTCTCTTCGGGCTCGCCGGCGGTGCCGTAGACGAAGAGGACGCGATTGCGGAAGGCGTCCTTGAAGGGGCCGGAGCGCGCGGGGGACTTCAGCGCGGGGTCCGCCTCGGGGGCGTGCGTCCAGGCGGGGCCGTCGCCGCCGGCGGCGCGCTGGAAGCGGAGCTCGTCGCCCGCGGCGGCGGCGATGGCGACGCCGTCGATGGTGACGGTGAGCGGTGCGTCGGCGGGGACGGCGTCGGGGCCGGCGGCGAATGGGGAGAGGTCCAGCGCGAGGCGGGCGACGTTGGTGGTGGTGATGGTGACGGTCTTCGCGGCGGGGTCGATGGAGGCGTCAACGGCGCTCGGCTCCATGGGGCGGAGCTGGGTCTCGACCGTCACCCAGCCGCAGCGGGCGTTCACGCCCGGGCTGACGGTGGTGAAGCCGATGCGGCGCTGGGCGCGGGGCTCGGGGAGGGCGTGGCGGCGGAGGAAGTCGAAGAGGGGGGGCCAGTCCACGGCGTGGTCGCCGGCCCAGTGGTTGTCGCCGGGCTTCTCGTGGTAGGCGAAACTGGGGTGGAACTTGGCGAGCCGCTCGCGCATCGCGCGGGCGAGGGAGACGGGGACGGTGGTGTCGGCGTCGCCGTGGTAGATGTAGACGCCGGCGTGGGCGAGGTTGGGGAGCAGGAGGAGCGTGCGGCTGGCGCTCACCGCGCGGGCGAGGATCGCCTCGACGGGGGTGGGGTCGGGGTAGTCGGCCGCGCCGCCGTAGTCCCAGAACTCCGGCCAGGCGGCGCACGGCGCGATCGCGGCGAAGCGGCCGGGGAAGTGGACGCCGAGCTGCCACGTGCCGTGGCCGCCCATGGAGTGGCCGGTGAGGTAGATGCGGCGCGGGTCGGGGCGGAAGAGGCGCTGCGCGATGTCGAGGACCTCGAGCGCATCCCAGCGCCCCCAGTCCTCCCAGTCGAAGCCGAAGGAGCGGCGGTTGGTGGGGCAGACGATCGTCGCCCAGCGCTTGTGCCGGTACGCGCCGGCCTGGTTGGTCGCCTCGACGCTCGCGCCGTGGAGGGAGAGGACCAGGGCGGCCGGCGGGGCGGCCCCCTCGGGCGGGTGCGCGGGGACGACGGCGAAGTACTGCACGGAGCCGTCGATGCCGCTCACGAATGTGCGGACGTGCTTGTCGGTGGGCTTGCGGACGGTCAGGGAGACGGAGGAGGTGTGCAGGATGTTCCCCTCGGCGTCGCGGAGCTCGAGCGCGACGGGGACCTGCGAGCCCGCGGCCTCGGGGGTCAGGGAGGCCGCGGCGAGCTGGATGGTGAAGGGCGCCTTGCGGAGCGAGAGGGGCGGCAGGGGCGGGAGGGTGGTGGTCGTCGTCGTCGCGGCGCCGCCGTCGTCCGCGCCCAAGGAGGCGGGGGGATTGGCGGTGGCGGTGAGGGTGAGGCCGCGCCGCCACTGGTCGGTGGCGTTGGTGATCACCACCGCGGCGTGGAGGGGGGCGGGCGGGTTGGCGCCGTCGGCGAGGGCGTCGGGGAGGGTGCGGTCGCGGTCCTCGATGAAGACGGGGGCGGGGGGATCGACGAGGGACGCGGTGAGCGTGCCGCGGGCGGCGCGGAAGAGGAGCTCGTTGGTCCCGGCGCGGAGTTGGATGGGGATGCGGACCAGGCCGAGGTCGTAGACGTCGCCGACGCGGGGGACGCCGTTGACGATGACGTGGCGGTGGGGGCGGGCGTCGAGGAGGGCGACGCGGTCGGCGGGGGAGTCGATGGTGATGAGGGCGTAGCCGCCGTGGAGGGCGGGGTCGTTGAAGGCGCCCTTGTCGTCGGCGGAGACGGCCCGCCAGACCTTCGGGTCGCCTCCCTCGGGGGGCGTGATCGTGTCGCCCGCGGCGGGGGTCTTCCACGTGCCGGTGATGAGGGCGTGCTCGACGGCGTCGGTGACGGTGGGGGTGCGTGCAGCGCGGCCGACGGGCTCGATCACGAGCGCCCGCGTCAGGGGCTGGGGCTGGTGGAGCGTGAGGAGGGAGAGGAGGAGCGTGGTCAGGAAGGTGGGCATCGGGGGTCCTGGGGTGATGAGGTGATGTGGAGGTGTGGAGGTGAGCAGGTGTGGAGGTGAGATGGTGAGGAGGCGTGGAGGAGAACCCGCCCCGGCCCTCTCCGTCAGGGAGGGGGCTTGAGAGGGCGGAGAGTTTGTAGAGGATGAGGTTGGGAAGTCATAGCGGGGTCGAGGGGGGCCGGGGAGCTCTCACCCGAACGCTCTCCCCAGGAAGGAGGGGGTCGGAGGGGAAGCATGAAGCGAAGCAGGAGATGGGGAGACGCGAGGATTCGCCGTCGAGCGAGGGGAGGAGTTGGTGAGAAGGGGAGCGGGCTCATCCTCGGCGTGACGGGGAGTGCAACGGTTATTCGCCGTCGAGGCGGAGGTGTTCGGCGAGGGTGCAGTTTCCGACGAGGTCGGTTGGGGGGGCGGGGAGGTCGAGGATCGCGGCCTCGCCGGTGCGGAGGGGGTGCGGGGGCGTGGAGGCGTGGCCGCGGGTGAGGAGGGAGACGAGGTCCTCGAGCTGGGGGTTGTGGCCGACGAGGACCAGGGGCGGGGCGGCCTCATCGTCGGTGCGGCGCTCGCTGATGAGCTGGAGGGCCTGGCCGACGGGGACGCCGCATTCGAGGGCGGGCTCGATCTGGAGGGTGCAGCCGAGGGCCTGCTGGAGGATGCGCGCCGTCTGGAGGGCGCGGACGTAGCCGCTGGAGAGGATGAGCTCCGGCGGGGTCATGGAGGATCCGAGGGCGGCGGCGATGAAGCGGGCCTGCTCCTCGCCGCGGGGGCGGAGGAGCCGGTCCTCGTCGCGTCCGGTGGACGAGTGGGCTTCGGCCTTGCCGTGGCGGAGGATGAT
>JBIQJK010000052.1:0-24557 GCA_044507535.1 Planctomycetaceae bacterium | reverse complement strand
GGGAGGAGGGGTCGCCGGGGCTGATGCGGAGGGAGGTGGTGAAGAGGCCGCGGGAGGGTGGGGGCGGGGGGGAGCAGAGGTGGGCGAAGAGGGAGGCGAGTCCGGGGCCGGAGAGGCGGATGATGGCGCGCGGGGAGGCTCCCGGCCCCGAGGCGATCGCGGCGATCGTGTCGGCGGTGGCCATCGGGGGCGGCTCCCGGGCGTGCGGGGGTCAGCGGCGCTTGTGGCCGCCGCGGTTGTCGCGCCGGCCGCCGGGGCGGGACTGCTGCTGCTTCTGCATCTGCTCGATGAGCTTGCGGCGGGCCTCGACCTGCTCCTGGATGCGGGCGAAGAAGCCGGAGGTCTTCCGGGGCTGGCGGGGCTGCTTGGCACGCTCCTCGTCGAGCTTCTCGGCGTGGCGGCGGATGTGGCGGGACTCGATGATGGCGAGGGTGGAGTTGGTGATGAAGTAGAGGGCGAGGCCCGAGGGGGCGTTGTACATGAACAGGGGGAACATGATGACCATCATGACCTTGATCATCTTCTGCTGAGCCTCCTGCTCGGGGGTCAGCGTCATGGTGGTCGGGGGGGTGAGGTACTTCTGCTGGATGAAGAAGACGACGCCCAGGAGCAAGGGGAGGATGTTGATGCTGGTGATGGGCCCCATGATGCCGCTGACCCACGGGATCCAGATGGAGACGGGGAGGGGGATGAAGCGGTCGGGCTCGGCGAGGTCGGCGAGGAAGTGCCATTTGCCGCCGGTGATGGCCTGGAAGAGGCCGAAGAAGGCGGGCTGGTGGCGGAGCTCGAAGGTGAAGAAGAGCATCGCGAACAGCGCGATCCAGACGGGCATCTGGAGGAACATGGGGAGGCAGCCGAGGGCGCCGGCGTAGTTGATGTTCTCCTCGCGCATGACCCGCGCGAGCTCCTCGCGCATCTTCTTGGGGTCGTCCTTGTACTTCTCCTGGATCTTCTTCTGCTTGGGGGCCAGGGCCTGCATCTGCTTGCCGAAGCGGTACATGCTCGTCTGGGACCACTTGGTCACCGGGTGCAGGATGAGGCGGACGGCGAAGACCAGCGCGATGATCGCCAGGGCCCAGTCGAAGAGGATGTAGCCGTGCAGCATCCGGAGGAAGGCGAGCAGGCCGTAGGTGAGGGACTGGAAGGTGCAGAAGGCGCACGGGCCGCCGAAGGTGTAGACGACCAGCTCGCCGAGGCCGACGCGGCGGGTGGCCTCGTGGGCGTCGGTGAACTGGCGTGAGAGGGGGCCGGCGTAGAAGCCGAGGGAGAGGTCGGCCCGCTGGCCGGGGGCGAGGGTGGTCGGCGGGCTCTGGAGCCGGAGGACGATGGGCGGGGCGGACCTGGCGCGGTCCGGGGGCGTGGGGATGACGTAGCGGTCAACCCGCTCGACGGCGTGGAGGCGCTTGTCGGGGAGGGGGGCGGCGGTGTCGATGAGGGGGAAGACGGCGGCGGCGTGGTAGCGGTTGGTGGTGGCGACGAAGACGAGGCTGAGCTTGTCCGCCCCGCTGGTCTTGTTGGGCCAGAGGGTCTTGTCGGGGTAGCCGGCGGGGCCGGCGCGGCCGGCGGCCTCGCTCTGGGGGATGAGGAAGCGGCCGGACTCGACGTGCTGCTGGGTGGGGTCGGAGGAGGGGCTCAGGAGGTAGCCGAAGCGGACGCGCCGGGTGTCGCCGCCGTAGCCGGGCGTGCCGCGGGCGAGGCTGGTGGGGCCGTACTGGAACCACTTGATGTTCAGCGGGCGGCCGCTGAGGTTCTCGACGTGCTGCTCGACGCGGAGGTGGTACTGCTCGGGGCCGAGGATGTAGCGGCGGACGACGCGGGCGACGGGGGCGCCGGAGCCGTCCTCGATGGTCGCCTCGAACTGGCCGGGGGCGGTCTCGGCCCAGGTGCGCTGGGTGGAGGAGGCGAGGTTGACCGTCGAGCCGTCGATCTCCAGGGCGAGCGCGGCCATCGGCGGGACGGCGACGGTGTACGAGTTCTGCTGGACGCGGAGGGTCGCCTGGACCTCGTCGTGCTCGGTGCGGTCAACGGAGGTGAAGTGCTCGGCGAGGCGGATGGACTCGATGCCGGCGCCGATGGGGTTGAACCGGACCCAGAGGTTCTCCGGGTCGGCGGGGTCGAGGCTGCCGATGGGGGTGAGGGACTCGGGGGTCATCGGCCCATCCACGGGGCGGACGCGGAGACCGTTGAGCGGGGGCAGCGGGGCGGCGGGCTGGGCGGGGGCGGCCGCGGCGGGCTGGCCGTCGGTGGGCGCGGCCGCCTGGCCGTCGGGGGCGGGGGTCTGAGGGGATGCGGCGGGGGGCTGGGCCGGCGGCTGAGCGGGCTGCCGGGCGGGGGTAGCGCCGGGGGCGGGCTGCTGAGCGGGCGTCGGCGCGGCAGGGGGGGGCGTGGCGTTGCGCCAGACGGACCACGCGACCAGGAGGCCGAGCCCGGCGAGGAGCAGGGGGACGACGATGCGCACCACGGGCGACTTGGAGTTGGCCATAGCTGCTTCGGAAGGGAGCCGTGTTGACAGACCGCCACACGCCCGCGGCGAGTGGAGCGGAACGATACCCCCCTGCGATGCCTCGGAAACACCCCCGCTCGGGTTCTCGTCCTGTCGGGCGATTGTTGCCGGGCCCGGGGGGCGGAGCGCGGCTAGCGGCCCTCGTAGAGACGGTCGCCGAGCCAGTCGTTGAGCTGGGGGATGGCCTTGATCTTCTCGGCGGTGGCGGCGATGTCGTACGCGACGCGGACGAACTCGACGTGGCCGGGGTGGAGGATGACGTAGCTGGCGCGGGGGTCGAGGTCGCGGGGCTGGCCGACGGAGCCGACGTTGATGATGGCCTTCTCCCCCTCCATGAAGGTGTACTTGCCCCCCTCGAGCTCGGCGGGGGGGTAGAAGTCGGGCTCGTCGGTGAAGACGCCGGGGACGTGGGTGTGGCCGACGATGCAGACGCGGGGGACGCGGCCGAAGATGGTCGTCACCTTGTCGGGGGCGGTGACGACGTCGTCGGGGAAGATGTACTCGTTGATGGGGCGGCGGGGGGAGCCGTGGACGGCGAGGATGGGGAACTGGCCGTCCGGGGGCTGGTCCACGACGCGGACGCGGAGGCGGTCGAGGAAGTCGAAGCGCTCCTTGCGCTTGGCCTCATCGGGCTCGGCGTCGAACTGCTCGCGGGTCCAGTAGGCGGCGGCCTCGGCGCCCGGGTTGAAGTTGGTGGGCTCGTAGAGGACGCCGAAGTCGTGGTTGCCCATGAGGGACCAGAGGCACCGCTCGCGGACGAGGTCCACGCATTCGAGCGGGTCGGGTCCGTAGCCGACGGTGTCGCCGAGGCAGATGATGCGGTCGATGCCGCGGGCGGCGATGTCGGACAGAACGGTCCGCAGGGCCTCGGCGTTTCCGTGGACGTCGCTGATAACGGCGGTGGGCACGTGGGGCTCCGGTCGGTCGGGCTCGGACGGGAATGCTATAAAGAAAGGCTCGACCCGGCAACGCGGGGGGCCGATACAGGTCGGGGCGTGGGCGCGGGGGACGGTGGTTGGTGGCCGTTCAAGAGGGCTGGCCTATCATCGGCACACGCGAGGCCGAGACCGGGCGAGCGTGGCGCGGGCGGTTCTGTCGCGTCCTGTCGGGGCGCCGGCCGCCGAGCGATGGATCCGGTCGCCCGTGCCCCGCGGGCCGCCGGCCCGGGGCCGGGCCCGTGGGGAGGCTCGGCCGAGCGAGCCCTTCCCCGGGGGGCGGGAGGACGCCCGCCCGAGCCTCACGCCCGACTCCGCAGGACCACTTTCCGAGGACCGACCATATGCCCGCCGCAAACGTGAGCTACCAGCGCACCCGCGAGATGACGATCGACGAGCTCCTGCTGGAGAACCGGATCGTGTTCCTGGTGGGGGAGATCAACCAGGCGTCTGCGGCGCGGGTGATGATGCAGATGCTGTACCTGGAGAACCAGAAGAAGGGGCAGGACATCTCCTTCTACATCAACTCGCCGGGCGGGGCGGTGGACGACACGCTGGCGATCTACGACACGATGCGGTTCCTGTCGTCGCCGGTGGCGACGTACTGCATCGGGCGCGCGTACTCGGGCGGGGCGGTGCTGCTGACGGCGGGGACGAAGGGGAAGCGGTTCATCCTTCCGCACGCGAAGGTGATGATGCACCAGCCGTACGGGGGCGTGTACGGGCAGACCGAGGACATCAAGATCCAGGCGGAGCAGATCATCAAGAGCAAGAACGAGCTGATCCGGATCCTGGCGAAGCACACGGGGCAGGACATCGAGACGATCCGCCGGGACTCGGAGCGGGACAAGTACTTCTCGGCGGAGGAGGCGAAGGCGTACGGGCTGGTGGACGAGGTGATCCAGGAGCCCAAGAAGCCGTGACCCGGCGGGGCGCGGAACGAAGTCAGGACGGACCTTCCCGCCGCGGCGAGCGGCCAGATGGCCGGTCCCCGGCGCTTCCACATTAGGACACACGCCATGTCATACCTGGTTCCCATCGTGATCGAGCAGACGGGCCGCGGCGAGCGGGCGTACGACATCTACTCGCGGCTGCTGAAGGACCGGATCATCTTCCTGGGCGGTCCGGTGACGGACGACTCGGCCAACCTGATCGTGGCGCAGCTGCTGTTCCTTGCCAACGAGGACCCCAAGAGCGACATCCACTTCTACATCAACTCGCCGGGGGGGAGCGTGTCGGCGGGGATGGGGATCCTGGACACGATGATGTTCGTCGAGTGCGACGTGGCGACGTACATCATCGGGCAGGCGGCGTCGATGGGCTCGGTGCTGGCGTGCGCCGGGGCGAAGGGGAAGCGGTACACGCTGCCCAACAGCCGGAACCTGATGCACCAGCCGCTGCTGGGGGGCGTGCTGGAGGGGCAGGCGACGGACCTGGAGATCGAGGCCCGCGAGATGATCCGCATCCGCGACCGGCTGTACAAGATCTACTCGGAGGCGACGGGGCAGCCTGTGGACAGGATCGCGCTGGACTGCGACCGGAACAAGTGGCTCGACGAGCAGGAGATGCTCGACTACGGGCTGGTGGACCAGATCCTGCGGCGGATGCCGCGGCACAAGAAGGAAGAGGGGGCTGCGGAGGGGAAGTAAGCCCCGGGGGCCTTGGCGGCTGAATCGACGGGCCGGGCGCGTGGCGCCCGGCCCGTTTTTCATTGGGGGGGCTGGGGTGTGGAGGTGAAGAGGTGAGCAGGTGTGGAGGTGAGGAAGAGAACGAGGAACGCGCCCCCAACCCCCGCCCTCAGGGCGGGGGCTTCGAGAGCGGAGGATGGAGGGAGGGGGAGTCGGGAAGCCATGGAGAGAGGGGAGGGAGGCCAGGGAGCCCTCACCCCAGCCCTCTCCCAGGGGGAGAGGGGGCCGGAGGGGGAGAGGAAGAGAGTGGGAAGAAGAGGAGAGCACGGCCGGCCCCCCCCAAAGCCCGTGCCGCGGGGGAGGGGGATCACGGGTCGCAGGTGGCGGTGGGGTGGCCGGCGAAGTAGGCGTTGAGGGCGGCGCGGTGCCAGGGGCTCAGGGGGGTGGCGTGGAGCTCGTCGCGCCGGACCCAGAGGGCCTCGTACCCCTCCTCGGTGACGAGGGGGACGGCGCGGTCGGGGGCGGCGGCGCGGTAGAACCAGGCGAGGACGCCGCCGGCGCGGTGGAGGATCAGGACGCGCTCGACGTCGCCGACTCGCCAGCCGAGCTCCTCGAGCAGCTCGCGCCGGATGCACGCCTCGGGAGCTTCCCCCTCCTCGCGGGCGCCGCCGAAGCAGGTGATGTTGCCGGCGGCGCGGCGGGCGTCCGGCGGGCGGCGCTCCAGCAGGAGCGTGCCGTCGGGGGCCTCGAGGATGGCGCAGCAGTACTTGGGGAGGTCCGCGGTCACCTTCACATCATCATTGCCGCCCCCCCCCTCCCCCCGCCCTCTCTCCCGCTCGCCGGCGGGCGCGGCGGTCACATCGACAGCGGGAAGCGTTTGCACATGGCGCGGACCTCCTCGCGGACGGCCGCGGCGGTGGCGGCGTCGCCGCCGCTGGACAGCACGCGCTCGATCCACGCGGCGACCTGCTTCACCTCGGGCTCCTTCAGGCCGCGGGTGGTGATCGCGGGTGCGCCCAGGCGCAGGCCGCTGGTGATGCGCGGGGGGCGGGGGTCGTCGGGGATGCCGTTCTTGTTGCAGACGATGCCCGCGGCCTCGAGCCACTTCTCGGCGTCGGCGCCGGTGAGGTTCTCGTTCTTGGCGCGGAGGTCCACCAGCATGAGGTGGTTGTCGGTGCCGCCGGAGGTGATGCGGAAGCCGTGCTCGACGAGGGCGCCCGCGAGGGCGTTGGCGTTGGCGACGACCTGCTGCTGGTACGTCTTGAACTCCGGGCGCAGCGCCTCGCCGAAGGCGACGGCCTTGGCGGCGATGACGTGCATGAGGGGGCCGCCCTGGACGCCGGGGAAGAGGGCGCGATCGATCTTCTTGGCGAGCTCCTCGTCGTTGGTCATGATGAGCCCGCCGCGGGGGCCGCGGAGGGTCTTGTGGGTGGTGGTGGTGACGACGTGGGCGTGGGGGAAGGGGGACGGGTGGACGCCCGCGGCGACGAGGCCGGCGATGTGGGCGATGTCGGCCATGAGCAGGGCGCCGCACTCGTCCGCGATCTCTCGGAAGCGTTTGAAGTCGATGGTGCGGGGGTAGGCGGAGTAGCCGCAGAGGATCGCCTTGGGCTTGTGCTCCAGGCAGACGGCGCGGACGGCGTCGTAGTCGATGCGCTCGTGCTCGGGGTGGCTCTTGTCGTAGTGGAGGGGGTAGTGGACGGGCTTGAAGAAGGTGCCGGAGAAGTTGATCTTCATGCCGTGGGAGAGGTGGCCGCCGTCCTTGAGGACCAGGGAGGCGAAGGTGTCCCCCGGCTGAATCATGGCCATGAAGGCGGCGGTGTTGGCCTGGGCGCCGGAGTGGGGCTGGACGTTGGCGAACCTGCAGCCGAAGAGCTGCTTGGCGCGGTCGCGGGCGATGTCCTCGATGCGGTCGTGGAACTCGCAGCCGCCGTAGTAGCGGGCGCCCGGGTACCCCTCGGCGTACTTGTTGGTGAGCCACGAGCCCATGGCGTGCATGACGGCGGGGGAGACGTGGTTCTCGGAGGCGATGAGCTCGAGTGTGGTCTCCTGGCGGTCGCGCTCTTTCGCCATCAGTTCGGCGATCTCGGGGTCGTGGGAGCGGAGCAGGTCCAGCAACGAATCGGCGAGGGGGTCGTGGCTCATGCGTGGAGGATAGGCCGCGATGGGGGGGATCTCGGCCTCGCGGCGGCGGGGCGCGGCGGTCATCGGATGCCCAGATCGTCCACCAGGTGCGGCCCGAGCCACGCCAGCACTGTGACGGTCGCCAGCAGGGCGGAGATGCAGAGCATCGCCGCGGCGACGGCGAGCGGGGTGCGGAGCCGGAGGTAGCGCCCGCAGGCGGCGGACCACCACGCCAGGAGCCAGAGGAGGATGACCAGAAGGCGGGCCGTGTGGCCGAACCGGCCCCAGGTCTCGTAGAGCGTCCAGGCTTCGCCGGACCACCAGATGTACTGCTGGAAGAGGAGGTCGGCCGCGCCCAAGCCGGCCAGGCACGGGATGAGGCCGATCCACGAGTAGGCCCAGATGCGGACGAGGTGGGCGTGGCGGACCCTGGCGTGGCGCAGCGTCGCGGGGAGGAGGAGGAAGGAGAGCGGCATCAGGAGGGCGGCGAGCAGGCCGATGCGGGCGGCGGGGTAGACGAGCCAGTCTTCCGGCGGCCACCAGAGGGTGTACATCGCGTTCTTGTCGAGGCTGCCGATGGGCCAGGCGATGTGCAGAGCGAACTCGGCGAGGAGCGCGGCGGAGAAGCCCTGGGAGGGGCGCATCCACTTCGTCCGGCTGACGCCCTCGATGAGCATCTCCACGTAGCCGGCGCCGGCGGCCAGCGCCGTCCCGACGACGACGGAGGCGAGGTAGACCAGGAGCGTGCCGAGGGCCGCGCCGAGGATCATCCGGCGCGGGCGGATGGCGTGGGCCATGCGGACCCAGCTCCAGAATCGGCGCGGCCGGCAGGCCTTCAGCGCGGTGCCGACGAGGGCGCGGAGCCGGCGGACCTTGGCGTGCTCGAAGAGGGTCCGCTGGATGGCGTAGACCGGGTTGAAGACCTCGCGGCAGTCGATGTCGAGGCCGCACTCGGAGCAGACCAGCGACATCGGGCAGGCCGCGGCCCAGGACGCCGCGGCGCCGGAGAGGTCGTAGCCGCACCTGGGGCAGGTCGGGGGAGTGGCGGGGGGGCTCCCGAGGAGGGCGACGGGATGGGGGGAGGCGGCGGTGGTCACCACAGTCGGGGATACCGGCGGGCCGGGTCGGAGGTTCCGGCGTGGCGCCGGCGTCAGGGGACCCAGAGCCACTTGCCGAAGTCCGAGATGAGGAGGCTCCCGGGCCAGTAGGCGGCGATGGCGGTGGCGGTCATGCCGGACATGATCACGATGGCCGCGGCGACCATCGTCGGGCGGGGGAGGCGCAGGTAGCGGGTGGTGACCGCCCACCAGCAGAGGGCCATCCACGCGAGGGCGAGGAGGGCGATGCACGGCGACTGGTCCATGAGGGCGCGTGCGGCGTTGATCCGCCACGGGGCCAGCGGCGTGCGGCGGTATTGGGCGTGGCACCAGGCGGAGACGGCGTACCAGAGGAGGGTGATGAGGATGGGGACGGGGAGGGTGAAGACCAGCACGCGCAGGAGATGGCCGCGGCGGATGCGGCACATCCGGAGCGTCTGCGGCAGGACGAGGACGAAGGCGGGGGCGAGGGCGGCCCAGAGCAGGAGCAGGGCGCACCAGGGGTCGAACTCGATGCCGGTGGCGGGGCGCCCGGGGAACGTGAGAAAGTGGTAGGGCCAGAGAAACAGGAGCGCGGGCCGGACCCAGTCCTTGGGGGCGCCGGCGAGGGCGACGTCGGCGTAGCGCACGAGCTCGGTGCCCGACAGCAGGACGTTGGACGCCAGGTGCGTGAGGAGGAAGAGCGCGGCCAGGGCGGCGAGGAGCCGGCCCGGACGGTGGGGGTGCTCCAGCCGGAGGGCGCTCCAGAAGCGCAGGGGGCGACACGACCTCGCGCATGTGGAGGCGAGGCGGCGGAGGAGGCGGGCGCCGGCGTGCTCGTAGGACCAGGGGGGGACGGTGAGGGCGGGATTGAGGACCTCGGCGTAGCGAACGTTGAGGCCGCACTCGGAGCAGACGCCGGTGAGGGGGCAGGAGTCGGTCCAGGAGGCGATGAGCCCGGAGAGGTCGTAGCCGCATCGGGGGCATTCGGCCTGTCTTCGATCGTTCATGGAACTCCCGCGGACGTGCCCCCCCCTCCCCCCCTCCCCGCCTCCTGTTTGCCCTTCCTCTCTCCCCGTGCTCTCGCGACCGTACCTCCGCTTCTGCCAGGCCTTTGCGCCAGTCTACAGGGAGGGGGTGCGGATGGGGGGCGGGTTCTCGTGGGCTTCCGGCAAGGGGGCGGCGTCAAGAAGCGTGATCTTTGTATCCCCTGTTGTGGCTACCCGGATTGGGGGGGTCTTGCCACAGATCCGAGCTTCGCATGTTGGCGACTCTCCGGATTCACCGGCTCGATCGGGCGGGGGGGAGAATCTCTCGGGGGATTCGGGAATTTCATATGGCATCCTGCGACGGCTTGCTATGCTCGTATTTGAGTGCCAGCCATGGTCGCCCGGCGTCGCGTCGTTCTACGAGGTGCGAAGGTGCTGTGCGTCCAGGACCCTGTTCCGGTGTTCATCTATAAGCCGCGGCGCGGCCGGGTTGCGCCCGGGCGCACGCCGCCGGTTCCGGAACGCCTCCTCGCGGCGGACGCAGCGCTCACGGAGGACGACTGCCGGCTCCTGACCGTCGAGGGGTGCGACGTCTGGATCCTGATGACGTACCACCGGCTCCGGGCGGCGGGGTTCGAGGTCGAGCTCAGCGAGCGGCTGCTGCCGGGCCGGATGTGCATCGTCCACTACGATCACCTCTCGCTGCGGGAGGTGTCGATCCGCAGCTTCGTTGTCGCGATCCAGCCCGATCGGCCGCGTCCGCATTGGTGCGACGCTCGCATCGTGCAGAATCCGACGCAGGTCCGCGGCCCGCGGGACTTCCTGGTGCCGCACTGGCCGCAGCCGGGGCTGGTCCGGCGCGGCTCGACGCGTCCGCCGCGGATCAGCGGGGTGAGCTACTTCGGGAGGGCGGGCTACCTGGCGCCGCTGCTGCGCAGCGCGGCGTTCAGCGCGAAGTTGAGGCAGCTCGGGGCGACGCTGCGCGTGGTGACGGATCCCGGACGGTGGCACGACTATCGCGAGGCGGACGCGGTGCTCGCCGTGCGGGATGTGTCGCCGTTCGACCTCTCGATCAAGCCGCCGTCGAAGCTCGTGAACGCCTGGCACGCGGGGGCGATCCCCATGGTGGGGCCGGAGCCGGCGTACCGCGCGCTGCGGACGTCGCCGCTGGACTACGTGGAGGTGACGACGCCGGAGTCGGTTCTTCAGGCGGTCGCCCGCCTGAACGCGAACCCGGACGAGGTCCGCCGGCGGATCGAACGCGGCCACGAGCGGGCCCGGGACTTCACGGTTGACGCGGTGGTCGCGCAGTGGGCGGCGCTGCTGAGCGGGCCGCTGCGGCAGCGGTACTTCAGGTGGACCATGGGCGACGGGGCGGTGTGGCGGACGAGGCGGTCGCTCGCGAGCGTCGCGGCGATCGCGGCCCACAAGTACGAGCGGCAGCGGTTCAGGCGCCTGATCCGCTGGACGCCGAGCACGGCGGAGGAGGAGGCGGCGGCCGCCCCCGCGATTCGGACCATCACGGCCGCCGGCGGGGAGGCGGTGCGTCCGGTCGTGCGCGTGGCTTCGCCGGAGGATGAGGGCATCCGCGCATCGGTGGGGGCGCCTTGATGGATCTCGGAGACAGGCCGCAGCGGCGCGCGGGGGCATGGTGAACCGACGGATCGCTCATCAGGACGGGCCGACGCCGGGCTTCCCGGCGGCGGCCGCCGGTTCACGGCCCATCCGCCCGCGGCGGACGGGAGCACACATCGCGCGCCGAGTGCGCAGCAGGGAGCCAAGTGCATGTACCTCGTGGTGATCCATGTGCCGATCTACAAAGACGGCGAGGAGCTGTTCCTCGCCACCGACTGGCGCCGGAGCGTTCTGCTCCTGCGCGACTCTCTGCGCGGGAAGCTGGGCAACGTGACGATCCTTGCGCCCTCGCTGCCGCTGAGCGCCGCCAGGAACCAGGCGGTGGAGCCGCTGGGGCCGGATGGGGAGGACGTCACGCTGGTCCCCTCGTTCGACGCCCGCTGCCGCGCACGGAGCTACTGGCTGCGGGAGCGGCGGCGCTGGCGCGCGGACATCGCCCGCCTGCTGCCGAGGGCGAGGGCCGTGCACGCGGGGCTCGACGACGTGTACCGGCCGATCTCCTACGCCGGGCACCTCGCGGCGGTGCGGGCGGGGGCGCCGACGATCTTCGTGCAGGACGTGGACATCGTGTACCGGTGCAAGCAGGTCGCCCAGGGGGCGGGGCCGGCGGGGAAGCTGAAGATGGCGGCGTACGCGCGGATCTACGAGCGGCTCTGCCGGCACGGCGTGGCGACGGCGTCGGTCTCGCTGCTGAAGGGGCGGGCGATCATGCGGCGGTACGGCGAGCACGCCCGCAACCCGAGGATGATCCACGACACGAGCTATTCGGCGGCGGACATCGTGGACGATCGGGCGGTCGAGGCGCGTCTGGCGCGCCGGGCGGCCGCGCCCGGGCTCCGGCTGGTCTTCTGCGGGCGGCTGGTCAAGTGCAAGGGGCTGCCGGTCAGCATCGACCTGGTCGCCGCCGCGAGGAGGCTGGGCGCGGACGTCACGTTCGACATCATCGGGGCGGGGACGGAGCGGGGGGCGCTGGAGTCTCAGGTGGAGCGGCTGGGGCTCGGGTCGGCGGTGCGGTTCCTCGGCCACCGGCGCTACGGGAGCGAGCTGATCGCCGAGCTGTCCGGCTACGACGCGCTGCTGTTCACGCCGGAGAGCGAGGAGACGCCGCGGATGATCTTCGACGGCTACGCCGCGGGGCTCCCGCTGATCGGCATCGACATCCCGTACGTGCGGGAGCGGCACGACGAGGAGCGGGCGTGCTTTCGGCTGCGCGCCGACGAGCCGGAGGCGTGGCCGCACCTGCTGGCGAAGCTGGCGTCGGAGCCGGCGCGGCTCGCGGAGCCGACGCGGGCGGCGATCGCGGCGGCGCGCTACCACGCGTGCGAGTCGTGGTACGCCCGCCGGGCGGAGTGGACCTTTGATGCGCTCGGGATCCCGGTCGAGGGCCGGCGCCTGACGCTCGAGGTCGCCCCGGAGGAGGTCGTGCCGGCGGCCAAGGACGGCTCGCTGACCACGCCGCGGTAGGCGCGGGCGTCGCCGGCGCGGAGGCGGCCGCGCCGGTGGGCGGGCGCCGATCTACCATCGGGTCTCATGAGCATCCCCAACCTCGAGACGATTCAGTCGTACATGCGTGAGCAGCGGATCGATGGGTGGCTTGTCCACGACTTCCGCGGGAGCGACCCGGTGCTGGCGCGGCTGCTGCCGGGGGAGGGGAGAGAGGGGGGGAGGCGGTGGACGACGCGGCGGGTGGCGCTGTTCGTGCCGGCGCGGGGGGAGCCGCGGCTGCTGGCGCACGCGATCGATGAGGCGCAGTTCGCCGCCGCGCCGGTGAAGGTCGAGCGGTACGTGACGTGGCGGGAGCTGCACGCGTGGCTGGGGGAGGTGGTGGCGGGGGCGGGGGCCAGTGCGCGGATCGCGATGGACTACTCGCCGGGGGCGGCGCTGCCTGCGATCGCGTACGCGGACGCGGGGACGGTGGAGCTGGTGCGCGGGCTGGGGGCGGAGGTGGTCTCGGCGGCGAACGTGATCCAGTCGGCGATCGCGCGGTGGGACGACGATGCGAGGGCGAACCACGAGCGGGCGTCGCGGGTCGTGACGGAGGCGAAGGACGCGGCGTTCGAGATGATCCGCGCCGCGCACGCGGGGGGGAAGGGGGTCACCGAGTGCGGGGTGCAGCGGCTCATCCTGGAGCGGTTCGCCGCGGCGGGGCTGGAGACGGCCGACGCGCCGATCGTGGCGGTCAACGCGCACTCGGGGGACCCGCACTACGGCCCCTCGCCGGAGCGGGACACGCCGATCGTCCCCGGGGACTGGGTGCTGATCGACCTGTGGGCGCGCGTCCCGGGGGAGGAGAACGTGTTCTCGGACATCACCTGGTGCGGGTACGCGGGGCGGCACGTTCCGGCGCACCACCAGGCGGTGTACGACACGGTGCGGCGGGCGCGGGACGCCGCGCTGGAGCGGGCGGTGCGGGGGTGGAAGTCGGGGGAGCCGGTGCAGGGGTGGCAGCTCGACGATGCGGCCCGCGACGTGATCGTCGGCGCGGGGTACGGGGAGTTCGTCCGCCACCGGACGGGGCACTCGTTGAGCCCCGGGCCGGCGGTGCACGGGCTGGGGATGAACCTGGACAACCTGGAGACGCGCGACACGCGCGTGATGCTGCCGGGGATCGGGTTCACGATCGAGCCGGGGATCTACACGCCGCAGTTCGGGGTGAGGCTGGAGATCAACGTCTTTGTGGATCCATCGGCGGGGCCGGCGGTGACGAGCTGCGTGCAGGACGGGGTGGTGCTGCTGGGGTAGGGGGGATGGGACGTATGAGTCCCGTGGGGCCCGTAGGGCCTGTGGGCCGTCACCCGCGGTTGATCATGAACTCGGCGACGTGGGCGAAGAAGGGGCGCATGGCCGCGGCGGCCTCGGCGGGGACCTGCGTCTCGGCCATGGAGTCGTCCATGAGGGCGACCCAGCGGTCGGCGGCGGCGCGGTCGATGGCGAAGGGGGTGTGGCGGGCGCGGAGGCGGGGGTGGCCGCGACGCTCGATGTAGCGGGCGGGGCCGCCGAAGCGGTAGACGAGGAAGTCGAGCAGGCGCCGCTCGGCGTCGGCGAGGGTCTCGCCGGTGCGCTCGGCGGAGTCGCGGTACATGGGGCCGAGGATGTCGTCGGTCTCGACGCGCCGGTAGAACGCGGCGACCAGGCGGGCGAAGCCCTCCTCGCCGAGCGTGTCGTACAGGCGCGTGTCCAGCAGGTCGTGGTCCATGCCCGATGGTACGGGCGGGGCGGGGTGCGGGAGGGCGTGGGGGCGTGGGGGTTAGGGGCCGAAGGACTCGCCGCCGAGGACGCGGATGATCTCGCCGGCGATGTAGCTGGAGTCGGCGTGGGAGGCGAGGAAGACGTAGGCGGGGGCGAGCTCCTCGGGCTGGGCGGGGCGGCCGATGGGGGTTCTTTGGCCGAAGGCGGCGATGTAGTCCGGGGAGGCGCCCTGGTCGGCGATGTTCAGGGGCGTCCAGACGGGGCCGGCGGCGACGGCGTTGACGCGGATGCCGCGGCCGATGAGCTGCTTGGCGAGGCTCATGGTGAGCGTGTTGATCGCGCCTTTGGTGGCGGCGTAGTCGGGGAGGCGCTCGGGGCCGGCGAAGGCGGTCTCGGAGCTGGTGGCGATGATCGCCGAGCCGGGCTTCATGTGCGGGATCGCGGCCCTGGCGAGGCGGTAGTAGGCGTAGACGTTGGTCTTGAAGGTGCGGTCCCACTCCTCGTCGGTGACCTCCTCGATGTCGTCCTTGCGGTTCTGCCAGGCGGCGTTGGAGACGAGGATGTCGATGCGGCCGAGCTCGCCGACGGTGCGGGCGACGCACTCCTCGCAGAAGGACGGGTCGGTCAGGTCGCCCTCGAGGAGGAGGCAGCGGCCCCCCTCGGCCTCGACGGCGTCGCGGGTCTCCTCGGCGTCGCCCCGCTCGGCGGGGAGGTGGGTGATGGCGACGTCGGCGCCCTCGCGGGCGTAGAGGACGGCGACGGCGCGGCCGATGCCGGAGTCGCCGCCGGTGATCAGCGCGGCGAGGCCCTCGAGCTTGCCCGCGGCCTTGTACTGCGGGGCGAGGTAGCGGGGGCGCGGGGTCATCTTCGACTCGATGCCGGGCTTGGGCTGGTGCTGCTCGGGGAAGGGGGGCTTGGGGCGGCGCGCGGGCTCGGGTTTGGCGCGGGCGCGGGCGCGGCGTTCGGTGCGGTCGTCGCCGCGGTGGGTGGCGGGGGAGGGGCGCTTGCCGCGGGCGGTCGCGCCGGCGGTCTTTCGGGTGGTGGTGCGGGGGGCGGGTCGGCTGCGTGCCACGTGCGGCTCCTGGGATGTGGGTCGTCAGCGTCCGCGGAAGATGGGGTCCTGGACGAGGCCGAAGGTGTACCCGTCCACGCTGATGCGGTCGGCGAGGATGACGTCGCGATCGCGCACGGTCGCGGGGCGGCCGCGGAGCCGGAGCTGCCGGGCGTGCTCGATCCGCTCGATCTGGTGCGGCGTCAGACCGGGGCCGAGGCTGACGATGTGCTCCGGGCCGTCGGCGAGGCGGAGGCGGATGAGGATGGATTCGTCGGGGACGCCGGCGAGGTGGGTGTAGAGGAGCTCCTCGACGGTCCCGGCGAGTTCGTCCGCGCGGGGGCCGACCTGGACCTCGGGGAGGTCCGCGATGGGAGCCGGCTCGGCGGCGGGGCGTTCGAGCCGCGGCTGTGTGTTTGCCGGGACCGGGATCGCTCCCCTGAGCCGCGGGCGAGGCTGCATGGGGAGTTGTACGGGCTGGGCGGTGCGGCGGCGGCGGTCCAGGGTTCTTCCGCCGCGGCGGTCGTCGGGCGCGGGGAAGATGGGCTGGACGACGCCGAAGCGTTGGTTGCCGAGCTGGACCTCGCTGGCCATGAAGACGCTGGTGTCGCCGACGAGCCCGGGCCGTCCGCGGACGAAGAGCTCGTCGCCGCGTCGCAGGTCGAGGCCGCGGAGGTCTTCCCAGCGTCCGAGGCTGACGGCCTGGGGGGAGCCGTCGGCGAGGCGAAGGACGACCACGGCCGCGTCGCCATGCTGGGGGAGCAGCTCCATCCGGATGATGCGATCGGCGACGCCGACGAGCGACGTGGAGGGGACGACGGAGGGGGGCTCGATGGGCGACATGCGGGCGGGGAAGGGGTCGGCCTCGAAGCGGGAGGTGTAGTAGCCGTAGTGGAGGTCCCACAACTGCGTGTTGGGGTTCCAGCGGTAGTAGTGGCCGAAGCGGAGGGCGCGGGCGCCGGGCTGCGGCTGGGCTGTTGCGGCGGCGAGCGCCGGGGTGGCGAGGAGCAGCAGGGCGAGGAGGGCGAGCGCGGCGGCGAGCCGCCGGGAAGATGGGCGGATCGGGCGTGTGGTCGTCATCGCGTCCCTCCTTTCCGAGGGGGGAGACCCGCTCTCGCCCGGTGATGAGGGAGGGCGGGGCGCGGCCCGACACCAGAACGTACCTTGCGTCCCCATCGGCGGCGTGAAATCAGGGATCATCCACGCCGGGCTCACGCCTGGTCGCCCAGGCGGCGCTGGGCGAGGAGGGCGACGCCGACGGGGCCGGCGTCGTCGCCGAGGCGGCTGGCGACGATCTGGGCGGCCTTGCAGCGGTCGGGGAAGGCGGACTTGCGGGCGGCGCGGCGGACCTCTTCGAGGAAGGGCTCGCCGAGTTCGGCGGTGAGGCCGCCGCCGATGACGACGCGGCCGAGGGAGAGGAGGGTGATGACGCCGCCCAAGGCTGTGCCGAGGATCATGGCGGCGTGGTTGACGACCTCGAGGACGAGGTCGTCGCGGAGCTCGTAGGCGCGGGCGATGTGCCTGGAGGCGATGTCGCCGTTGTCGTCCATGAGGTCGGTGATGCGGGAGACGCGGCCGGTGCGGAGGAGCTTGCGGATGGTGTCGGCGATGCCGGTGCGGGAGCAGATCTGGTCGAGTGCGCCCGCGCCGGGAGGGGCCCAGGGGAGGATGACGCCGCGGCCGAGCTCGCCGGCGGTGAGGAAGTGGCCGTGGTAGAGCTCGCCATTGAGGATGAGGCCGCCGCCGAGGCCGGTGCCGAGCCAGACGCCCAGGAGGTCACGCGAGTCCTCGCCCGCGCCGAGGACGTTCTCGGCGTAGGTGGCGGCGGTGACGTCGTTGTCCACGGTGACGGGGACGCCGAGGTGCTTCTCCATGACGTCGTGAAGGGGGAAGTCCACCCAGTCGAGGTTGACGGCCTCGAGGACGACGCCGCGGCGGGGGTCCACCGCGCCGGGGGCGGCGACGCCGGCGAGGGCGAGGTCCTTCAGGGAGACGCCGGCCTCGTCGCAGGCCTGCTCGGCGGCGCGGTGGATGCGGCGGAGGATCTCCTTGGTCCCCTGGTTGGCGGCGGTGCGGGTCTTGCCGCGGCCGAGGATGCTGCCGGCCCGGTCGATGACGGCGGCCTTGATGCCGGTGCCGCCGATGTCGATCCCGAGGATGGGGGAGGCGGGGGCGCGCCGCTGGTTCTTGCGCTTCCTGGCGGTCGTCTTCCTGGTCTTGGCCACGGGCGATCATCGCCCGGGTGGATTGCCGGGAGGCTAAAACGGGGTGAACCCGGCGCAAGGCGTCAGTGGGCGTCGCGGCCCGGGCAGGCGGGAGAGGGGGGGGCGGCGGCGCGGATGGCGTCGCGGATCGCCCGCGGCCCGGAGCGGCCGGGGATGCGGACGATGCGGTCGTCGGCGCGGCCGTCGGCGTCCGCCGGGGGCTCGCCGAAGAGGATAATGCGCCGTCCGGGGGCCTGCTCGAGGAAGTCGCTCAGACGACCGTCGCTGAGGGCCGACTCGTCGTCGGCGATCCACATGCAGTCGTCGGGGCGGGGCTCGCCGGCGTGGGCGTCGAAGTCCATGCCGCTCAGGAGCGAGTGGATGAAGGAGGTCATCCGCGGGTCGCGGAGGGAGATGGCCACGCCGGGTCGGCGCACGGCCGGGTCGGCGCCGGGCTCGGGGGCGGCGGGGAGGGAGAGGATGAAGGTCGCGCCCTTGCCGACCTGGGAGTGGACCTCGAGCGAGCCGCCGGCCTTCCGGGCCGCGGCGTTGACGAGGGAGAGGCCCATGCCGGTGGCGTGGGTGCGGGCGCGGGTGGTGAAGAAGGGCTCGAGGCAGCGGCTGACGACCTCCGGGGGCATGCCGGGGCCGTTGTCGGTGACGCCGATGCGGACGATCGCGCCGCCGCCGGGGCCGCGGCTTCCACGCTCGGCCCAGACGGTGACCTCGCCGTCGGGCTGGTCGCGCAGGGCCTGGCCGGCGTTCTGGACGAGGTTGAAGACGGCCTGGGTGAGGCCGGGGCGGGCGAGGGTGGTGGCGAGGCGGCCGTCGGGGAAGCGGGAGCGGAGGGTGACGTTGCCGGGGAGGGCATTGCGGAGCAGGGGCTCGGCGTCGGGCCACCACTCGTGCAGCTCGGTGTCGGCGCCGCGGTCCTGGGCCTCGTCGGGGTCCACGGCGAGCAGGCGCAGGCCGTGGGTGAGGCGCTGGAGGTACTCGGTGGCCTTGCGGATGGCCGCGAGGTCGGCGCGGATGGCCTCGTCGGTGACCTCGGCGTCGATGGACTCCAGGCGCATGCGGAGCGGCAGGAGGAGGTTGCCCATGTCGTGGCCGAGGCCGGCGGCGAGGGTGCCCAGGGCGGCGAGGCGCTCGGAGAGGCGGAGCTGCTGGTGCGAGGCGTCGAGCTCGGCGGTGCGCTCGGCGAGGATCTCCTGGAGGTGGTCGCGGTGGCGGGCGAGCTCGGCCTCGGCGCGCTTGCGGTCGGTGATGTCGCGGATGGTGGCGGTGAAGAGGCGGCGGCCGCTGGGGAGGCGCACGGGGGAGATGGAGAGCTCGATGGGGAACTGCGAGCCGTCGGCGTGGAGGGCGGTCCACTCGGTGCGGCGGCCGATGACGGCGCCGACGCCGGTCTGGCGGTAGCGCTGCAGGCCGCGGGTGTGGGCCTCGCGGAGGTGCGGTGGGATGATGGTCTCGGCGACGGTGCGGCCGATGACGTCCTTCCTGGCGTGGCCGAAGGCGCGTTCGGCGGCGGGGTTGAACTCGACGATGCGGCCGTCCTCGTCCATGGTGATGACGGCGTCGAGGGAGGCCTCGAGGACGGCGCTCTTGAGCTGCTCGCTCTCGGAGAGGGCGTCCATGGCGGCCTTCCACTGGGTCTGGTCGCGCATGACCTTGGTGTAGCCGACGAGGGCGCCGGAGGCGTCGTAGAGGCCGCTGGTGGTGCCCATGGCCCAGAAGCGTTCGCCGTTCCTGCGGCGCATCCAGCGGTCGTTGCTGGCGCTGCCGGCGGCGGCGGCCTCGGCGAACTCGGCGTCGGCCACGCCGGCGGCGAGGTCGTCGGGGGTGAAGATCACTGGGGTGATGTCGGCGCCGAGGAACTCCTCCTCGTCGAAGCCCAGGACGCGCTTGACGCCCGCGTTCCAGCTGGTGGGCCTGCCGGCGAGGTCGGTCCGGAAGATGGCGTAGTCGCGCACCTGCTCGACGAGGGTGCGGTACATCTGCTCGCTCTGCTGCTGGGCGCGGTAGAGGTCGGCGTTGTCGATCGCGACGGCGGCGCGGGCGGCGAGCTCGCCGGCCAGGGCCAGGTCGCCGCCGCCGTAGCGCCGCGAGGACTCGGCGGCGGCGAAGGTGATGGCTCCGAGGGTCCGCCCGCGGGCGATCAGCGGGACGCAGATGTAGGAGCACAGGCCCAGGCCGCGGAGGAGGCGGGCCTGCTCCGGGTCCTGGGTGATGCTGGCGAGCAGGTCGTCGGTGATCTCGCCGACCAGCTGCGGGCGGCCGGTGCGGATGACCTCGGCGGGGCCGGCGTCGGCGGCCCGGGGGCAGCGGCGCATCACCTCCTCGGCGAGGCCGGCCTTCTCCGGGTCGGCGTGGGCGACCGCCACGCGCATCGGGCGGCCGTCGTCGCCGAGCAGGTCCACAGCGCACCAGTCGGCGAAGCGCGGCACGGCCATCTCGGCGAGGCGGGAGAGCGTGTCGCGGTAGTCGAGGCTCGAGGCGAGGACGCCGCCGGCGTCGGCGAGGAAGCGCAGGGACTCCTCGGCGAGCTTGCGGTCGGTGATGTCCAGCAGGAGGCCGGCGACCCGGGCCGGCCCGCCGTCGGTGCGGGGCTCGGCGCGGCCGAGGGAGTGGATCCACCGCAGCCCCTGCGTGGGGTGCAGGATGCGGTACTGCATGTCGAGGTCGAGGCAGCGCTCCGCGGCCTCGCGGAGCCAGCGGGCGACGCGCTCGCGGTCCTCCGGGTGCAGCCTCGAGACGAGCAGCGCCGCGGGGAGGCGCAGCTCGCGGGTGGACGGGAAGCCCAGCAGGTCCGCCGCCTCGGGGGTGAGCACGGACTCGCCGGTGTCCGGGCGCCACTCCCAGGAGCCGGCGCCCGCGGCGGCGTGGGCGAAGCGGAGGCGCTCGTCGCGGTCGGCGAGCTGGGCGCGGGTCCGCTCGCGCTCGATGGCGATGGCGACCTGGCCGCTGACGGTGCGGAGCAGGGCGAGGGCGTCGCTGTCGAAGGCGGTGCCGCTGCGGGTGCCGAAGGCGAGGGTGCCCATGAGGCGGCCGCGGGCGATGAGGGGGTGGCAGGCGTAGGCGGTGATGCCCAGGGCGCGGACGAAGGCGGTCCGCGGGTCGGTGGAGCGCTGGGCGTCGTGGAGGATGACGGGCTCGCGGGCCTGCGCGGCGGAGCCGCAGACGCCCTCGCCGAGGGAGAGGGTCCGGATCGGCGCCGTGATGCCGTCGTCGAGCCCGCCGTGGGCGGCGAGGCGCAGCGTGCCGGACTGCTCGTCGAACTCGTAGTGGACGTAGATCTCCAGGCCGAGGGACTCGGCGAGGCGGCCGAAGAGGTCGTCGAGGAAGGCGCGCGGGTCGTCGGTGCGGAGCAGCTCGCCCGCGGTGGTCGCGAGGATCTCCATCCGCTTGGTGGTGCGCTCGAGGGCCTGGAGGGCGGTCTTTCGCGGGGTGATGTCCTTGGCGACCAGGGCGAGGGAGGGGCCCTGGGTCCCGCCGGCGATGAGGTACGAGACGGTCGTGTGCAGCCAGAGGGTCGAGCCGTCGGAGTGGAGAAGCCGCAGGTCCGAATCGTGGGTGGCGATCTCGCCGGCGGCGAGCCGGCGCAGGGCCTCGGCGGCCTGCGCGCGGTCGTCGGGGTGCACGGCGTCCAGGATCGAGCGGCCGAGGAGGCTTTCACGCGGGACGCCGAGCAGGTCGCAGAGCCGCCGGTTGGCGAGGGTCCAGCGGCCGTCGAGGTCGAGGTGGCCGATGCCGACGGCGGCCTGCTGGAAGATGGCGCGGAAGCGCTGCTCGCTGTGGCGGAGGGAGCTGGCGGCCATGCGGGCGCGGGCGGCGAGATCGGCGGCTCGCTGACGGGCGCGCCGGTGCGCATCCATCAGGGCGATGATGGCGGCGCTGATCGCCGCGCTCATCAGGGTGACGAGCCCCGCGCCGCCCACGGATGTGAGCCCCATCGCGGGGGCGTCCAGGAACAGCGCCGCGCACAGCGGCAGCGCGGCCGCGAGCGTCGCCGCGGCGGGGCGCCACCCGCTGAGGTACGCGACGACGAGGACCGCGGGATAGATGGTGACGTACGGCTGCCACGCTCCCAGGAGCGGCGAGAGGGCCAGCCGCAGGAGCACGGCCGCGCCGGCCGCGCCGAGCGCGACGGCGTACCTCGCCGTTGGTGCGTCGGTGTAGACGGAGAGCGTCATGTCGGTGGGGCGCTCGGGATGCATCGTCGAGGCGGCTCGGACCCACCGGCCGGACGCTCGCGAGTCCGAGGGCGCCGTGGCCCGAGAATCGTTCAATGGTAGAACCCCAGGAGAGCGATCGGGTGCGCCGAGGCTCCGCAAGACGCATGGGATCGGCTGAAAGAACACAAGTTTGAACGGATCGGAACATCTTTGAATGGATGTGAACATCGGCATCCCGGCGGGCCGGGCCTGGCCGGGCATGGAGTCGGGCGCCCGGCGGCCGTGCGGCCGGGTGGGCCGCGGGACTACCATGCGCCGGTCGGGGCCGCCGCGCGGGGGCGGTGCGGCGGTGCGGGCCCCAACGCTTGGAGACTCCCCGTGGCCAGACGGCGGGCGGAAGATCAGGAGATGAGGGACGAGGGCGGGTCCGGGAGCGGGCGGCGGCCGCTGCCGCGGGTTTCCCCGGTGCGGAAGGTGATGCTGGTGGCGTCGCTGCTGGTGGCGGCGCTGGGGCTGGGGATGTGGGCGTACGCCGCGGCCACGCAGCCGGCGCCGAGCGGGGCCGCGGCGGGGGCGCCCGGCGAGCACCGCGAGGAGCCGCCGCCGCTGGCGATCGCCCCGCAGGGGCTGGCGCCCATGGGGCCGCGGGGTGAGGAGCCGGCCGCGCCGGCGACGCCCGGGGAGCCGTCGGTGGAGGGGCTCGCGGCGTGGTCGCCGGCGGTCTTCCGGTTGGGCTTCGGCTTCTTCGCGGGCTTCTGCATGGCGTACGCGCTGCGCGCGTTCATGAAGGTCACGCTGACGGTGATCGGGGTGGGGCTGCTGGGGCTCTTCGGGCTCCAGTACGCGGGGCTCATCGATGTGAACTGGGGGGCGATGGAGGGTGTGTACAACGCGGCGACGGCGTGGCTGTCGGAGCAGACCGAGTCGTTCACCAGGTTCGTCTCGGGGTACCTGCCGACGGCGGCCTCGGGCGCGGCCGGGTTCCTCGCCGGGTTCACGACGCGGAGATAGCCGCGGGCGCGACGCCCCCAACAATGCCGCTGACCCGCGACTCGACAGCCAACCAGACAGGAGGTGCCTCATGCCGGAGCGCACGGCCGAAGCGCAGTGGACGGGCGACCTGCTTCACGGAAGCGGCAGCATGAAGCTCGGCAGCGGCTCTTACGAGGGGGCCTATTCCTTCGGCTCGCGGATGCAGGCCGCGGCGGGGACCAACCCCGAGGAGTTCATCGGGGCGGCGCTGGCGGGGTGCTTCTCGATGGCGCTCTCCGCCGGGCTCGGCAAGGCGGGGGCGACGCCGGAGCGGATCCACACCTCCGCCCACGTCCACTTCGACAAGATCGGCGAGGGGTTCAAGATCTCCCGCATCAGCCTGCGGACCACGGCGAAGGTGGCGGGGATCGACGAGCCCGCCTTCCGGCGCGAGGCGGAGGCGGCGAAGGAGAAGTGCCCCGTCTCCCAGGCGCTGGCGGGCGTGACGATCGAGCTCGATGCGCACTTGGAGAAGTAGCCCGGGGCCTCTCAAGGGCCCGCGAGGGCGGTTTTCGGGCCTGTGGCGCGGGTGTGGACGGGCGGTGCGCTTGTGCCGCGGCCGCGGCTCGGGTAGCCTGCGGCCGTGATGTCGATGCCGCGCCCCGCCCCGCCGGGCGGCTCGCCGCGGCCGGTCTCAATCGGTTGTGCCGGCGCCCCCGGGCGCCCTGGAGCGGGATCGAGGGCATGACGACGCAGCAGACTCAATCGAGGCGCAAGTCCTACGGCTCGGCGGCGCTGACCAACGGCATCCGCGTGGTGACGTCGCCGCTGTTCCTTGCGGATCAGTCCGACCCGCGGGCCCGGCGCTACCTCTTCGCCTACCGGATCCGGATCACGAACGAGGGGACGGTCGGGGCGCGGCTGATGTCGCGGCGCTGGCTCATCGTCAACGCGCACGGTCAGCATGATGAGGTCGAGGGGGAGGGCGTGATCGGCCAGCAGCCGTATCTGGCGCCGGGGGAGTCGTTCGAGTACTCGAGCTACTGCCCGCTCAACACGCCGTGGGGGACGATGGAGGGGGGGTACACCTTCGAGCTTGAGGGGGGCGAGGAGTTCGAGGCGACGATCGCCCGGTTCTACCTGGTGGCGCCCGATGGGGCCGGCGGCGGGGCCTAGGGGAATCCGGCCGGAGAGCAGTCCTAGCGAGCGGGGCGGCGCAGGAGGGAGCAGGCGGCGCCGGAGCCGGTGCGCGCCGGCGCGGGTGCGCGGCGGGGCCGCCGCTTGGCGCGGCGGACGCCCGGCTCGACCTTGAGGAGCAGGCCCCGGGCGAAGCGTCCGCGGCCGCCGGACTTCCGCCGCGGGCGGTCGGCCAGGTCCGGGCGCGTGGTGGACGCCGGGGCGAGGCGGAGGGCGGCGGCGGGCTCGGGGCGGTCGAAGCGGTGACGGGCCATGGTGCACCTCATACGAAAGTGGGTCCAGGGGGCTCGAAGAACCGCGGACTGTATGAAGGAATGCTCGTGTGGCAAGCGCCGCGGGCGTTCATGTTTGCGGCGCTTGGTGGCCCGGCGGTCGCGCTCGGTCGGGGCCGGGGCCGGTGTGGCGTCGGCGCGCCGGCGAAAGAAGGTGACACAGGGATGTGGTGCATTTCATGGGCCGAAGCCGCGTCGGCGGGCTGCAAAGCTGGGGTGCGAGTGAAATCAATCTCAGGGTGCGACCCGGGAGTTCCGTCGGCTACGGTGAGCGAAGTTGGATGCCGGCGCGTGCAGCGCAGCACATCCGGCCGCGGGCCGGGGCCGGCGCGGGCAAGCGGGGCAAGGAGACCAGGGTCATGGGCCAGAATCAGGGCGACATCAACCGGGACGAGATCAAGGGGATGGGCAAGCAGGTCAAGGGCGAGGTGAAGGACACCTACGGCCAGATGACCGGCGACACGTCCAAGCAGGTCGGCGGCAAGGTGGACAAGGTCAAGGGGAAGGCCCAGGAGCTCTACGGCCGTGCGAAGGAGGAGCTCAAGAACGACCGCGACCAGGGCGAGTCCAGGCACAACCCGTGACGGCGGGGCCGGGGGAGCAGGAGGGG
>JBIQJK010000051.1:0-24663 GCA_044507535.1 Planctomycetaceae bacterium | reverse complement strand
CGCCCCAGTGGAGCGCAAGCCCCGGCCGCTGTCAAATGGTTTCTACACGCCAGCTGGAAGCCCGTGTCTCTCCCTCCTCCTCACTTCCGCCGTCCCCCACCAACCGCATCGGCATTCGGATGCCACGGCCGGCCGCCCCGCGCCGGCCGTGCTCTCCCCCTCTCTTCCACAACCCACATCACGAGTCCAGCGCGACCGCGACCTCCGGCGACATCGCCAGCCCGCCCGCCATCACCCGGCGCAGCGCCGCCACGATCTCCGCCATCTCCTCGTTCTTCGACAGGTACCCCCACGCCCCGGCCTCGAACGCCCGGTCGATCAGCTCCCGCCGCACGAGCCCGCTGAGGATCACGACCTTCGTCCGCGGGTGCGTCGCGGCCAGTTCCTCCAGCGTCTCCAGCGGCTGTCGCCCCGGCATGTCCAGGTCAAGCAGCACGATGTCCGGCTCCAGCCGGCCCACCGCGTCCACCAGCGTGTCGGCGCTGGTCAGGAACCCGACCCACTCCAGGCCGGGCTCGCGCCGCAGCCGGCGGTCGAGCGCCCGTCCGATCGCCTCGTTGTCGTCCACGCCGAGCACGCGGATCGTCCCCCGATCCGCCGCGCCGTCCTTCAGCGTTTCGTCGCGGCCCGGGCGGCGCCCAGCAACAGGTCCCGCAGCGCGGCCGGACGGAACGGCTCCGCCGCCATCACCAGACGCGGCCCCTCGATCCCCTCCGGCGCTCGCCCATAGAGGACGATGCGCCGCCGCTCGTCCGCCTCGAGAAACGAGCTGAGCGCCCCGGAGCCCCCCGGATCCGACGCATCCGTCACCCACAGCACCGCCCCCGGCGGCGGCGGTCCGTCCACCACGTCGAACCCCCGCGACGACAGCACCGAGACGACGAAGCTGCTGACCCTCGGCTCGGCGAGCGTGACGACGGCGATCGGGAGCGCGCCGCTCCCCCCCGCCCCCGCCGCGGCCGGCAGTTCGATGGCGATCGTCGTGCCCCGTCCGAGCTCGGAGTGCACCGTGAGGTCCCCGCCGGCGCGCTGCGCGATCCCCTTGGCCAGCGACAGGCCAAGCCCCGTCGAGATCCCGCGCGTCTTGGTCGTGAAGAACGGTTCGAGACATCTCGCCAGCACCTCCCTGGGCATCCCGGGGCCGTTGTCGGACACGGTCAGCCTGACCGAGCGGCCGCCGGGCGTGGGCTCCGCCCGCACCTCGACCGTCCCGGTCCCACGGGGCCGCATCGCGTCCCCGGCGTTCTGCACTAGGTTGAACACCGCCTGCGTGAGCGCGCTCCGCACGATCAACGCCGGCGGCAGCCCGCTGCCGATCAGCGAGCGAAGCACGACCTCCCTCGGGAGCGCGGTCCGCATCAGCGCCGCCGCCTCCGACCACCACCCCGCCAGGTCCGTCATCTCGGACTGCTGCGTCACGTCCTCCGCCCCCGCCCGCGCCAGCAGCCGCAGCCCGCTGGCCAGCTGCCCGAGGTACTTCGTCGCCTCCCGGATGGCCGCGACGTCCTCGGCGTACTCCGGCCCCACGGCCCCCTCCAGCGCATCCAGCCGGCTCCGCACCGGCAGCAGCAGGTTCCCGATGTCGTGCCCCAGCCCCGCCGCGAGCGTCCCCATCGCCGCCAGCCGCTCGCTCTGGCGCAGCTTCTCCCGCGACGCCTCCAACTCGGCCGTCCGCTGCTCGACCAGCTCGTTGAGGTGGTCCCGGTGCCGCACCAGCAGCCGCTCGTTGATCTTCTGCTGGGTGATGTCCCGCGCGATCTTCGATGCGCCGATGATCCGCCCCTGCTCGTCCCGCACCGGCGACACCGTCAGCGACACGTCGATCCGCCGCCCGTCCTTCGCCACCCGCACCGTCTCGTAGTGGTCCACCCGCTCGCCGCGCGTGATCCGCTGCAGGATCTCCGGCTCCTCGTCCTGCCGCTCCGGCGGGATCAGGATCGACACGCTCAGCCCGATCGCCTTATCCGCCGCGTACCCGTACAGCCGCTCCGCCCCCGCGTTCCAGCTGGTGATCCGCCCCCGGAGGTCCTTGGAGATGATCGCGTCGTCCGACGACTCCACGACCGCCGCCAGCAGCAGCCGCGACCGCTCCCCGCGGCCCCGCTCGGTGATGTCGCGCGCGATCTTCGACGCCCCCACCACCCTCCCCCGATCGTCACGCAGCGGCGTGACCGTCAGCGAGATGTCCACCCGCCGGCCGTCCTTGGCGATGCGCACCGTCTCGTAGTGGTCCACCCGCTCGCCGCGTGCGATCCGCTCCAGGATCTCCGGCCCCTCGCCCCGCAACTCCGGCGGGATCAGCATCGAGATGGGCCGGCCGATCGCCTCCGCCGCGGCGTACCCGAAGATCCGCTCCGCCCCGCGGCTCCAGCTCGTGATCTGACCCTGAAGGTCCTCGGTGACGATCGCGTCGTCCGAGGACTCGACGATCGCAGCCAGATGAGCCGAGTCGGCCCAGGGATGGTGATGCGAAAGCAACGCGGTCGGCACGGGGGTTTCGGCGTCGCTCCGCTGGTTCATGAACTTCCTTTGGGCTGGGCGGGCATCGTGCGCGCACCGGTGAACAACGGATGATAACGACTGCATCCGCAGGCCGACGCCGCAAAGCGCATGTAAATTGTTATTTATTCGGCGTCCGCACGCACGCACGCCCCAGCCCAGCTGGCCGCTCGCTCCGACCGGGCGCACCGCACGCAGCGTGCGCAACGACCTCGCATCTCAGCGCTTCGCGCCGACCGATCGACCGCCGCCATCAAAGGCGCGGGCGCCGCCTTGCAGCGGCGCCCGCGCCGGTTGTGCATCCCCCTCCGTGCGCGTCCGCTACGCCTGCGGCGCCGCGCGCTTGCGGCTGGTCTTCTTCTTCTTGGCGCCGGCCTTCTTCTTCGCGCCCTCTCCCTCGTCCGGCTTGCGCCGGCCCGCGCTCGGCTCCAGCACCGGGTACACACGCACGTGCAGCCGCGACCCGCCGCCCCGGTACCGCTGCCCGTCCGGACCCTTCAGGATGATGTTCATCGCGAGCGTCGCCCGCCAGCCGCCGGTCGGGATCAATCCGACCTTGTGGCACTCCGCCGACAGGTGCTCGACCTCGATCTTCCCTCCCCGGCCTCTTCCGTTCTTCGCCATACCGAATGTCTCCGACCTCCCCTGATCCCATTACCAGAGTGCAGGGTACCGAATTCGGCACATCCGTGTGGCCCGTTGGCATGCCAAATCAGTTCTGCCTGTTCAGTTCCTGTTCCCAGCACGCCCCCCGACGGGCGCGCCACACCACCGCCGCCTCCGTGGCGAACGCACGCAACTTCTTGTGCAAACACGATTTACCCCTCAATCGCCCCCCGACGGCGGCGTCCCCTCCCCCTGCTCACTTCCGACCGCTTCCCGTCCAAGCCCGGCCATCTTTTCTCCATCCACCAGCGCCGCCCGCAGCACCTCCCCGATCTCCTTGACCAGAATGAACTCCAACTCCTCCCGAACCTGCTTCGGCACGTGCCGCAGGTCCCGCTCGTTCTCCCGCGGCAGAATCACCCGCGACAGCCCCGCCCGGTGCGCCGCCAGCACCTTCTCCTTGATCCCCCCCACCGGCAGCACCAGCCCCGTCAGCGTGATCTCCCCCGTCATCGCCGTGTCCTTCCGCAGCGGCACCCCCACGTACAGCGACGCCATCGCCGCGACCATCGCCACCCCCGCCGACGGCCCGTCCTTCGGCACCGCCCCCGCCGGCACGTGCACGTGCACCCCGTTCTCCTTCAGCACCCGCACATCCAGCCCCAGCTCCGACGCGTGCGACCAGATGTACGCCTGCGCCGCCTGCGCCGACTCCCGCATCACCTCCCCAAGCGACCCGGTGATCCTCAGCCCCCCTCCGCCGCCCGCCTGCGGCAGAAGCGCGGCCTCGATGTACAGGATCTCCCCCCCCATCGGCGTCCACGCCAGCCCCGCGGCCACCCCCGGCCGCAGCTCCGGCCTGGCCTCCTCCGGGAAGAACCGCTCGTCGCCGACCAGGTCCTGCAGGTCCTCCACGCGCACGACCACCGGCTCCGCCTCCCCGCCCCCGCCCGTCTCCGCCTGCTCCGCGAAGCGCTTCGCCACCCGCCGCGCGATCCGCCCCAGCACCCGCTCCAGCTCCCGCACCCCCGCCTCCCGCGTGTACCGCGCGATCACCCGCATCAGCACCTCGTCGGGGACCACCAGCCGCCCCTCCCCCAGCCCCGCCTCCTTGACCCGCCGCGGCAGCAGGTACTTCTTCGCGATGAACAGCTTCTCCTCGTGGCTGTACCCCGACAGCCGCAGCACCTCCATCCGGTCCAGCAGCGCGCGCGGGATCGTCTCCGTCGTGTTCGCCGTCGTGATGAAGAACACCTTCGAGAGGTCGAAGGGCAGGTCGAGGTAGTTGTCGCGGAAGGTGTTGTTCTGCGCCGGGTCGAGGATCTCCAGCAGCGCCGCCGCGGGATCGCCGTGGAACCCCTGCCCCAGCTTGTCCACCTCGTCGAGCATCAGCAGCGGGTTGTTCACCCCCGCGCGGCGGATCGCCTGAATGATCCGCCCCGGCATCGCCCCGATGTACGTCCGCCGATGCCCCCGCAGCTCCGCCTCGTCGTGCACTCCCCCGAGGCTCAGCCGCTCGAACCGCCGCCCCAGCGCCCGCGCGATCGACTGCCCCAGCGACGTCTTCCCCACCCCCGGCGGCCCCACAAAGCAGAGGATCGGCGCGTGCGCCCCGGGGTTGAGCTTCATCACCGCCAGCTCCTCGATGATCCGGTCCTTCACCTCGTCGAGGTCGTAGTGGTCCTCGTCCAGGATCGCCCGCGCCCGCTTCAGGTCGATCACGTCCTCCGTCGAGGCCCCCCACGGCAGCTCCGCCACCAGCTCGAGGTACCCGCGGGTCATCTGGTAGTCCGGCGCCGCCGCCGGCAGCCGCTCCAAGCGGCCCAGCTCCCGCTCCGCCTCCTTCCGCACCGCCTCCGGGAGCTGCGCCGCCTCCAGCTTCTCCCGCAGCTGCGCCACCTCCGCCTTCTGCGGGTCCGTCTCCCCCAGCTCCGACTGGATCGCCTTCAGCTGCTGCCGCAGGATGTACTCCCGCTGCGTCTTCTGCATCTCGTCCGAGGCCTGCCCGGCGATCTGCTGCCGCACCTCCAGCACCTGCACCTCGTCCCGCAGGTACCCCAGCGCCAGCCGCAGCGCCTCCGCCCGCGTCGGCGCCTCCAGCACCGCCTGCTCCTTCTCCGTCTCCAGCGGCAGCATCGACGCCACCACCCCCGCCAGCATCAGCGGGTCCCCCGCCCCCGGCAGCACCCGCGACAGGTCCACCTCCACCCCCGGACGCGTCAGCTCCAGCGCCCGCTGCCCCAACTCCAGCACGCTCCGCCGCAGCGCCTCCACCTCCGGCCCCGAGTCCGTCGGCCTCGGCAGCGTCCGCACCCGCGCCCGCCGGTACGGCTCCATCTGCTCGAACGCCTCGATCTCCACCCGCTCCATCCCCACCAGCAGCGTCCGCACGCCCCCCGAGTCGTCCGGGGCCATCTGCCGGATCACCGCACGCGTCCCCACGGTGTACAGGTCCCCCGGCCCGGGGCTCTCCACCTCCGAGTCGCGCTGCGCCACCACCACCAGCGTCTTGTCCTCCGTCGCCAGCGCCGCCTGGATCGCGCTCACCGACCCCTTCCGCCCCACCGTCACCGTCGTCGTCAGACCGGGGAACAGCACCGTCTCCTTCACCGGCAGCACCGGCAGCGACAGCACCAGCCCCGCCGCCCCCTCGGCGCCCATGCGCCCCCCGGCCCCCGCCCGAGCTTCCGCCGCGCCACGCTCAGCGACCATCACGCGCCTCCGCTTGCCCCCTGCAGCCGGATGAACACCAGCACCATCCCGTCGCGGATCCCCCAGCTCATCTCGCACCGCTCCAGCCCATCCCCGCACGGCAGCGACACCCGCCGCTCGAACTCGCTGTAGCTGATCTCCATCCGGTGCACCCGGTACCCCTCGTGCACCAGCGCATCCCGCCGCGCCCCGCGCACCACCAGCTCCCGCCCCTCCACCCGCACATCCACATCCCGCGGCGACACCCCCGCGGCGTCCACCTTCACCAGCCACTCCCCGCCGTCCTCCGACACATACACATCCACCGCCGGCGTCCACACCCCCTCCGACACCGGGCAGAGCACACCCGGGAACAGCACCGACGATCTCGCCCCGCGCCGATCGATCACGCCGCCGACCCCCTTTCACGCCGAGCGCCCCGCGCCCGCATCCTCCCTCGCAAGCCTACCCGCCCCCGCGCCGCCCCCTCTGATATTTCCTCCACCCGCGGGGCGCAGCGCGAACCGCATGAGCCGCATTTCATGCCCACGCTCACGCGCGCGCCGCGCCGGCTACGGCACGCCCATCACGCAGATGTCGGCGCTCTCCCTCGCGCCCTCCCGGGACCGCGTGAAGCTCAGCCGCGTGCCGTCCGGCGAGAAGAACGGGTGCCGGTCGTGCTGGAACTCCCCCGCCTGCAGCTCCGTCGCCGCCACCTTGTTCCCACCGCCCGCGTCCATCATCATGATCCGGAACCGCCCCGCCACCGACGCCGGCCCGGAGGCGTACGCGATCCTCCGCACGTCCGCCGACCACCACGGATGGATGTCCTGCCCGCCGTCCCGCGTCAGGTTCCGCTGGTTCCCGCCGTCGGCGTCGCAGACGTACACCTCCCGGTTGCCGTCGCGCTCGCTCACGAACGCGATCGATGCGCCGTCGGGCGACCATACCGGCGTGATGTCGTCGCGCCCGCTCGCCACGATGCGTAGGCGTTGGTCACGAACGTCAGCCGCGCCGTCGGCCCCGCAGCCCCCGCCGCCCCCTGCCGCGCGGACGTCCCCTGACGGCCGCGGGCGCCCTGCTGCCAGGATGTCCCCTGCCGCCCCGGCGCCCCCTGCATCGCCGCCATCCCCCCGACCCCGACGGCCACCGCCACAGCCGCCGCCGCACACAAGTTCTTCATTGACAAAGCCTTCCGATCCTTTGCCCCCCCGCGCCCCGCCCGATCGACCCCAGGGTGTACCGCCCCGCGCCCGCGCCGCCGCCCGAACCGCGAACCCGCACGCCCACCATATTTCAACTAACCGACAAAGTTTCCCCGATTTTTCCGCATGCATTTTCGCAATCCCCGGGTCTTCCCGCTCCCGGCGCGGGAAACTCCTACCCGGTGACGTTCTTGTCACGCCCGCCGCGGCACGGCTCCCGTGGTGATCTGGCGCAGAGGGGGGAGAGAGACCGCGGCTCGGAGTACATGCTCATGGCTCACGACGACGTGCGCAAGTCAAATCAGCAGCAGCTGCTTGGCCTGGCCACCGTGTACAAGGGGCTCACGCGCAAGCAGCTGGCCGACGCTCTCGGACGCGACCAGACCCGCCTCTTCCCCGCCAACGGCAACCCCAAGCTCGACTACCTCATCCGCCTCGCCGACGTCCTCGACTGGCCCGTCGGCGACGTCGCCGAGGCGATCTGGGACCGCGGCGACCCCGATCCCCTCCCCGACGAGCCCCCGAATGCCGCGAGCTTCGACGAGCTCAACGCCGCGGCGCGCGAGGCCCACCGCGCCGGCAGGTTCGCCCTCATGGGCCGCATCGCCCAGCGCATGTACGCCGTCGCCCGCACCCCCCAGCAGCGCGCCCTCGCCTGCCACCGCGAGTCCGGCGCGTGGGACGGCCTGGGCCGCTACACCCGCCAGCTCGAGGCCGTCCGGCGCGGCCTGGCCGAGAGCCCCATCGACCCGGAGGTGCGCCTGCTCCTCCGCGTCAATCTCGCCAACTCCTACTACACGCTCTGGAACCTCCTCGAGGCCCGCGCCATGGCGCGCGACATCATCGACGAGATCGCCGACCCCGCCTCCGGCCTCCCCGCGGACTCGACCAACGTCCGCGCCGCCAACGCCTTCGCCCACTACGTCCTCGGCAACGCCTCCCGCCGCCTCATCTCCCTCGAGCCCGACCGGCGCACCCACCACGCCCGCGCCGCCAGGGCCGCCCTCCAGACCGCCGCCGCCCTCTACACCGCCCTCGCCCACGAGCGCGACAACCCCGCGTGGCGCGGCATCGCCAACACCTGCCGCGCCGGCATCATCGAGGCCGACGTCGAGCTCGGCGCCGTCGCCCCCCTCGACGCCGTCGCCACCCTCGCCGCCGGCCTCGGCGCCGTCGACGAGCCCGCCAAGGGCTCATCCGACGACCCGCAGCACGGCCTCGTCGGCGACGGCCTGGAGAGCTACGGTTGGTGGTGCATCTTCGGCTGCAACATCGCCCTGCGCCACCTCGCCGGGCGGGACCTGCAGCGCCACATGGCCGTCTTCACCAACAAGGGCTACGAGATCGCCGACCGCCTCGACAACTGGTCGATGCGCGAGCGGCTCTTCTCCCTCGAGTTCCTCCAGCGCCAGCGCCTCAATGATCTGGCCGGCTTCCCCGTGGACTGGACCATCGACCACGAGGAGGTCCGCGTCATCGTCGGCACCATGGGCCGTTTCCCCATGTTCCGCTCCACCGGTTGGAAGATCCTCCAGACCGCCACGGTCGTCGGCGACAACTGAACCACAAGGGCCCCTCAAGATGTCTCACCAGCACAAGAGCAGCCTCGCCATCGGGCTCGCCGCGATCGTTTCCGTCCTGCCCGCCACCGCCGCCCCTCCCCCACCGAGCAGGACCCCCGTCAGCCACAACGAGCAGGGCGACCTCATGCAGCCCCCGCCCAAGGCCGACGTGGCCGACCGCCCCGCCCCCCTCCCCCCGGACCCGCCCCCGCCCTGCCTCGCCGACGCCGACCGCAACGGCGCGGTCAACAGCGCCGACGTCTCCGCGTTCATCGCGACCTGGATGCACTCGATCCAGACCGGCTCGCTCGAGGCAGATGTGGACGGCAGCGGCGACGTCTCCAGCGCCGACATCCCCTGCTTCCTTTCGGCCTGGACGAACGCCGTCGCGACGGGGTGCTGACGACCGCCCCATAACGGGACGCGACAATCCGCCGGGGGGCGTGGCACCCGCCCGGACACCGTGTATGCTGGCGTACAGCGCGGCCGCGTGCGAACGCGGCCGCCCCCACGCGCGGGCCTGCCCACGCGCCCGGGCCGCTCCACCCGCGCCGCCACGCCGGCCGCGGCCCCGCCGCCACGCCTCACCACACCATGCTTGCCGGAGTCTGTTCTGTGATGCCCCGCCCCACCCGCCCCGCCGCACTCTCCCCGGCCCGACGCATCCTCCCTCTGGCCGCGGCCGTCGCCGCCACGGCCGCCCTCCCCGGCCTCGCCGCCGCGCAGGGCACGCCGCAGCTCACCACCGTCCGCGTCGCCTCCGGCGTCGCCCAGCCCACCTGGATCGGCGCTCCCCGCGGCGACTACAACCGCCTCTTCATCATCGAGCAGGGCATCCAGGGCGTCGGCAGGATCCGCGTGCTCGACCTGCGCACCAACACCCTCCTCCCCGACCCTTATCTGACCATCTCCGGCATGCACACCGGCGGCGAGAACGGCCTGCTGAGCATGGCCTTCCACCCCGATTTCGCCGACAACGGCTACTTCTGGATCTACGGCAACTTCGGCACCGAGGTCCACCTCGTCCGCTACCGCGCCCTGGGCGACCCGCTCACCTCCAACGCCGCCGACCCCGACTCCGCGAAAATCGTCCTCCGCGTCCCCGACCACAACACCGTCCACAACTCCGGGTGGATGGACTTCGACGCCGCCGGCAACCTCTACCTCGCCGTCGGCGACGGCGGCCACCTCGCCTCCGCCGCCGCCCAGGACATCACCGACAACCTCTCCGGCAAGCTCCTCCGCATCGACCTCGACGGCCCCGACGACATCCCCGGCAACGACGACGACGACGGCTTCCCCGACGACCCCGACCGCCACTACACCATCCCCCCCGACAACCCCTTCGTCGGCGTCGAGGGCGACGACGAGATCTGGGCCTACGGCATCCGCAACCTCTGGCGCAACGACCTCGACCCCGCCACCGGCGACCTCTACCTCGCCGACGTCGGCGACGGCGCGTGGGAGGAGATCAACTTCCAGCCCGCCCACATCCCCGGCACCTTGCCCGGCGACCCCGGCTACACAGGCGGCCGCAACTACGGCTGGCCCTGCTACGAGGGCCACGTCGTCCGAACGCCCGGCCTGTGCGCCGACCCGGACGCCCTCTCCTACCCCTTCCTCGTCTACCACCACTCCCAGCAGGTCCCACCCACCAACCTCGCCGGCTGCTCCGTCACCGGCGGCGTCGTCTACCGCGGCTGCGCCATCCCCGAGCTCCAGGGAACCTACTTCTTCGCCGACTTCTGCAACCACAACATCTTCACCCTCCGCTTCGACGGCCAGAACATCACCGAGTTCGCCAACCGCACCGCCGAGCTCGCCCCCGGCGGCGGCCTGACCCTCAGCTTCATCTCCTCCTTCGGACGCGACGCCTGGGGCGAGATCTACATCGCCGACCTCGTCGGCTGGGAGGTCTTCAAGATCGTCCCCGCCCAGCCCAGCGACATCAACGGCGACGGCGTCGCCGACGGCTGCCGCTGCCCCGCCGACTGGAACGCCGACGGCGCAACCGACTCCAACGACATCAGCGCCTTCCTCACCGCCTGGCTCGACGCCGTGCAGAATCCCCCCGCCGGCGCCGACTACAACGGCGACGGCGTCACCAACTCCAACGACATCTCGGCGTTCCTGACGTCCTGGCTCGCCGCCCTCACCGGCGGCTGCTGACCCGCCCTCCCCCCTCATGGCACGGACTTACCAGCCCGCGTCTCCTTCTCTCCCCTGCTCCCCGCCTCAACCGCGTGCCACGACGACCCGGGTGCCACAGCCGGCCGCCCTGGGCCGGCTGTGCTCTCCTCCCTCTTTTCTCCTCTCCCCTCTCAGCTCTCCCCTCTCAGCCGCGAAGCGGCGCCACGGAGTAGCCCAGGGCGCAGCCGCGCTTCGCGGCGGAGCCCTGGGTCAGCGGAGCTCCTCCCGATCAACCCGCGCCTCATCTCCTGCAGGGCCCCAGCGGGGCGACACCCCGACCCACCCCACGGCCCCCTTCAACCCATCGCGCCAACCCCTACCGCACCACCGCCCCCGCTGCCAGTTGGTCGCACTTCCCCGCCAGGTCGAAGTCCTTCTGCGTCACCCCCCCGGCGTCGTGCGTCGAGAACGTCAGCGTCACCTTGTTGTACCGCACCAGGATGTCCGGATGGTGATCGGCTTCCTCCGCGGCCTGCGCAACCGCGTTGACGAACCGCATCGCCGCGCCGAAGTCCTCGAACTGGTACGTCCGCTGGATCGCCCCGCCCGTCTCCGACCACTCCCCGTGCGCTGTAAGCTGCGCCTCGATCTGCGCTTCAGTCAGCTTCTCCATCCGCGGCTCCATGCCCGGTGCCTTCCTCACACCCGGCCACTGCTTCTCCGGCTCGGACTCGTTCGGCGTCGGATCGTACGCCGCCCCGCCCCGTCCTCCCCCGGCCGAGCCAAAACTCCCCCACCCCCTCCCAAGCCCGTCCACCCCCACTCACCCAGTGTACCGTTGCCCCTGTGCCCCGGCCTCTGAGCGATCCCATCTCCGAGCAAGTCACCCGCCTCGCCCCCTCCCCCACCGGGGCGCTGCACCTGGGCAACGCCCGGACCTTTCTGATCACCTGGGCCCTCGCCCGTCGGCTGGGATGGCGCATCATACTGCGGATTGAGGACTTAGACACACCCCGGGTCAAGCCCGGCGCCGCCGCGGGCCTCATCGACACCCTCCGCTGGCTCGGCATCGACTGGGATCCGCCCCCCCCTGGCGCCCCGCCTGAGAACCCCCTTATCCAGTCCGCAGACCTTAAGCCTTACCGCGCCGCCATGCGGTCCCTCGCCTCCCGCGCCCGCGTCTACCCCTCGAGCCTCACCCGCGCCGAGATCGAGGCCGCCGCCTCCGCCCCCCAGGAGGGCGCCCACGACACGCCCTTCCCCGCCCACCTCCGCCCCCCGCTCGCCCCTCTCCCCTTCGACGCCGCCGCGGAGTCCACCAACTGGCGAATCGCCGTCAACGACGATCCCGTCCGCTTCACCGACGCCTTCGCCGGCCCGCAGTCCATCAGCGTCGCCGCCACCGTCGGCGACTTCGTCGTCTGGACCAAACGCGCCCAGCCCGCCTACCAGCTCGCCGTCGTCGTCGACGACCACCGCCAGCGCGTCACCCAGGTCGTCCGTGGCGACGACCTCCTCGACTCCGCCGCCCGTCAGCTCCTGCTCTACCGCGCCCTCGGCCTCGGCCCAGAGCCCGCCTACACCCACCTCCCCCTCGTCCGCGGCGAGGACGGCCGCCGCCTCGCCAAACGCCACGGCGACACCCGCATCGACCACTACCGCGCCCTGGGCGTCCCCGCCGAGGCCGTCATCGGCCTCATCGCCCACTGGTCCATCCCCGGCGCCCCCCGCGAGCCCATGTCCGCCGCGGCGTTCAGCAACGCCTTCCATCTGAGTAGAATGCCCCCCGAACCGGTCACCTTTCACCCCGAGGACGACCAATGGCTCCGCAGCTTCACCTGACCCTCGCCGCGGCGATGCTCGCCGCCACCCTCGCCGCCGCCGCCTGCTCCGCCCAGGGCGCCAGCGACACGACGCCCCCTTCCTCCGACTCCCCCTCCTCCAGGGCCCCCGCCGGCGAGCCGGAGCGCATCCCCGTCACCATCGCCGGCCGCGTCTTCAAGCTCGAGCCCGCCCTCGACGACAAGACGCGCACCAAGGGGCTCGGCGACCGCACCGAGATCGCCGAGGACGGCGGCATGCTCTTCGTCTTCCCCGACATCGCCCGGCGCGACTTCGTCATGCGCGACTGCCCCATCCCCATCGACATCATCTACCTCGACGGTGCCGGCCGCGTCCTGACCACCCACGCCATGGTCCCCGAGGAGCCCCGCAAGCCCGGCGAATCGGACTACGCCTACGAGATGCGCCTGAAGCGCTACCCCAGCCGCTTCCCCACCGGCCTGGTCGTCGAGCTCCGCGGCGGGATGATCAAGGAGCTCGGCGTGAAGCCGGGCGATAAGCTCGAGTTCGACATCGAGCCCCTCAAGAAGCGGGCCAGCTAGGCCGATCCCCCCATCATCGACCCGCGGATCACGGGCCCCGGGCGCCCCGCGCCCCCCGTGCGCCCGCTCAACCCCTACCAGCCGCACGGACGCCCCGATGCTCCCCGACCACCAGCCCGGTTTCCTCGCCCCCCCGGCGCGCGGCCCGCGGCTCGGCCTGGTGATCGCCGACGACCAGGACTGGTCCCTCTCCGCCCTCCGCGAGGCCATCGCCGGCGCGTGGCCCCCCGGGTCGCCGTCACCCAATATTGAGTCGTTCCCCCTCGAGCGCGTCGCCGACGCCTCCTCCCTCGTCGGCTTCGACTCCCTCCTCGTCCTCGGCGCCTCCAGGCCCCGCAGCGGCGTCGCCCGCCTCGTCAACTTCGCCGACATGGTCGAGGAGGCACTCACCCCCGCCGTCCTCCTCGGCTCCCCCGCCGACGAGACCCTCCGCGGCCTCGCCTCCGACACCCTCCTCCTCCTCCCCCCGACCACCCCCCCGCAGACCCTCGCCTGCGTCCTGCACACCCTCGCCGGCCGCCAGCCCGCCGTCCGCCGCCTCCAGACCGAGCTCCGCGCCGCCCAGTTCGTCCACGACGGCGCCTCCGCCGAGATCAGCCGCCTCCAGGAGGAGCTCCTCCTCGCCGGCCACATCCAGCGCGAGTTCCTCCCCAAGGCTTTCCCCGAGCTCCCCGGCCTGGACTTCGACGTCCTCTACCGCCCCGCCGGCTTCGTCTCCGGCGACGTCTACGACATCGTCCGCCTCGACGAGCACCACGCCGGCTTCGTCCTCGCCGACGCCATGGGCCACGGCGTCGCCGCCGCCCTGCTCACCCTCTTCATCACCGCCCAGCTCTCCCTCAAGCAGCACTCCGCCGACGGCGCTCGCCTCGTCCCCCCCGGCGAGGCCCTCGCACGCCTCAACGCCGCCCTCTGCGGCGCCCGCGGCGGGGCCGCCCGCATGGCCTCCGCCGTCGTCGGCGTCATCGACTCCCGCACCGGCGACACCACCCTCGCCGCCGCCGGCCACCCCCCGCCCGTCCTGGTCACCCGCTCGGGCCCGAAGGTCCTCGACGTCTCCGGCACACTCCTGGGCGTCGTCGAAGAGGCCGACTACGAGCACCTCACCGTCCGCATGAACGAGGGCGACGTCCTCCTCCTGCACACCGACGGCATCGCCATCGCCGACGACGACTCCAGGTCCATCGTCACCATCTCCCCCGAGCTCTGCCGCCCCTTCACCTCCGTCGCCGGCGGCCGCCGCTCCCTCGCCGAGGGCATGGCCGACGTCGCCGCCCGCCTCGACCACGCCACCGGCTCCCTCCACCAGCAGGACGACGTCACCCTCATCGCCCTCGCCTGCCGCGGCCTCGCCACCCCCACCCGCCTCGCCGCCTGACCCCTCACCCCTGTGGCACGGGCTTCCAGCCCGTGTCTCTTCCTTCTACCGTGGCATGGGCTTCCAGCCCATGTCTCCCCTTCCTCCCCGCCTCAACCGTCCCCCCGCGCCAATCCGGGTGCCACGGCCGGCGGCTTTGGGGGGGCGCCGGCCGTGCCCTCTCCCTCTCTCTTTCTCTTCCTCTCCCCTCCTCTACATGGCCCCCCGACTACCCCTCTCCAACCTCCACCAGCACCAACGCAGCCGCTGGGCAAGTACACTGGCGCGGAGCGTCATGCCCGCCCCAGGCCCAACCCAGCCCTCCACGCCGCCGACCGCCGCACCTCGCCTCGGCGTCCCGCGCCGCGGGTGGTCGATCCTCACCGTCGCCATGCTCGCCGTCCTCCTGGTGGCCGCCGCCCTCGCCGCGCTGATCTCCAAGGCCACCTGGGGCTACTTCTTCGCCCGCCCCGCACCCGATGCCCGTGTCCTCGCCTCGCGCGAGGTCGAGTCCGTCACCTTCTTCGAGCAGATCGAGAACCCGGACGGGAGCTCCCACTTCGCCGTGATCGGCAAGTACGGCGGCCCCGGGTGGTACGAGGCCGACAAGGCCCTCGATCCCTCGGAGTACGACTACTACCTCCTCCGCAGGCGGCCCCTTCGGGCGCTCGAACACGCGGCACGCTCGACGGCCCGCGCCCATCGCTCACGACCGAGCAGCTCCCCGATCTCGCCGCCCTCCTGAACGATGTCCTCGCGGCCGAGGCCCCCGGCTTCGAGCAGACTCTCCAGAAGCCCCGCAACGGCCCACCCATGCGCGGCGTGCTCTACCACTTGACCGGCGCCGGGGGCGAACGCCTGCTCCTCATCGCCGTTGAGTGCTGCTGGGTCTCGAACGACCACGACCCCTACTTCGAGGTCCTCTACGAACTGCCGGATGGTCAGTCACCGCGGCGGCTCTCCGTGCGCCGTTTCTACTTCGATATCGCCGGTTTCGAGGGGGCTTCGTCTGCTACCCGGACGGGCTCCCGAAGGACCCGATTGCATGGGGCAAACCCATCGAGTGCACGCCCGTCGCGGAGGGGTGGTACCTCTGGCGGTACGTCAAGTGAGCAGCGCGACCCGACCCGCTACCCCCGCAGCGCTCACGACTTCACATTCACCCGATCCACCTCCACCACCCCGTCCCGCAGCCGCACCACCCGCTCGCACCGCGTCGCGATCCGGTCGTCGTGCGTCACCATGACGATCGTCATCCCCCCCTTGTGCAGGTCCTCGATCACCTGCAAAATCGCTTCACCCGTCGCGCTGTCGAGGTTCCCCGTCGGCTCGTCGGCCATGAGCACCACCGGGTTGGTCACCAGCGCCCGCGCGATCGCCACGCGCTGCTGCTGCCCGCCCGAGAGCTCGCTGGGCCGGTGCCCCAGCCGGTTCCCCAGCCCCACCAGACCCAGCGTCTCGCACGCCCGCTGCCGCCGCTCCTTCAGCCTCACCCCCTGGTAGAACAGCGGGACCTCCACGTTCTCCTCGATCGTCAGCTCCGGGATCAGGTTGAACGCCTGGAACACGAACCCGATCTTCCGCCCCCGGAACGCCGACAGCTCCTCGTCCGGCATTGTCGCCACATTCTGCCCGTCGAGCAGGTAGTCCCCCGCCGTCGGCCGGTCCAGGCACCCCAGCGTGTTCATCAGCGTGGACTTCCCCGACCCCGACGCCCCCATGATCGCCACGTACTGCCCCCGCGGGATGACCAGGTCCACCCCCCGCAGCGCCTCGACCATCACCGACCCGTCCGGCTTGTAGTACGTCTTCCGCACCCCCCGCAGCTCCGCCACCGGCGGTCCCCACCTCCCGCCGCTCTCCGAGCGGACAGGATCAGTTCGGCCGGCCGATTGCGTCGCGGTCATGCTCGCCATACACCCCTATGTACCGGCCGCCCTCCCCCCGGTCGCACCCCCCCGATCTCCTTCCCGATTTGGCCCTTTGGCCCTTTGCCATGTGGCCCTTTTCCACCCTCACCCCCGATCCCCGGCCTCCTCGAGCTGCAACCCCGCCAGCGCCGTCAGCGGGTCGGATGCGAACCGGAACAGCTTGTCCAGCCCCGTCAGCATCATCACCGACCACAGGTCGTCCCCCAGCGAGCACAGCACCAGCTGCCGGTTCAGCTCCCCCAGCCGCTTGCGCATCCGCAGCAGCTGCGCCAGGTGCGAGCTGTTGAGGTACGTCACCCCGGAGAAGTTCAGCACCAGGTGCGGGATCGGCCCCGGAGCCTCCCCGTCGTTCAGCCGCCCCCAGATCGCCGCGAACTCCTCGGACAGCTCCGGCTCGTCCGCGAGCTCGGCGATGGTGATGTTGTCGGACCAGTCGATGGGCATGGGGAGTACCTTACCGGATTCCGGCGTGGGCGGGGCTCGCGCAGGTTCCGTTACGCCCCCGGCGTCCAAGCGGTTCGCCGCCGGGGCGGGCATGGTAGCATGGCGATCGACCCACAGGGCCCAAACTGCGCCCGTGAGCCTCCCCCTCCTTGCCGCCGCCATCCCTCAGGACGCGGGCGGAAAGGCCCGTGTCACGGCGTTCACTCCCCGCTGTCCTCCTCCGCCACCCGCGCCGCCGCGACCACCGAGTCCCCCTCGTCCAGCTTCACGACGCGGACGCCCTGCGCCCCGCGCCCGCACAGCCGGATCTCCGCCGCCCGCATCCGAACCACCATCCCGCCGCGGCTGACCACCACGACGTCGTCCCCGCCCGGCTCGTCCGCCGTGTGCGGCGCGTGCACGGCGATCGCCGCCACCGACCGCCCGTTGCGCTCGCCGGTGTTGATGTCCACGCGCCCCTTGCCGCCCCGCGACTGCGACCGCATCTTCCCCGACTCCGGCTGCACGCGGTACTCGTCGATCGGCGTCCGCTTGCCGTAGCCGTTCTCCGTGATCGTCAGCAGCTGCAGCTCCGTGTCCGCCGTCATCAGGTCGCCGTCCGCGTCCTGCTTCATCGGCACGCACACCACCCCCACCACCCGGTCCCCCTCGGCCAGCTCGATCCCCTTCACCCCCGCGGCCGAGCGGCCCATCAGCCGCACGTCCCCCTCGTTGAACCGGATCGCCTGCCCCGCCGCCGTCGCCAGCAGCACGTCGTCCGTCCCCGACGTGATCGTCACGCTCAGCAGCTCGTCCCCCTCCTTCAGCCCCACCGCGATCAGCCCGGACTTGTTGACGTTCCGGTAGTCCTTCAGCGCGGTGCGCTTCACGATCCCGTCGCGGCTGACGAACGTCAGGTAGTTGCTGCTCTCCTCGAAGTCCTTCACCGCCAGGTACGCGCACGTCCGCTCCCCCGGCCGCAGCTCGATCAGGTTCACCAGCGGCCGCCCCTTGCTCTGCCGCGGCAGCTCCGGGAGCTCGTACACCTTGATCTTGAACACCCGCCCCGTGTTCGTGAAGCACAGCAGGTGGTCGTGCGTGCTCGCCACGAACAGGTGCTCGATGAAGTCCTCGTCCTTGGCGCTGGCGCCGATGATCCCCTTGCCCCCGCGCCCCTGCTGCCGGTACGTGCTCAGCGACACCCGCTTGGCGTACCCGGCCCGCGAGATCGTCACCGCCACGTCCTCCTCGGCGATCAGCGCCTCGATGTCGATGTCCGCCCCGTCGGAGGACTCGTCGATCCGCGTCAGCCGCTGCCCGATCTTCCCCCCGTACCGCCCCTTCATCTCCTCGCAGTCGGCGATGATCATCGCGTCGATCCGCGCGGGCGTCGCCAGGATGTCCTCGTAGTCCTCGATCTGCTCGACGATCTGCCGGTACTCGTTCGCCAGCCGCTCGATCTCCAGCCCCACCAGCTGGATCAGCCGCATCCCGCCGATCGTCTCCGCCTGCACCCGCGTCAGGCTCACCCCGCCCCGGGCCTCCGCCCGCGCCGCGATCGCCATCAGCCGCTGCGGGATCAGCGGCGCGTACCGGTGGTCCGGCGGGATCCGGAACCCCCGCTCCATCAGCTTCTCGATCGCCTCCTGCCGCGTGCGGCTGGAGCGGATCAGCCGGATCACCTCGTCGATGTCGCACACCGCGTAGATCATCCCCTCCAGCACGTGGGCCCGCCGCTTGGCCTCCGCCAGCAGGTGCGCCGTCCGCCGCCGGATCACCTCCGTGCGGTGCTGGATGTAGTACTGGATCATCTCCTTCAGCGACAGCGTCCGCGGCTGGCGGTTCACCAGCGCGATGCTGTACATGCTGAAGTTCTGCTGCAGCGGCGTGAACTGGTAGAGCTGGTTCTCCACCACCGCCGGGTCCGCCCCCTTCTTCAGCTCGATCACCACCCGCACCATCGCCTCGCGCCCGGACTCGTTGCGCACGTCCGCGACGTCGGTGATCTTGTCCTCCTTCACCGCCTCGACGATCCGCTCCATCAGCGTGTTGAGCCCGAGGTTGTACGGGATCGAGTCGATGATCAGCGTGTGCCGCCCCCCCGACTCCTCCACGCGCACCTCGCCGCGCACCGTCACCCGCCCGCGACCGGTGTCGTACCCCTCCACGATCCCACGCCGGCCGAGGATCACCCCCCCGGTCGGGAAGTCCGGCCCCTTCACCCCGCGCCGCACCACGTTCCCCTGCTCGTCCACCACGTCCTGCATCAGCTCGCGCAGCGGGATCTCCGGGTTCTCCACCGTCCGGATGATCGAGTCCAGGATCTCCACCGGGTTGTTCGGCGCCAGGCTCGTCGCCATCCCCACCGCGATCCCCACGCCCCCGTTGATCATCAGGTTCGGGAACTTCCCCGGCAGCACCACCGGCTCCATCAGCCGGTCGTCGTAGTTCGGCTGCATGTCCACCGTGTCGAGGTTCAGGTCCTCGAGCATGTCCATCGCGGCCTGCGTCAGCCGCGCCTCGGTGTACCGCATCGCCGCCGGCGGGTCCGGGTCGATCGACCCGAAGTTCCCCTGCGGGTCCACCAGCGTCACGCGCGTGCGCCACTTCTGCCCGAGGTTCACCATCGTCGGGTAGATCACGCTCTCGCCGTGCGGGTGGTAGTTGCCGCTCGTGTCGCCGCAGATCTTGGCGCACTTGAGGTGCTTCTTCCCAGGCCGCAGGTTCAGGTCGTTCATCGCGACCAGGATCCGCCGCTGCGACGGCTTGAGCCCGTCGCGGACGTCGGGCAGCGCCCGGTCCATGATCGTGCTCATCGCGTACGTCAGGTACGAGTCCTGAAGCTCGCGCTCGATGTTCAGATCGACGATGGTCCCACCGCCCCCCCCGCCGGAGCCCCCGCCCTCGCCGCCCCCGCTCGGCGTCCCAGCAGCCGGATCATCAGGAACACCGGGCCCGCCGGGCGCGGCCGGGACAGTCGGATCGACGCCGTCTTGCATCACTCGCACGCTCCTGTTCCGCGGCTGGACCGGGCGTGGGGTTGGCACGCGGCGGGGTGACCGAAGAACGCGGAAAACTCGGAAAAAAAGCCCCATTCCGGCCTTCGCCGGGGGCCCTTCATCCTAGGCGCACACCCCCCAAATTTCCCCACTTCCCGCCCCCCCTGCGCCCCCTCCCCGGAAGGGGTTTCACCACGGAGCCACGGACATCACGGAGCGGTCACGGAGAAGAAGGAAGACACCGTTTCAAGACCAGGGAGCCGCCCCCTCACCCCCTACGCCCAATGCTCCGGACGCCCCCTTCCTCCCCTCTTCAAAGCCAATCCTGCTTCGTCAGAGCATGCAACGCGGGCGCAAGGATCTTCCCAACCGCTCCGTGCCCCTCCGTGCCCGCCGTGGTGAAAACTCCCCCTCCTACTCCCCTGCCTTCTTCTCCAAAGCCTCCAGCGTCTCGCACACCGCCAGCAGCGTCAGCGCCGACGCCTCGATCGGCATCCGCTGGTCCCACACCGACGCCCGGATCCCCCCCAGCGCCCGCTCCGGGCTCGGGTACATCCACATCGCCGACTCGTCCACCTGCAGCTGCCGCAGGAACCGCAGGCTCGTCAGCAGCCGCACCAGCTCCGCGTTGAACTCCCCCTCCTCCGTCAGCCGCCCGTCCCCCAGCATCGTCGCGACAAACGCCAGCGGCCGCGCCGACTGCCACGTCGGGATCGCCGTCCGCCCCTTCGTGAACACGATCCCCCCCACCAGGTCCTGCTCGTCCTCCCCCGCCACCGCCGCCGTCAGCTGGTGCTCCCACACCCGCTCCCGCATCCGCCGCAGCGCGACCGCCGCCGGCACATCCGCCCCCTCCCCCGCCAGCCGCACCTCCGCCCACCCCAGCCACGGCATCTGCCCGACCAGATCCCCCTCCGGCGTCTCGCGGAACACCGCCCGCACTGCATTGCTCGCCACCGGCGCAGCGTCCGCCGGCGCGCCCTCCAGCCCCGCCACCGTCGCCATGCCGAAGGCGACGACCCCGCGAGTCGCCGCGGGCAGCTCCGCCGCAAGCCGCCGCTCCCCGTCGAGCACCCGCAGCAGCCACCCCCACGACCTCTTGTCCGTCCCCGACGCCTCCGCCATCAGCGACACCGCTACGGCCAGCTCGGCCGCCCCAAGCACCCGCTCCCGCCCCGGCTCGTGCGCCGACCGCTCGATCTCGCGAAAGACCTCGCCCACCGTCGCATCAACCAGTTCCGCCGCAAGCACCCGGTCCCGATCCGAGACGTAACCCATCCGCGCGTGCTGCTCCAGCGCGGCCGCGGCGAGCGCCCGGTCCATCAACGACAGCACCCGCCCATCCGCCGCCGCATCGCGCCACGGCTCGTACACCGCTCCCGCCGAGTGATCCTCGAGACGTGCCCGCAGATGCCCCGCCAGCCCATCCGCCATCTCCCGCAGCGCCCCCACCGTCATCTCCCCCACCCCGATCACCCGCCCCCCGCGCTCCAGGAACACCGGCGGCTGCCCCGGCGCCGTCTGCGCCAGGTGGCTCACCCGGAACCGCAGCAGCGACGCCCCGTGCCTCTCCACCAGCTCCTTCGGCTCCACCAGCCCCAGCGCAGCCTCTCCCCCCGCCTCCGCCGCGGCCTGCGACAGCGCCGTCCCCCCCAGCATGTTCGACGCCAGCATCCGCCCCGGGAACACCACGCCGACCCGCCCCGCGGCCCCCAGCCTCACCGCCACCCCGTCCAGCCCCGGCGCCAGCGCCACCGCCGCGTCCGAGTACGTCGCCGGCGTCGGCACGATCGCCAGCGGCTGACCCGCCAGCTCCAGGCTGATCATCACCTGCCCCGTCGTCTCCTTCAGCGCCCCCTCCGCCAGCAGCCCGCTCCCCCGCGGCAGCCGCCGGTCCGCCTCCACCATCGCCCCCCGCGCCGCCCGCCACACCGACTCCGCCCCCCCGCCCAGGTCGCTCCCCCGCCCGATCACCTGCCCCGCCAGCCGCAGCGTCACCGACGCCCCCCCGATCCCCCCCTCCCCGATCCGCTCCAGCCCCGCCGCGCCGGCATCCGCCGGAACCTCCCACGCCCGCACCCACGACTCCACCAGCCTGTACGCCGCCATCGTCGCCGCCGGCGACGGCGGCCGCCCATCATCCCCTGCCGCCGCATCCGCCGCGAGCGCCCTCCCGCCGCACAGTCCGAGAACCATCGCCACCGCCGCCACCAGTGCACCCACCCGCCCCAGCGTTGCCCCGCGGCAACGCGCGATGTCCCCCGCAAGCAACACCCCTTGCAACCCGCCCCGCCCCGTGGCAAGCTTGTTCGGCCCTACCCCCCGCCGCGCCCGCGCCACGCGGCTCCACCCGGCCGCCCCGCCGCGCTGGCACGCCCCTTGTTCCCCGTCTCGGCAGACATCCAGAGACACGCCTTGAACAAGTGAGAAGATCATGCAAGCCCTGACCCTTCTGACCGAGAACCGCAAGCGAATCGCGATCCTGACCCTGCTGAGCTTCATCGCCATGTGCTGAGCCGCCCCCTCAGAGTACCCCAACGCACCCAACCCCACACCGGTTCCCCCGCAGCACGGGCTCCCAGCCCGTGTCTTCCCCCTCTCCCTTTGGGAGAGGCCGGGTGAGGGCTACCTGGCCGCCCTCCCCCCTCGACATGGCTTCCCGACTCCCCCTCTCCCCGTCCTCTCCATCGAAGCCCCCGCCCTGAGGGCGGGGGTTAGGGTGCGGGTTTCCCTCTTCACCTCCACACCTCTTCACCCCCACACCTCCACCCCCCACAAAAAACGCCCGGGCCTCTCGACCCGGGCGTTCTCGATTTCACACTCGATCACCAGACGAGCAGGATCACTCCTCCTCGCCCTCGTCCTCCGCCGCGGGCCGGCCGAAGATGATCTTGTTGGTGCCCATGGCGCCGTGCTCGTCCATGCCGCCCTTGGTCGGGACGGGCCCGCGCCCGGCGCGGCCGCTCAGGCCGCCCTCCTCGCTGGTGCCGCGGTCGGTGTCGCCCCACTGCGCCCGCTTGAGCGACAGGCCGATCTTCCGCTCCTCGGTGTCCACGCGGAGGATCTTCACGTCCACCTCCTCGTCCGGCTTGACCACGTCCATCGGGTTCTCGACCTTGTGGTCCGCCAGCTCGGAGATGTGCAGCAGGCCCTCGAGGTCCTGCTCCAGCTCCACGAACACCCCGAAGTTGGTGATCTTCGTCACCTTCCCGCGGACGACCATCCCCGGCTTGTAGTGCTCGGGGATCGCCTGCAGCCACGGGTCCTCCGTCAGCTGCTTCAGGCCCAGCGCCACGCGCTGCTTCTCCCGGTCCACGTCGATGACCACGCACTGGACCTTGTCGCCCTTCTTGAACACCTCGTTCGGGTGCGTGACCTTCTTCGTCCAGCTGATGTCGCTGACGTGCAGCAGCCCGTCGATCCCCGGCTCGATCTCGATGAACGCGCCGTAGTTCGCCAGGTTCCGCACCGTCCCCTCGATGATCGTCCCCGGGGGGTACTTCTCGCTGACCAGCTCCCACGGGTTGACCTCGATCTGCTTCATCCCGAGGCTGATCTCCTGCTTGTCCTTGTTGATGTCAAGGACAACCACATCGACCTCGTCCCCGGCGCTCACCAGCTCGCTCGGGTGGTTCACCCGGCGCGTCCACGACATCTCGGAGATGTGCACCAGGCCCTCGATCCCGTCCTCCAGACGCACGAACGCGCCGTAGGACATGATGTTGACCACCTTCCCGCGGACCCGCGAGCCGACCGGGTACTTCTGCTCGATCTCCTCCCACGGGCTCGCCTCCTTCTGCTTGAGCCCCAGGGCGATCTTCTCCTTGTCCCGGTCGATGTTGAGGACCTTGACCTCGACCTTCTGGTCGATCTTGAGCATCTCGCTGGGGTGGTTGATCCGGCCCCAGGACATGTCCGTGATGTGCAGCAGCCCGTCGATCCCGCCCAGGTCGATGAACGCGCCGAAGTCGGCGATGTTCTTGACCGTCCCGGTGACCAGCTGCCCCTCCTTCAGCGTCTCCATCAGGCGCTTCTTCGCCGCGTCGCGCTCCTCCTCGATCAGCTTGCGGCGGCTGATGACGATGTTGCGGCGCTCCGTGTCGATCTTCAGCACCGCCGCGCGGATGTCGCGCCCGATGTAGTCCCCGATGTCCCCCGGCCGGCGGACGTCCACCTGCGACGCCGGCAGGAACACCGGAACCCCGATGTCCACCAGCAGCCCGCCCTTGATCTTCCGCATCACGCGCCCCTCGACGACGTCCCCCTCGCGGGTCGTCTCGACGATCCGCTGCCAGGAGAGCAGCCGGTCCGCCTTCCGCTTGGAAAGCTCCACCAGCCCGCCGTCCCCCTCGATCTTCTCCAGCAGAACCTGGACCTTGTCCCCCACCTTCGGCTCCGGCCCGCCCTGGAACTCCTCCCGGGGCACCAGGCCCTCGGACTTGAGCCCCACCTCCACCACCACGTCGTCGGCCGCGAAGCCGATGATCTTCCCCTCCAGGATGTTCCCAGGAGTGAAGTCGCCGATCTGCTCCCCCAGCAGGCTCTCCATCGAGTCCTCGGCGCCCACCTTGTCGCCCAGAAGCTCCCGGAGCAGCGCATCGGTCTCCGCGTCGCTCACGCCGAGCGACGCGATCAGGTTCTCATTGATCATGTGTGTCCTTCGAAGCCGGGCCGCGCTCCCCGCGACAGAACGCCGCGGCCGCATCCCCGGCCGTGCCTTGCCCCTCTGGGGCGGTTTGGGCCGTCCTCCCGTCTCCCGAACACTCGGAAGAATCGCGGGGGGCCCTAACTATAGCCACGCCCGCCAGCCACGCCCGCCCCGCCCCCCAACCCCTTTCCCTTACGGCGCCCCCTCCCCGCCCCCCTCCAGCTCCCT
>JBIQJK010000225.1:0-3560 GCA_044507535.1 Planctomycetaceae bacterium | reverse complement strand
AGAATCGCGGGCTATTCGGTGGCCGAGCCGTTCGGGGCGAACGCGGTGGTGCTGTGTGATGTGCCGGCGGGGGCGCTGGCGGTGGGCGTGCCGGCGGTGGTGAAGCTCCGCGGGGGCGCGGCGGGTGAGGGCGGGTGCGGCGACGGGGAGTCGGTGATGGGCGATGGCGCCGCGGGGGAGGGGGGGGCGAGGGCGGTGCACGCATGAGCCGCGTGGGTGTGGTGGTGATCGGGCGGAACGAGGGGGAGCGGCTGCGCCGGTGCCTGTCGTCGGTGGTGGGGCGGGTGGGGGAGATGGTGTACGTGGACTCCGGGTCCACGGACGGGAGCGTGGAGCTGGCGAGGTCGATGGGGGCGGCGGTGGTGGAGCTGGACATGTCGCGGCCGTTCGCGGCGGCGCGGGCGAGGAACGAGGGGTTCGCGTGGCTGAGCGAGCGGAACCCCGATCTTGAGTTCGTGCAGTTCGTGGACGGGGACTGCGAGGTGCGGGAGGGGTGGATCGAGGCGGCGGTGGAGCACCTCGAGCGGAACGAGCGGGTGGCGGTGGTGTACGGGCGGAGGCGGGAACGGTTCATCGAGGCGTCGGTGTGGAACCGGCTGTGCGACATCGAGTGGCGCGGCAGGCCGGGGCCGAGCCGGGCGTGCGGGGGGGACGCGATGATGCGGGCGGCGGTGTTCAAGGAGGTGGGGGGGTTCAACCCGTCGGTGATCGCGGGGGAGGAGCCGGAGCTGAGCCTGCGGATCCGGCGGCTGGGGTGGGAGATCGTGCGGCTGGACCGGGAGATGACGTGGCACGACTCGGGGATGACGCGGGCGCGGCAGTGGTGGAAGCGGGCGGTGCGTTCGGGGCACGCGTACGCGCAGGGGATGGCGATGCACGGGCGGGGTCCGGAGCGGCACTACGTGCGGGAGTCGCTGGCGATCTGGGCGTGGGGGGTGGGGCCGCTCGCGCTGGCGGCGGCGCTGGCGTGGCCGACGTGGGGGCTGAGCGCGCTGCTCCTGGGGGTGTACCCGGCGCAGGCGGCGCGGACCGCGCTGCGGCGGAAGCACCCGGAGGATGCGCCGGGGGACGCGTGGCTGTACGGGGTGGCGTGCACGGCGGCGAAGTGGCCGCAGGTGGTGGGGCAGGCGACGTACTGGTGGCGGGCGCTGCGGGGGCGTGCGCCGCGGATCATCGAGTACAAGGGGCCGGAGGGGGGGAAGGTCGCGGGTGAGGGGGAGCGGGGCATCGCCGCGGCGTCGCGGGTGGAGGGATGATGGACGGCGACGGGAGAAGCCGAGACGGGCGGCGGGGCGGGAGGCCGCGGGTGCTGCTGATCGCGGAGGCGGCGAACCCGGAGTGGACGAGCGTGCCGCTGGTGGGGTGGTCGCACGGCCGCGCGCTGGCGTCGGTGGCGGATGTGCACATGGTGACGCAGGTGCGCAACCGGGAGGCGATGATCCGGGCCGGGCTCCGGGAGGGGGAGGACTTCACCGCGATCGACTCGGAGGCGGTGGCCAAGCCGATCTGGCGCCTGGGGACGCTGCTTCGCGGCGGGAAGGGGAAGGGGTGGACGATGACGACGGCCCTGGGGGCGATCTCGTACGCGTACTTCGAGCGGCTGGTGTGGCGGGAGTTCGGCGCGAGGATCCGCGGGGGGGAGTACGACGTGGTGCACCGGCTGACGCCGCTGAGCCCGACGACGCCGAGCCTGCTGGCGAAGCGGTGCAGGCGGGCGGGCGTGCCGTTCGTGCTGGGGCCGCTGAACGGGGGGGTGCCGTGGCCGCGGGGGTTCAACACGGCGCGGGTGAAGGAGCGGGAGTGGCTGTCGTACGTGCGGGGGCTGCACCGGCTGACGCCGTGGTACGGCTCGACGCGGCGGGACGCGAGGGCGATCATTGTCGCGTCGCGGGACACGCTGGCGCAGTTCGAGGGGAAGTACGGGGCCAGGTGCGTGTATATCCCGGAGAACGGGATCGACCCATCGCGGTTCGGGCGTGCGCGGCAGCCCAGGGGGGCGGGGAGCGCGGGGCCGCTGCGGGCGATCTTCGTGGGGCGGCTGGTGCCGTACAAAGGGCCGGACATGCTTGTGGAGGCGGCGGCGCCGCTGGTGCGCGAGGGGGCGGTGACGCTGGAGTTCGTGGGGGACGGGCCGCTGATGCCGGAGCTGAAGCGGATGATCGCGGCGGAGCGGATCGGCGCGGGGGTGACGTTCCACGGGTGGGTGGCGCACGAGCGGGTGCAGGAGAAGCTCGTGGAGGCGGATGTGTTCGCGTTCCCGAGCATCCGGGAGTTCGGGGGCGGGGCGGTGCTGGAGGCGATGGCGGTGGGGCTGGCGCCGATGGTGGTGGGGTACGGCGGGCCGGCGGAGCTGGTGACGGAGGGGACGGGGTGGGCGGCGCCGATCGGGGACCGGGCGTCGATCGTGGCGCGGTTCCGGGAGATGCTGGCGGAGGCCGCGGCGGACCGGGGGCTGGTGGAAGCAAGGGCGGCGGCGGCGCTGGAGCGGGCGAGGCGGCTGTTCACGTGGGACGCGAAGGCGAGGCAGACGCTGGAGGTGTACCGGTGGGTGATGGGGGAGCGGGATGAGAAGCCGGACTGGGGGATGCCGCTGCGGGACCCGGCGCCGGGCGTCGGGGCGGCGGCGGAGGCGGCGCTGGTCGGCGGGAGCGGGGGTGGGGGAGGAGTGCGTGATGTCGAATGAGAAGTACACGAGCGCGGGGAAGTTCGCCGTGGCGAGGGCCAGGCGGGGGGTGCAGCGCGCGGTGCTGGCGCCGCTGGTGCGGTGGACGGCGGGGGCGCCGGACCGCGAGGGGTACACGGTGATCGTGGCGTGCAACTCGCGGATGGCGCCGATGATCGACGCGAACCTGACGATGCTGTCGCGCCAGGACCTGGAGGGGGTGGACGCGGTGGTGGTGGTGGTGGACCGGCCGGAGGAGGAGATGCCGGAGGGGTTCGCGGCGGGTCTGCGGGGGCGGTTCCCGGGGCTGCCGCTGCGGGTGGAGTTCTACAGCCGGGGGCAGTCGCGGGTGGCGCGGGCGTTCGACTGGGGGTGGGTGTACTCGTGGATGTCGTGGTCGATCGGGATCAACTCGGCGAGGACGCGGTACGCGCTGCTGCACGACTTCGACGCGATGCTGCTGCGGCGGGACGTGCTGCGGCGGCGGCACGAGGCGATCCGGGAGCGGGGCGTGGAGTACCTCGGGGTGCGGTACTACACGGGGGGCGGGATCGTGCCCGACGATCGGCTGGTGACGACCTTCGAGCTGATGTTCGACGCGGAGCACGTGCGGCGGAGCCTGCGGCCGATCGACCTGTTCAACAACGTGCGGCGGTTCAAGGGGCGGCGGGTGGAGTTCGACACGTTCCTGCACGCGCAGTCGGTGACGGGGCGGACGGACGTGCTGCCGATCGACGAGGAGTGGATGGTCCACCCGAGCCAGATGATCTGCCAGTACGTGGAGCACGTGAACGGGAGGCCGGTGCCGCGGGGGACCAACAACGTGCTGATGATCCCGTACTTTTACTACCTGGGGGGAGATGGGGGGGACATGCGGGATGTTGCGGGGCAGCTGGCG
>JBIQJK010000224.1:0-3580 GCA_044507535.1 Planctomycetaceae bacterium | reverse complement strand
CCGGGCCATCGATCCCTCGAGCGCATCGACCGAGTTGCGCAGCAGGTTCACCAGCACCTGCACCATCCGGTCCGGGTCGCACTCGACGATCGTCCCCTCCGGCACCCGGTCCTCGAACCGCACCTCCCTCGCCTCGCGGTCCAGGCTCACCAGCGTCCACGCCTCCTCCACCAGCCCGCGCAGGTCCGTCGGCTGGCTCTGCGGCGGGCGCACCCGCGCGAAGTCCAGCAGGCTCTCGCTCAGCCGCTCGAGCCTCCCGACGACGCGGACCATCAGCGCCGCCTCCTCCTCGCTCAGCCCCCCGCTCCCCCCCGCCCCACCCACGGCGCCCCGCCCCCGCGCCAGCTTCTCCGCCAGCCCCTTGAGCACCGCCAGCGGCGTGTTCATCTCGTGGCTCAGCCCCGCCGACATCATGCCCAGGCTCGCGAGCCGGTCGGCGTCGGCGAGGTTGCGCTGCGCCATCTCGATGAGGTGGTTCTTCCGCTTCAGGTCCGTGGCGACCTGCTCCAGCTGCCGCAGCGCCTCGGCGAGCGCGCGCTCGTGCTCCCGCAGCGCGACGATCGACGCGTTGCGCGACCGCATGATCTCCCCCAGCTCGTCCGCCGGCATCGCCGACTCGGGGATCAGCTCCTCCTCCCGCCGCCCCTCCTGCACCGCGTGGTCCGCCTCCTGCATCCGCCGGATCGGCTCGTAGACGTGCTGCGGCAGCACGAACAGCTCCAGCGCCGCCGCCACCAGCCCGTACACCGCCAGCAGCGCCAGCACCGCCAGCAGGTACAGCCGCAGCACCGCCTCCCTCGCCTCCTCCAGCCGCGCCGACACCTCCACAAACTCCCCCGCGCCCCCGTCGTACACCACCAGCCTCGGCGGGTCCGCCGCGGGCGACACCTCCACGATCGCCCCCGGCTCCGCCATCGCCCGCCGCGCCACCTCCTCGCGCAGCCCGAGCTCCTCCGCCGTCCCCGCCCGCAGCATCACCCCGCTGGGCTCGTTGAGCCGCGCCAGCAGCCCCGCCTGCTCCTCGGGCGCGCGCCCGTCCTCCCGGGCGATCTCCCGCTCCAGCATCGCCGCGGCCAGCACCACCCGCCCCTCGTGCCGCTCCGCTCGCCGCACCACCTCCCCCACCGCCGGCCGCAGCGCCACCGCCATGATCCCCGCGAGCACGAGCGAGAAGCTCGTGTGCAGCACGATGAGCTTCTTGCGGATCCGCATCCCGGCGAGCAGCCCGGCGGGACGGCGGACGCGCTCGCGCCCCGCATCCCCACCCGGCTCCGCCTGCTGCTGCCGCATCGTCATCGCCGCTCCGATCACGCGCCGGCTCTGGGCGCGCCGGCCCGGTCCCTACACTCCCGCGTGCCCCAACGCGAGCCCCGCTCCCATCGTGATCGATCGTCGCAAGGCCCCGGACGCCGGGCAAGCCGCGGCGGCCGCCCCCCCCGCCCCCCCCCCCCCCCCACCCCCCGGCCCCCCCCGCCCCCCCCGGCGGCCGCCCCCCGAGGACGCGCCCCCGCCCACCCCAATCCGCCGGCCCCCCCGGCCCGCCGCTGGACGACGCCGCGAGAGACCTGGCCATCCGCCGCATCGCCCGGCAGGTCCAGCGCTTCCCCGACCTCGCGCTGACCGAGTTCGACACCGGATCATTGCCCCCCCGCGACGCCGCGTTCGCCCACGCCATCTACGACGCCGTCATCCGCCGCTGGCTCACCCTCTCCCACATCCTCGACGAGCAGCTCTCCAAACCCCTCGACGACCTCGAGCCCAGGGTCGGCGCGGTCCTCCTCGCCGGCGCGGCCCAGCTGCTCCTCCTCGACCGCGTCCCCCCGCACGCGGCGATCAACCATGCCGCGGAGTGGGCCAAGCGCATCATCCGCCCCGGCGCCGCCGGTCTCGTCAACGCCGTCCTCCGCCGCGTCGCCCAGCTCCGCGCCGACGATGCCCCGCGACGCGAGCGCTGGACCGACCAGCGCGACGAGATCCCCCTCCCCGACGGCACGGCCCTCCCCCTGACCGCGCCGCTGCTCCCCAAGGACCCCACCGAGCGCCTCGCCGTCGTCAGCAGCACGGCCTGGGTCATCCTCGACGGCTGGTCGCGGACGATGCCCCCCGAGGAGCGTCAGCGCATCGCCCTGCACGGCATCACCCTCCCGCCGATCATCCTGAACACCGCACACGCGGCCGCCCCACTTCCCCCGCCCCCCCTCCTCCAGCCCCACGCCGCCCCAGGCCACCACGTCTTCACCGGGACCCACGCCGAGCTCACCGAACTCCTCGCCTCCCGCACCGACATCTGGGTCCAGGATCCGGCCAGCTCCCTCGCCGTCGCCTCCGTCTCCGACCTCCGCCCCCGCCTCATCCTCGACCTCTGCGCCGGCCAGGGCACCAAGACCCGCCAGCTCGCGGCCACCTTCCCCGAGGCCAGGATCGTCGCCACTGATGTGGACGCGACCCGATACCGGACGCTCCAATCGGTTTTCCACGGCCACCCCCGCGTCGAGGTCCTCCCCGCCGCGGGGATCGCCGACCGCTTCCGTGCTCAGGCCGACCTGATCCTGCTCGACGTCCCCTGCTCGAACACCGGCGTGCTGGCGCGCCGCCCGGAGGCGAAGTACCGCTTCGAGACGGCGCGGCAGTCGTCGCTGACGGCGATGCAGCGGCAGATCATCGAGCAGGCCGCGTCCCTCCGGACCGAGGGCCCGCAGCGCGGCGCGATCCTCTATTCAACGTGCAGCATCGAGCCCGCCGAGAACGAGGAGCAGGCGGCGTGGGCCGCCCAGACGCTCGGGGTCATCCCCCACCGGCAACGCCGCACGCTCCCCGCAGGCGGCCCCGGCGAAAGGCCGGAGCAGTACACCGACGGCTCGTTCTCCGTGCTCCTGACCTGAGCCCGCGGCCCCGTCCGCAGAAGACGGCCCCGAAGCCCCGCGCCGCACGCCCGTATGGCTACACTGTCCCCCGATTGCGATGATCGGCCGCGGGCCGCCAGCCGGAACGGCCCGGGGCGTGTCGGGCGGCGAAGCCGGGCCATGTGCGCTCCCTGGGGCTGCTCTCGATGAACCTGCTGGACATCCTCTCGGTCAACTGCATCAAGGCCCCCCTGGTCTCCAAGGACAAGCAGGGCGTCATCAGCGAGCTCGTGGATGTCCTCGCGGCAACCGGCCGGGTGCGCGACGCCAGCGCCCTCAAGGACGCGGTCTGGACCCGGGAGCAGACGCGGACCACCGGCATCGGCCACGGCCTGGCCATCCCCCACGGCAAGTCCAGCGGCGTCGAGTCCCTCGCCATGGCCATCGGCAAGCCCGCCGAGCCGATGGACTTCCAGGCGATCGACGCCAAGCCCGTCCGCCTCGTCGTCCTCCTCGCCAGCCCGACGGACCGCACCAGCGACCACATCCAGGCGCTGGCTCGGATCAGCCGCCTGATGACCATGGAGGACTTCCGCGAGCAGATCTACGCCGCGCAGACGCCGCAGGAGATCTTCGATCTCATCAAGTCCCAGGAACGGCCGGGCTGATCCCCCCCGTGGCACGGGCTTTCAGCTGGTGTGTAGATTCCATCCCGACCGCGGCGGGGTCGGGGCTAA
>JBIQJK010000223.1:0-3617 GCA_044507535.1 Planctomycetaceae bacterium | reverse complement strand
ACACCCCGTAGATCCCCCCCACCATCGGCCCCCTATCCCCCCCCTCCCGACCTGTCCCCGCCAGCCGCGCCTCGATCGAGTGCGCATGCCCCGCCCGGTGCAGCGCCGTGTACGCCGCGATGATCCGCTCGTCGATCCACGACTCCTCCCGCCCCGGCCGCGGCTCCGCGCACGCCCGGATCACCCCCTCGAAGTCCGTGTCCGTCGTCAACTCGAACACCCCCGACCGCAGCCGCCGGCGCAGCGAACGCGACACGTGAAACCCTCCCCCCTCACCCCCGGTTTCCAGGGGGATCACCGCCCTCGGGTCGGGGTTGTACCAGCGGATCGGCCCCGGCCCCGCCGGCTCCCCGTACCGGCGCGACCGCCGCGGCGGCTCCGCCATCGGGAAGTACCCCTGCGCGTACGCCGCCAGCAGCGTCTGCACGACCTCGTCCGATCCTGACCGCTCCGCCATAGACCTCGCCGGCCTCTCCATCCCCCCGCCGACCGCCACCATACCCCGCCCGCCGCCCGTTCGGTGAACGCTCGTACCATTCCCCCATACCTTTCCACGACTTCCACCCCCTCCCGAAACCGCCGCGTACGGATTCCTTAGAAGACCCCTGCCGCACAGGAGCACGCGACGATGGCGCCCCCACCCAACGACATCCTCGACAAGTTCCTCAACGAGGACATCTTCATCCCCTTCCTGATCGCCTCCTCCATCATCATCGGCCTGGCGATCCAGGCCCTCCGCAGCGTGCTCCAGACCGCGGCCCGCGAACGCTCCCGGCGCGAGATCGCCGCCTACATCGCCGAGGGCTCCATCTCCCCCGAGCAGGGCGAGCGCCTCATGCGCGCCGGCAACCGCCCCGACCACGCCTGAGACCCGCACCCGCACGCGCGATCCCCACCGGCCATCCTCGCACCACCCGAGCACGGAGCGCCGCCGCCATGACGATGATGATGACGACGATCCCCGACTCGCTCAACCGGATCACGACCCTCGCCCTCGGCGGCGAGATGATCCCCATCTCGATCTTCGTCATCGGCGGGCTGGTCCTGATCGTCGGCATCCTCACCGACGCCGTCCGCAAGGCCCTGCACACGCGCGAGCGCGAGCAGTCGCGGCGCGAGATCGCCGCCTACATCGCCGAGGGCTCCATGTCCCCCGACGACGGCGTCCGCCTCATGGCCGCCGGCGAGCGGCCCGAGAAGAAGTGCTAGCCAGGCCCGCCCGCCCCACCGCCTTCCCCCGCACCTCCGAGGAGCCCGCCCCATGATGCTCGCAACCCTGCTGCTCGACCCCGTCACCGTCCTCGGCGCCAGGTTCGACGACGACCCGATCCCGCTGATCGCCATCGGCGGCGGCCTGGTGATCGCGCTGATCTCGGTGGTCGGCTCCTACACCCGATCGATCCTCGTCGCCCGCGCCCGCGAGCAGTCGCGGCGCGAGATCGCGGCGTACGTCGCCGAGGGCTCCATGTCCGCCGAGGACGGCAAGATGCTCCTCGACGCCGGCCGCTCCCCCACCCGCCCCGGCTGCGGCCGCGGCGTCTTCTGACCCGCCCTCGCTCAAAGGCGAGCCCACAACCGCACAACCCCACGAAGGGAGCCCCGGACGCGAGCCCGGGGTCGAACGTCCCCGTGCGCCCGCAAGCTCGAAGGCAGAACGCGGGGGGAGCGGGGAAAGCGGAGAGACGCGGGGAAGTAGAGGGGGAAGGGGAAAGGCAGGAACACGGAGGTCACGGAGGGGACACAGAGGTCACAGAGGGGAAGCGGATTGGATTGGCCCTGGGCCTTCACGCGCGCATGAGAGACCGGGTGCGAGCCGGATGCCTGGCTCTTGGGCCACCTTGCCACCGGGCCTCCCCTCCTTGTCCCCTGTCTTGCTCTGTGACCTCTGTGGCCCTCTGTGCTCTCTGTGTTCCCGCTTTCCGCTTCTCTTCTCCGCGTCCCCCGCTTTCCCCGCTCCCCCCGCGTTCCAATCCCCTCCTCCCCCCTATCCGCACGCGAGAAGCAGCACCCGCAGCACCTCCGCCACCGACCACGCCTGCGCCGGGCACCCCCCGAATCGCTGCGGCGCACCCGGCTCATCGTCCCCGTCGAACACCTCCGGCAGCTGCCCCCCGCCTTCATTCCCGATCCACGCCACCAGCGGCGCCAGCATCCGCCGCGCCCCCGCCCGCGCCCCATCCGTGAACCCCTCCACGCGCATATGCGCCTCCGCCAGCGCCGGCAGCAGCCACGGCCACGCCGTCCCCGTGTGGTACGCCGCATCCCGCTCGAACATCCCGCCCGCGAACCGCCCCCGGTACCCCGGGTCCGCCGGGTCCAGCGTCCGCAGCCCGTGCGGCGTCAGCAGCCGCTCGCGCACCACCTTCACCACCGCCCGCCCCTGCTCCCGCGTCAGCGGCGAGTGCTCCAGGCTCACCGCGAAGACCTGGTTCGGCCGGATCTCCCGCACCCCGACCCACTCCGCGTCGGCCCCGCCGCCCTCACCCTGCGCCGGCGGCACGAGCCGGTCGTACAGGCACCCCATCTCCTCGCTGTAGAACCGCCGCCGCATCGACGCCCCCACCGCCTCCCCCAGCGACCCCCGGTCCGCCGCCCGCGCCCCATCACGCACCCCCCCCGCCAGCGCCGCCAGCCCGTGGGCCCACAGCGCGCTCAGCTCCACCGGCTTCCCCTGGCGCGGCGTGAAGATCACCCCGTCCCGCCGCGCATCCATCCACGTCAGCTGCGTGGCCTCCGACCCCGCCGCGATCAGGTAGTCCCGCGGGTCCATCCGGATCGCCCCCCCGTGGTCCGACGCCGGCACGCTCGTCCCCGCCCGGTAGTGCTCCACAATATCGAGGCACGCCCCCTCCAGCCACCGCTCGAACCCCTCCCGGTCCCCCGTCGCCCGCAGGTACTCCGTCGCCGCGTGCAGGAACCACAGCGGCGCATCCGCCGTGTTGTAATACGGCTCGGAAGTGTTGTCGTCGAACCGGTTGGGGATCAGCCCCCCGCGGCAGTGCGCCGCGAACGCCCGCAGCACCGCCAGCGCCTCCCCGTGCCGCCCCGCCGCCAGGCACAGCCCCGGCAGCGAGATCATCGCGTCCCGCCCCCAGTCCGCGAACCACGGGTACCCCGCGATGATCGACGACGCCCGCACCTCCTCCCTCAGCACCCTCCCCTCGCTCCCCTCCCGCGCCGACCCCGGCGCCGACCGCACCACCAGAAAATCGTCCGACGCCGCGGCCAGCGCCGCCAGCCCCGCCCGCTCCCGCTCATCCGCCCGCGGCGCCCGCGACACCACCGCCCGCACGATCCCCCCGATGTGCCGCCGCCGCCGCTCTTGGTCCTCCTCCACCGTCGGCAGCGCGACCACCCCCGCCGGCTCCATCGCCGCCACCACCCGCACCCGCCCCGCCCCCTCCCCCCGCCACGCGAACACCCCCGGGCAGAACAGGTCCTCCCGGTCCTCCATCCCCCGCTCGCGCTCGATGTCGTACCGGAACCGCCGCCACCAGTGCGGCTCAGCGGTGAACACCCCCCCGGAGGCCGTCATCCGCAGCCCCCGCCACGCCCCCGCCCACCCCCCCGCCCCCCCCCCCTCCCCCCCCCCCCCCCTCCCCCCCCCCCCCGACATA
>JBIQJK010000050.1:0-25710 GCA_044507535.1 Planctomycetaceae bacterium | reverse complement strand
CCCCCTCCCCCCTCCGCGGCACACCGCTTGTTCCCTCCCCCGGGATATGCCCCTCCAGGCGCACCCGAACCCGCCCGCCCCCCCGAGCGTCCTACTCAGGTGCAACACGCCCGGCTCCCCGAGCGTTTATCCCGGGCCCGGCCGCGCCGGCACAGACATGGGCGGCCCCCGCCGCTCGGATGCCGCGTTGCGCCCGGAACCCGGCGCGTTGGACTCGCCCCGCGAGCCCGAAATAGTTGTTCTTGAGGACCGGCGCCGCTCGACGACGACCCGAGCGCCCCGGCCCTTCATTCTCCGCAACACCCCGGCCGCTCCGCCTCGCCGGCGCGGCCCCGCCGCGACGGCGGTTCTTCTTCACGGAGGTCACTCATGACGCAGCGCATCGGTGTTGGTCTCGCCGCTGGCTTCGCCGGCGTCGCCCTCTGCCTCGGCTCCGCCGGCGCCTTCCTCATCCAACCCGAGCAGCACCAGCCCACGCCCCAGGGCCAGGCCGCACCGCCCCCCGTCCCAGAGAACGGCGCCATCCGCCTCGCCGACGAGCTCTCCGACGCCTTCGAGCGCGTCGCCGACGCAATCCGTCCCTCGGTCGTCTCCATCGCATCCGTCAAGCGCGTCCGCATCGGCTCCCGCCAGCAGACCGTCCCCCCCGCCTTCGAGGACCTCTTCCGCGACCACTTCGGCGACGACTTCTTCTTCCGCCAGTTCCGCATCCCCGGCGGCGAGGGCTCCCGCGACTACATCCAGCAGGGCCAGGGCGCCGGCTTCGTCATCAGCGAGGACGGCTACCTCCTGACCAACAACCACGTCGTCGAGGACGCCACCGAGGTCACCGTCCGCTTCGACGACGGCCGCGAGTTCATCGCCCGCGTCGTCGGCACCGACCCCCAGACCGACGTCGCCGTCCTGAAGATCGACGCCACGGGCCTCACCCCGGCGCGCCTCGGCGACTCCGACAACATCCGCGTCGGCCAGTGGGTCGTCGCCGCCGGCAGCCCCTTCGGCCTCTCCTCCTCCATCACCGCCGGCATCATCTCCGCCAAGGGCCGCACCTCCGTCGGCATCCTCGGCTCCGGCGGCTACGAGGACTTCATCCAGACCGACGCCGCCATCAACCCCGGCAACTCCGGCGGCCCCTTGGTCAACCTCCGCGGCGAGGTCATCGGCATCAACACCGCCATCTTCACCGTCAACCGCAACGGCGGCAACATGGGCGTCGGCTTCGCCGTCCCCATCAACATGGCCCGCCACGTCATGGAGAGCCTCATCACCGACGGCCGCGTCGTCCGCGGCTACCTCGGCGTCGTCCTCCAGGACCTCACCCCCGACCTCGCCTCCAGCTTCGGCTACGACGGCCGCGGCGGCGTCCTCATCGGCCAGGTCACCGACGACTCCCCCGCCTCCGAGGCCGGCCTCCAGACCGGCGACATCCTCACCCGCTTCAACGGCGAGCCCATCCGCAACATGAGCTCGCTGCGCCTGAAGATCGCCTCCACGCCCCCGGGCACCCGGGCGCAGTTCGAGGTCTTCCGCGACGGCCAGACCCAGACCGTCGAGGTCGAGATCGGCGAGCTCCCCTCCTCCGTGGCCATGGCCGGCTCCCCCCGCCCCGCCGAGGCCTCCGAGGAGCGCCTGGGCCTGACCGTCCAGCCGCTCACCCGCAACCTCGCCGCTCAGCTCGGCCTCGAGCGCGGCCAGACGGGCGTCGTCGTCACCCGCGTCGAGCCCCTCAGCGCCGCCGCCCGCGCCGGCCTCCGCCCCGGCGACGTCATCATCCAGGTCCAGGGCAAGCCCATCACCGACCTCCAGGAGCTCCGCCGCGCCTTCTCCAACGAGAACCTCCGCGAGGGCGTCCGCATGCTCGTCCGCAACGGCGATACCACCCGCTTCGTCGTCATCCGCACCCGCGACTGACCGTCCCGCGCCCCACGACCCACCTCACACAGAAAGGAACCCCGGGCGCAAGCCCGGGGTTTTCTTCACCGATCGCGCGTCCACGCCGCCGAAGAAAGAGACCCGCGGCTGGACATGCCTTGGGGCCAAGTCGCGCGCCCTCCCATCCAAGCCCTTGCCTGCCCCCGCGCCTCCCCGCTGACCCCGCTCCCCCCGCGTTCTCTCCAGCCTTGGCCTCTCCGCTTCCTTCGAGCGCTTCGCGACCTTCTCGTTTAGACTCTTCCCTCAAAGCGCCACTGCGGCGAATCTCCCCCCTCGCCGCTCACGCACCCAGCTCCGCCAGCTCATCGTCCGGGATGTCGAAGTTCGCGTACACCTTCTGCACGTCGTCGTTGTCCTCCAGCGCCTCGATCAGCTTCAGCACGCTCCTGGCCGTCTCCCCGCTCACCGATACGCTCGTCGTCGGGATGTTGTCCAGCCGCGCGTCGCTCACCGACAGCCCCGCCTTCTCCAGCGCATCCCGCACCGCGTGCAGCGACCCCGGCGGCGTCGTCACCACCCAGTCGCCCCCCTCCGTCTCCGGTGCCGTCACGTCCTCCGCCCCCGCCTCCAGCGCCGCCTCCATCACCCGATCCTCGCTCGCCCCCTCCCCCGCCACCGTCACCACCCCCTTGGTCTCGAACATGTACGACACGCACCCCGTCGTCCCCAGGTTCCCCCCGTGCTTGCTGAAGGCGTTGCGCACCTCCACCGCCGTCCGCGTCCGGTTGTTCGTCAGCGCCTCCACCACCACCGCCACGCCCCCCGCCGCGTACCCCTCGTAGCGGATGCTCTCCCAGTCCTCCCCGCCGATCTCCCCCGCCCCCTTCTTGATGTTCCGCTCGATCGTCTCCCGCGGCATGTTCGCGTACCGCGCCTCGTCGATCGCGTACCGCAGCGCCAGGTTCGTCTCCGGGTCAGGCCCCCCGTTCCTCGCCGCCACCATGATCGCCCGGGCGCACTTCGACCACATCTTCCCCCGCTTCGCGTCCGCCGCCGCCTTCCGGTGCTTGATGTTGTGCCACTTGCTATGACCGGCCACGCTCGATGCTCCTTCCGCTGCCGCGCCGGCCGCCTTCGCGACGGCGCTCCTCAAACTCCCGTGGTTGAACCCACCTTATGCGTCGTGCGGCTCCCCGTGCGGCTTCACCGGCCCCAGTTCAGGGACCTCCCGCCCCGGGATCGGCGCCACCGCCGGTTTGCGCCCCCGCTCCGCCGCCGACTGCTTCCCGCGCACCGCCCGCTCCAGCGTCCGCAGACGCGCCCGCAGCGACCCCAGCGCCCCGCTCTCCCCCATCCCGCTCCGCTCGATCATCCGGATCTGCCGCCGCGCCTGCTGCTCCGCCATCCGCCAGTGCGTCATCGCCCCCTGCCCGTCCCCGCTCGCCCACAGCGCATCCCCCAGGTGGTCCGTGATCACCGGGTTGTCCTCCCCCGCCAGCCCGTTCGCCCGGAACAGCAGCGACAGCGCGCCCTGCCGCACCACGTTCCCCTCCCCGTCCGTCTCATCATCCAGCATCCCCTGCTTGTACCGCAGCCACCCCAGCGAGTCGATCACGCTCGACTCGTTCGGCAGCGCGGCGTACGCCGCCTCCAGCAGCCGCTCCGCCCGCTCGCTCGGCCCGTCCCGCTCCAGCAGCGTGTACCCGAGGTTGTTGCACGCCCACCCGTGCCCCGGCTCGTGCTCCAGCGCGATCTCGTACAGCGCGATCGCCGTCGCGTCCCGCTCCGGCCCCAGCGACGCCGCCACGATCCCGAGCTGGTACGCGAGCTCCGCCGGCGTCGGCGGGCCCGCCGACGGATTGTCCGGGTCCGGCGGCAGGATGAACGGCGTCATCTCCGCCTCGATCGCCGCGCGCACCGCCGCCACCGCATCCGCCGCCGCCCCCACCTGGATCGCCCACCGCACCCACTGCCGGTACAGCGCGGGGTCCGCCTCCTCCCCCGCCCTCGCAACCGCCCGCGCCAGCAGGTCCAGCGCCGCCGTCCGGTCCCGCTCCACCAGCCGCGACGCCGCCAGGTGGTACACCTCCTCCACCTCGTGCGGATGCTGCGCCGCGGCCCCCTCCGCCGCCTCCAGCACCGCATCCACCGACGGCTCCGCCGCGGCCGCCAGGTACGCGATCCGAAGCGCGTGCAGCCCCACCGGCGCCCGCGCCACCAGCCCCACCACCCGGTCCAGCAGCGCGGCCCCCGCCTCGGGCCCAGCCCCCGACATCCCCCGCGCCGCCGCCACCTCCACCGCCAGCAGCAGCGGCGCCGCCTGCCCGGGCGTCAGCACCGCCCCCTCCGGCACCCGCTCGCCCAGCACCCGCGCCGCCTCCGCCGCCTCCCCGCCCCGCGCCAGCATCGCCGCCAGCTCCGCCGTGTTCGCGATGTTCGGCGGCGCGGCCCCCAGCCTCGCCGCGGCCATCGCGTCCGCCTCCTCCGCCCGCCCCACCCGCCGCAGCGCATCCTCCAGCACCGACGCCGCCCCCGGCGTCCGCAGCGGCGCCCGCCCCTCCACCAGCCGCGTCACCGTTCCCTCGTCATTGCGGATCGCCGCCAGGATCGCCCGCGTCGCCACCGGCCAGTCCGCCCCGGGGTGCGCCGCGATCATCGCCTCCAGCGCCGGCCCCGCCGCGTCGAACGCCGCCGCGGCCGCGTCCCCCCGCCCCGGCCTCAGCCACCCCGCCACCAGGCTCCGCAGCGGCGCGGGGTCGTACGGGTCCTCCTCCGCCAGCGCCAGCAGATCCCGCTGCCCCAGCGCCGCACGCCCCATCGCCATGAACTCCTCCGCCCGCAGCAGCCGCAGCGCACGGCTCGACGGCGCGGCCTCCCGCACCCGCCGCACCGCCTCCGTCAGCTTCCCCCGGTCCTCCACCCCGCCGCCCGGCGCGTACAGCCGCAGCAGCGGCACGTGCGCCCGCTCGTTGTACGGGTCCGCCTCCATCGCCGCCAGCAGGTACCGCTCCTGGTCCTCGGCCCGCCCCATCGCCGCGGCGATCTCCGCCCCCAGCAGCAGGTCCTCCGCCCCCGCCCCCTTGCCGCCGTCACCCACAATCGAATCGAGCGCGGCCAGCGCGGGCCCGAACCGCTGCGCCGCCGCGAGCGCCCGCGCCAGCGCCGCCCGCGGCGTTCCCCCGTCCGCCTCCAGCGCGGCGAGCGCGGGCAGCGCGAGGTCCCACCTCCCCAGCCTCGCCCCCACCGACACCGCCAGCGAGTTCACCGCGATGTCCCGCCCCCCGCGCCCCTCCCGCAGCCCCTCCACCAGCGCGGCCGCCCCATCCGCGTCCCCCGTCCGCGACCTGATCCCCGCCAGCAGCATCCTCGCCCCCGCTCCCCGCCGACCCTCCAGCGCCGCCGCCAGCTCCTCCACCGACCTCGCCCCCGGCCGCGTCACCGTCTCCGCGATCGTGTCCGCGTGCATCGGCGCCCGCTCGACCAGCTCCGCCAGCGCCGCCGCGGCCCCCGATGCATCCCCCTCCGGCGTCAGCGCCAGCAGCGCGGCCAGCGTCTCCGAGTCCAGCGGGCTCTCCGCCAGCCGCTCCCGCAGCACCCCCGCCGCCTGCTCCGCCCCAAGCGCCGCCGCCCCCGCCCGCGTCAGCCGCCCACGCAGCGAGTCCGCCAGCTCCGCCCCCAGCATCTCCCGCTGCGCCAGGATCGTCGTCCCCAGCGCCTCCCCGGACTTCGGATCGTGCGCCGCCAGCGCGCGGATCAGCGCGATGTGCCGCTCCTCCAGCCGCCGCGCCCCATCCTCGCGCGTCACCTCCTCGTGAATCGCCATCGCCGCCCGCGCCGGCCTCCCCAGCCGCAGCGCCGCGTACACCCGCCGCGGCAGCAGCCCCGCCGGGTCCAGCGACGGGTGCTTCCCCGCCTCCTCGTACGCCGACAGCGCCGCCTCGTACCGCCCCACGCGGCACAGCGTGTCCCCCGCCAGCCGCCACAGGTCCGATCGCCGCCGCAGCACCTCCCCCAGCTCCTCGTAATACGGCGTCGGCCCCGCGAACGACCGCGGCAGGTCCAGCCCCCGCTCCAGCGCCTCCGCCCCCGCGCCCAGGTACCCCGCCTCGATCAGCGACTCACCCAACATCGTGTGCACCGCCGCCGACAGCGCGGGATCCTCCATCGCCGACGCGTCCCCCGCCAGCCGCGCCAGCCACCCCGCCGCCTCCGCGTGCCGCCCCTCCCGCTGCGCCGACTTCGCCAGCGGCAGCAGCGCCGCCGGGCTCGTGGACCCCAGCGCCGCCGCCCTCGCGAACGACTCCGCCGCCGGCCGCGCCAGCCCGCTGCGCTGCTGCGCCTCCCCCAGCGCCTCCCAGAGCGACGCCGACGACGGGTCGAGCCTCACCCCCGCCTGAAACTTCTCCACCGCCTCGCGGTGCCGCCCCGCCTCGAGGTCCACCCGCCCCGCGACGTAGTGCCGAAGCGCGGACTCCTGCGCCGCCGCGTCCACCCCGTCCGCCGGCGCCTCCCCCGCCCCGTTCTTCCGCTGCGCCGCAGCCCCCCTCACCGCCTCCAGCGCCCCCGCCGGATCGACCGTCGCCTCCGCCGGCAGCGGCTCCGCCGGGTGCAGCGCCGGCAGGTCCAGCGAGGCCGGCAGCTCCGCCGGCGCCCGCCCCGATTGCCGCTGCGCCTCATCGAGACGCGCCAGGTCCTGCGTCGCCTTCGCCGCCGCATCCGCCGCCAGCACACCCGGCGGCAGCGGAGCCCGCGACACCGAGCACCCCGCCGGCCCCACCCCCGCCGCCAGCGCGAGCGCCGCCGCCGCGCCCCAGCGCGACGCCGTCCTCACCCCGGAACGATCACATGGAACACGTCGGCCGCGGCGGATCTGCGGGTCGGGCCCTGGGTCGGTGCGCATCACGAGCATTGTTGGGTCCGCACCCGCCCCGGACCAAGCCCCCCGGATCGCCTTATTTCTTCTTCCGCGTCTTGCTGCTCCGCGGCCGCGGCGTCCCCACCGCGCGCGACGCCTCCACCACACCGCCCCCCGATCCTTTCGCCGATGCGCGCTTCCGCCCGCTCGCCGCCCCGTCGCCACCCGCCGCCGGCCCGGGCGGTGGCGCCTCCTCCAACTGGTCCGCCCACCACTGCAGCAGCGCGTACGCCTTCTGCATCTCCCCCGCGCGGATCTTCCGCTCCAGCGTCGCCGCGGCCGCGACCTCCGTCGCGTCCCCCGCCTGCACGCCCGCCTCCACCAGCCGCCTCAGGATCCGCCCGTCCACCGGCGCCGCGTGCACCCCCAGGCACACCAGCGACACCCGCGCCGACACGTACGGCGGCACGCCCTCCAGCGAATCCAGGTACGCCTTCGCGTCCCGCTTGCTCATCGACGCGATCGGCTGCAGCGTCACCGCGTGCTCGCGCACGAACAGCTCCGTCAGCGCCGCCCGGATCCGCTGCGCCCGCTCCTGCGCCCGCGGGTACCCCGCCCCCAGCATCGCCACGATCTCGTCCGGCAGGCACACGCGCAGCTCGTTGAAGTCAACGATGTGCCGCGCGATCCGCTTCAGCCCCGCCCGCGCCGTCTCCGCCCCCGCCTCCCACAGCAGGAACGACCGCAGCAGCTCCGCCAGCAGCGGCTCCGCCGGGTCGATCAGCGCGGGGTCCGGGCACGCCGGCGACTCGCACGCCGGCGCCTCCCCCTCCAGCGTCCGCAGCAGCGACGCCAGTGCTTTGGCCGAGTCCGACGCGGTCACGCGGTCTCCTCCTCCCCGCCGCCCCCGCCGCCGGGGCCGCCCCGACCTGCATTATCCCCCGCGCCGCCCCCCGCGGCACCCGATTCCGCACCATCGATGTGTGATTCCGCGGAAGATGGGGAATCCGGGGCCCCGGCCGCCGGAGAAGTGGGGGGGACGGGGGAAGTGGGGGGGGCGGGAGGGGTCACCTCCGCCGCCTTCGCCAGCGCCCGCAGCACCTCCGCCTCCCGCTTCAGGCTCCGGTCCAGCTTGAAGTTCAGCCGCGGCATCTGCCGCAGCGCGACCTTGTCCCCCACCTCGCGCCGGATGTGCCTCGCCGCGTGACGCAGCCCGTGCATCGCCAGCTCCTCCCGCTCCGCAGGCAGCACCGACACCATCACGTCCGCGTTCGCGAAGTCCTCCGAGACGCGCACCGCCGTCACCGTCACCAGGCCGCCGACCCGCGGGTCGTTCAGCCCGCGCGCGATGAACTCCTGAATCGCCTGCCTGAGCACCGAGCCGACCTGTTCGTGACGACGCGACATGGACCTCCAGAGCCTAGCGCACCCCCGGGCCGCCGGGCTGCTCCCCGGCGTCCCATTCCCGCGATTCCTCCGGCGTCCACAGCGGACGCCCCTCCTCGTCCTCGTACTCCCCGGGGAGCTGGTCCCCGTGGAGCACCTCCCGCGACACCTCCCCCAGCTCCGCGTCGTGCAGCCCGCGGAGCTTCTCCATAATCCGGTCCAGCACCGACGCCAGGTGCCGGGCATCGCTCGACACCGCCGCCAGCCCCAGACGCGCCACCCCCATCGACCCCTGCATCCCCACCTCCGCCACCGACACCATGTGCTCCCGGTGCAGCCGGTCCTTCACCGACCGCACCACCCGCCGCTTGTCCTTGATCGACTCGGCCCCGCGGATGAGCAGCTCGAACTGAAGGATGCCGATCACCACTGCAAAGTCGCCAAATGGCAAAGGGCCAAAGGGCCAAAGGAAGAGGGTTGGAACGTGCGCCGGCTCTCGAACGGCGCTCCGAGCTCGGCCATTTGGCCCTTTCTTACAGAGTCCTCTTCACCTCCACCCGCTTGTAGCACTCGAGGATGTCGCCCTCCTTGATGTCGTCGTACCCGGCGATCTTCATGCCGCACTCCATCCCCATCTTGACCTCCTTGGCGTCGTCCTTGAACCGCTTGAGCTGCTCCAGCACGCGGTCGTTCTCGATGACGATGCCGTTGCGGGTGACGCGGATGAGGGCGTTGCGCTCGATCGTCCCGTCGGTGACGTAGCACCCGGCGATCGTCCCGACCTTCGACACCTTGAAGACCCGGCGCACCTCCGCGTGCCCCAGGACCTCCTGCCGGACCTCCGGCTCCAGCAGCCCCTCGGCCGCCTTCCGCACGTCGTCCATGATCTCGTAGATCACCTGGTACGAGCGGATCTCCACCCCCTTCTGGTCCGCCATCGAACGCGCCTTGCCCGACGGGATCACGTTGAACCCGATGATGATCGCCTGCGACGCGTCCGCCAGCAGCACGTCCCCCTCCGTGATCCCGCCCACCGCCGCGTGCAGCACCCGGACCTTGACCTCGCTCGTGGAGACCTTCTCCACCTCGTTCTTGATCACGTCCACCGAGCCCTGCACGTCCGCCTTCAGGACGATCCGGATCTCCTTCAGCTGGCTCTCGGCCATCTGGCTGAACAGCGAGTCCAGCGTGACCTTCGGCTGCGCCAGCTGCATCTGCCGCTCGCGCTGCCGCCGCTGCTCCGCCGCCTGCTGCGCCTCCTTCAGCGACTCGACGATGTAGAACTTGTCGCCCGCGTCCGGCAGCTCGTCGAATCCCGAGATCTGCACCGGGCTCGGCGGGCCCACCTTCTTCAGACGCTCCCCGCGGTCGTCGATGATGTCGCGCACCCGGCCGTACGCCCGGCCCACGACGATGAAGTCGCCGACCTTCAGCTCCCCGTCCTGCACGATCACGTTCGCCACCGGCCCGCGCCCCTCCTCCATCCGGCTCTCCACCACCGTCCCGCGCGCCGGCCCGCCGAAGTCCGCCTTCAGCTCCAGCACCTGCCCCTGCAGGTCCAGGATCTCCAGCAGCTGGTCGATCCCCGTCCCCTGCGTCGCGCTCGTCCGCACGACCTCCGTCGAGCCGCCCCACTCCACCGGGTTCAGCCCGTGCTCGGCCAGCTGGCTCAGCGTCTGGTTCACCCGCGCCTCGGTCGCGTCCGGCCGGTCGATCTTGTTCAGCGCCACCACGATCGGCACCCCCGCCGCCTTCGCGTGGTTGATCGACTCGATCGTCTGCGGCATCACCCCCTCCGGCGCCGACACCACCAGCACCACCACGTCCGTGATGCTCGCCCCGCGGGCCCGCATCGACGTGAACGCCTCGTGCCCCGGCGTGTCCAGGAAGACGATGTGCTTCGTCTCCCCGCCGATCGTCACCGGCGTCTTGAACGCGCTGGTCGCCTGCGTGATCCCGCCCGCCTCCCCGGCCGCCACGTTCGCGTTGCGGATCCGGTCCAGCAGCGACGTCTTCCCGTGGTCCACGTGCCCCAGGATCGTCACGATCGGGCCCCGCGGACGCACGTCCACCGCCGGCCGGTCCACGAACCGGTCCGACACGACCTGCTCCGCCGTCCTCGCCTCCGCGACCTCGAGCTCGATGTCGAAGTCGAGCATGATCTCCTGGGCCTTCTCAGCGTCGATCCCGGAGTTCGCCGTCGCCATCACCCCCTGCATGAACAGCTTCTTGACGATGTCCGAGACCTTCACGCCCGTCGCCGCCGACAGGTCCTTGATCGTGAACGGCGCGGCGATCTTCACCGGCCCGCCCACCGTCGCCGACGACCCGGCCGGGCCGCCCCCGGCGCCCCGGGCCTTCATGTCGTGCCGGCGCTTCTTCAGGAACCCGCCCGCGCGCTGCAGCCGCGCCTCGCGCTCCGCGAGGTCCTGCTCCGACCACACGCCCGCCGGCGGCTCGTCCGCCGCCGAGCGACGGCGCCCCGGCTTCGCCGCCGGAGCCAGCGTCCCGCCGCGGCGCTTGTTCGCGCCCCCGCCCACCGACCGGCGCGGGCTCCGCCCGCGCCCCTCGTCGTCCATCCCCACCATCGGGCCGTCCCGGCCCGGGCCCCCGTCCATCGGCCCGTACCGCCTGGGCTTCGGACGGTCGATCACCTCCGGCGCCTCGATCCGCACGACCTTCGGCCCCGTCAGCTTCACGGGCGTCTGCACCTTCAGCGTCGGCCCCGCCGGCCCCACCACCTTCGGACGCACCGGCACGTTCATCGGCGCCGGCGACGGGCGCGCAGGGCCCGCCGGACCGCGCCGACCCTGCTCACCGCCCCGCCCGCCGCCCTGCGGCGGCTCGGGCTGCTGAGGCGTCTGAGGCGTCGCCTTCGCCGCCGCGGCCGGACGCATCGGCTCCGCGGGCTGCGTGACCGGCACCGCCGCCGGCGGCGTCTCCACGGGCGCCGCCGGCGCCGCGGCGGGCGTCGCCGCCGGAGCGGCAGGGGCCGCCGGCGCAGCGGGAGCGGCCTCCGGGGCGGCCTTGGCGGGCTCCGCCGCCGGAGCCTCGGGCTCCTTCGGCATCGCCGGCTGCATCAGGTCCGCGACGGTGGTGACCGGCTCGGCGGCGGGCGAGGCCATCGTCGGCTCGGCCCGGCGGGCCGGCTGCGTCAGCGTCGGGATCTCCGGCTCCGCCGCCTCGGTCTCCGTCCCCACGCCCCCGGCCGAACCCTCCCCGCCTTCCTTCGTCGCCGGCGCGGTCAGGGGCTTGGCCTTGCGGCGCGGCTTGGCGCGCACCGCCTCCAGGTCCACGTGCTCGGCCGTTTCCACCGCCGTGGACACCGCCCCCGACGTGAACCACTCCCGGATCGTCGCCTCCAGGCCCGGCGACACCGTCGCCATGTGGTTCTTCACTCTGTCGGCGGGGATCCCCTCGGCGAGGCACTTCTCAATGATCGCCTTCGACTTGATCCCCAGCTCTTTGGCAATGTCGTGGATTCGTTTGGCCAAACCGCGCTCCGTTCAAACTTTCCCAGTGCCGCGACCGCTCTCGCCCGCGTGACTCAACTATGTCTACCCGTGTGAGCCGCGCCTTCACGCCGCCCGCAACCGTTCTCACCGCTTCCCGTTCAGGGCTTCTCCTGGCCCCCCTCCGAAGACCCGGGCGTCGTCATCCCCAGGATGTCCGCCGCACGGGCCTCCGCCTCCTCCCCGGCCGGCGCCGGCTCCCCCGCCTCCCCGGCGCCACCACCAGCACCCAGAATCGCCGCGGCCTGCGCCTCCGGCGACACCCCGTCCGCGCCGATCCCCTCCAGCAGCCGCCGGCCGGCCGCCTCCTCCTCCCGACGCCGACGCTCCGCCTCCTCCTTCTCCTTCGCCTGCTGCTCGGCGACCTCGCGGGCCTTCGCGGCCGACGCCTGCACCATCGCCTCGGCCGTCTCCCGCTCGACCCCGAGCTCCGACACCAGCACGTCCGCCCCCACCTCCTCGATGTCGAAGACGCTGATCATCCCCAGCGCCGCCAGCCGGTCCACGTGCTCCTCGGTCACCCCCTCCACCCCGAGCAGCGTGCTCGAGAGGATCTCCAGGCCCTTGTTGAACTCCTCCGGCGTCAGGATGTCGATGTCCCACCCCGTCAGCCGCGCCGCCAGGCGCACGTTCTGCCCCCGCTTGCCGATCGCCAGGCTCAGCTGGTCGTCGCGCACCACCACCGTCCCGCGCCCCAGCTCGAAGCACAGGCTGATCTCCTGCACCTCCGCCGGCTTCAGCGCGTTCTGGATCAGGATCTGGCTCGACTCGTTCCACCGGACGATGTCGATCTTCTCCCCGTTCAGCTCGTCCACGATGTTCTTGATCCGGCTCCCGCGGACGCCCACGCACGCCCCCACCGCGTCCACCTTCGAGTCGATCGACGCCACCGCGATCTTCGTCCGGTACCCCGCCTCGCGGGCCATCGCCTTGATCTCGATGATCCGCTCCGCGACCTCCGGAACCTCCACCTCGAACAGCCGCTTGATGAAGTCCGGGTGCGACCGCGACAGCACGATCTTCACCTGGTTCCCCGCGTCCCGGACGTCCAGGATCAGGCACCGCACCCGGTCCCCCGGCTGGAACTGCTCCCCCGGGATCTGCTCGCTCCGCGGCATGAACGCCTCGGCCCGGTCCAGCGTCACCACCAGCGCGCCCCCCTCGTACCGCTGCACCGTCCCCGTGTGGATCTCCCCCACCCGCTTGCTGAACTCCTCGAACAGGCTCTGACGCTCGTCGTCGCGGAACCGCTGGATCATCACCTGCTTGAACGTCTGCGCCGCGATCCGCCCGAAGTCCTGCGGGTTCATGTCCAGCGGCTCGCCGTGGCGGGTCAGCGTCAGCGTCCCGCTCAGCGGGTCCAGCGTGCACGCGAACTCCTCCGTGTCCAGCGTGTTGAAGTACTTCCGCGCAGCCGACACCATCGCCTGCTCCAGGTCGCGGATCAGGAGCGACTTCTCGATCCGCCGGTCGCGGGCGATGGAATCCAGAATGCGCAGCATCTCTTGAGGGTTCACGGGCTTCTCCGAGCTGTTGAGTTGTTGAGTTGTCGTCCGGCCTGCCGCCGGGCCTGTCTCGTTCCTTCGTCTTCCGTCCGGCTCCCGGCGGCCGCTCGGCCCCCGGGAACCTCCAAAAACAACACCGGCCTCGAACGCGTTCGACACGTCCGGGGCCGCGGCGGGCCGCCCGCTCCCTAATCGGTAGGGCGCGGACGCCGAGGGCGGGTTGTGCCCTGGCTCAGGTCATGACCGCCTCCTGCCTGAGGCCGGCCGCCCGCACGCGGACGGCGAAGCCCCGGACCATCCGCGGACAACCTCGCCTTGGAGGCCGCCCGGAAGGCCGGCGATCACCGGATCGCCGGCGGGCCGCACGCGCAGCCCCCGAGTGCACGCGATGATGCGCCACTCAGCAGACATGATCGGGAGTCGTGAACATGGAGCAAGGTCCCGGAGTTCGAACGCAGATCGTCCTGAATGTCAGGAAATAGTACGAAGGGGCGCATGGCTCAGTCAAACGGCCACACCCGACGCGCCCCCGCCGACGCCGCCCGCCACGCCCGACCCGCCCACTTCCCGAGCGCCCGCCAGGCGTCCGACGCCCCCTTCCTCCACCAATCCGTGGTCGGAGATTGAGCGGTCACCCCGTCGCCCGGGGATAGAATCGCGATCATCCCATGACCCCCATCCGCAGCGAGACAACCGGACTGACGGGAACCATCCTCGTCGTGCAGCTCCCCGGCGCCGTGGTGGACGAGACCGCCGTCCCCATCCGCGAGGAGGTCGTCCGCCGCCTCCCCAACGCCGACGGCGCCGCCGTCATCCTCGACTGCCGCGACGTCTACCTCGTCAACTCCATCGGCATCACCTGCCTCCTCCAGATCCAGGACCACTGCCGGCGCCTCGGCGCGGGCATGGCCCTCGCCGGCGTCCCCGCCTCGATCGCCGCCTTCCTCCGGCAGCTCAAGCTCGACGGCCGCTTCACCCGCTTCGACTCGGTGGACGAGGCCGTCGCCGCCCTGGACCGCGCCCGGGAATAGCGCCCGGCCCGCGCCCGGTTCGCCCGGGGCTTCTTCACTCTGCGCGCTCGGCAGCGGGGGGGGGACCGACCCTCCTAAGAGCCGTCCCCCCCGATCAGCACCCCCCGATCTGCTCCAGCCAGTCCGCCAGGTACGCGGAGATGTCCCCGCTGGTCAGCGCCCCGTCACCGTCGTAGTCCCCCCCCGGGCTCGCCGCGCCGTGGCTCGCCAGCCACACGCCCAGGAACACCGAGATGTCGCTGGAGTTCACCCAGCCGTCGTTGTTCCAGTCCGCCGTGCAGTCCGGGTTCGCCAGCCACTTCGCCAGCAGGTCCGCCGTCGTCTGGTCGTGGATCAGGTCCGTCCCGTGCCCCGCCTCCGGCAGGATCGTCAGGTGCGACTCCACCCCCGCCAGCGTCAGCGCCTCATGCAGCAGCTCGCTGTGCAGCGGGATCACCAGCGTGTCCAGCGCCCCGTGCAGGATCCGGAACGGCGGGTCGTCCGCCGTCACGTGCGTCACCGGGCTCGCCATCTCCGCCAGCTCCACCCACTGGGCCCACTCCGGCTGGTCGCGGTTCTGCTGGATCAGGCTCAGGCACTGCCCCAGCAGCCGCGACTCCGAGCTCCCGCACGCCGCCTGCTCCGGGTGCACCGCGAAAAAGTCCGTGTGCCCGTAGTAGTCGACCACCGCCTGCACGCGGCTCGACTCCTCCAGGTTCCCCCCGACCGTCCCCTCCAGCTCCGCCACGTCCCCCGTCGTCCCCGTCAGCGCCGCCAGGTGCCCCCCCGACGATGCGCCCCACACCCCGATCCGGTCCGGGTCGATGTTGTACGTCTCCGCGTTGGCCCGCAGCCACCGGATCGCCCCCTTGCAATCGTGGATCTGCGCCGGGAACGGCTCGTCCGTGCTGTAGCGGTAGTTCACCCCCACCACCACGATCCCGCGCCGAAGCAGCCGCGGCGCCCGCTCCGCCGCCCCCGCGTTCGACCCGTTCCGCCACCCGCCCCCGTGGAACCACACCACCGCCGGCCGCGGCCGGTTCGCCTCCCCCGGCGGCACGTAGATGTCCAGCGTCTGCCGGATGTGCCCGTCGCCGTACTGGATGTCGTTGTAGGTCGGCGTCGGCAACGGCTGCCCCGCCGCCGATGATGTCACACCGATCACCAGGCCGGCGGCGACTGCCGCTCCGGCCACGAGCCTCCGGTCCCCGTTCATAGTCGCCACTCCTTGGTCGCCGCGGCAGAACTCCACGCCCGGCGGCGGGCACCCATCATTCTTCCCGAACGCCTGAACGCCACATGAAGTGGGGATGATGCCCGTCGGATCGACCCCCGCGCCCGTGGGAACTCCCCCCACCCCACGCCAACCCCTCCACTCCACGCCCGGGCCCACCCTCCGAGAACGCCCCCTCCACCCAAACCCCGATTCATGCGACGTGAACCTGGGCAAACCTCCCGCCGCCCCCCGAATCTGCGTGCATCCTCGCGCCCCTCCGGCTACACTGCGCCCGCGTCCGGCATCCTCTCGTGGGCGCCGAGCTCCCCGGCCATGGCTTGCCTGTCCCTCTGCTGTTTCGATGGGGCGGCGATGGCCCATCGGCCCGAACATTCCAGCAGCGCATCCGCTCTCGGCAGCACCTCGGGCGATCGTCCCCTCACCGACCCGGCTCACCCCGACCCCACCCGCTCCGACCCCGGCCCCGCCCCCGGCGACCCCACCGTCGTCACCCCGCCGGCCCACACCCTCCCGGAGCGGATCGGCCGCTACCGCATCCGCCGCCTCATCGGCTCCGGCGGCATGGGGACCGTCTTCGAGGCCGTCCAGGAGCAGCCGCGCCGCACCGTCGCCCTCAAGATCCTCTCCTCCCGCGTCGCCTCCACCGCCGCCCTCCGCCGCTTCGAGTACGAGGCCCAGGTCCTCGCACGCCTCCGCCACCCCGCCATCGCCCAGGTCTACGACGCCGGCGTCCACACCGACCCCGTCTCCGGCGCCTCCGTCCCCTACTTCGCGATGGAGTTCGTCCCCGCCGCTCAGACCCTCACCAAGTTCGCCCTCTCCAAAAACCTCGGCATCCCCGCCCGCATCGACCTCTTTATCAAGGTCTGCGACGCCGTCCACCACGGCCACCTCCGCGGCGTCATCCACCGCGACCTCAAGCCCGCCAACATCCTCGTGGACCCCGCCGGCCAGCCCAAGGTCATCGACTTCGGCGTCGCCCGCGCCGCCGACTCCGACATCGCCCTCGCCACCGTCGAGACCCAGTACGGCCAGCTCGTCGGCACCGTCCAGTACATGTCCCCCGAGCAGTGCGCCGCCGACCCCCACGACATCGACGCCCGCGCCGACGTCTACTCCCTCGGCGTCGTCCTCTTCGAGCTCCTCACCGCCCGCCTCCCCTACGACCTCTCCGGCACCTCTCTCATCGAGGCCACCCGCATCGTCCAGCACGTGCCCCCCGCCCGCCCCTCCCGTTTCGGCCAGCGCATCGGCGGCGACCTCGAGGTCATCCTCCTCCGCGCCCTCGAGAAGGACCGCGACCGCCGCTACGAGTCCGTCGCCGCCCTCGCCGCCGACCTGGGCCGGTTCCTCCGCCACGAGCCCATCCTTGCCCGGCGCATCGGCCCCCTGGGCCGCCTCTCCCGCTGGATCAAGCGCAACCGCGCCGCCGCCACCGCCACCGCCGCCGGCCTCGCCGTCCTCGCCATCGTCACCGGCGTGCTGCTGGCCCGCATCGTCGCCGAGACCGGCCGCACCGCCCGCGCCCTCTCCGCCGCCGAGCAGAACCTCCGCGCCGCCGAGGAGAACTTCGCTCTTATCCGCCGCCTCTTCGACTCCATGGCCCCCTCCCACCTCGACCGCGGCCGCGTGGACGTCGAGAGCATCCTCGACCTCGCCGACCAGCGCATCACCGAGTCGCCCCCCGCCATCCCGACCACCGAGGCCGACTTCCGCGAGCTCCTCGGCCGCGGCTACCGCGGCCTTGGCCTCTACGCCAAGGCCATCGCCAACCAGCGGCGCGCCCTGGAGATCCGCCGGCTCGCCGACCCCGGCCCCAGCCCCGCCCTGGCCGACTCCCTCCACGACCTCGCCGCCAGCCTCTGGTGGAACGGCGAGTACGACCAGGCCGAGCCCCTCTACCGACGCGCCCTCGAGATGCGCCGCGCCCTCCACGGCGACGAGCACCCCGCCATCGCCACCGCCCTCACCCACCTCGCCGCCTGCCACCTCCGCCAGGGACGCACCGCCGAGGCCGAGGACCTCTACACTCAGGCCCTCGAGATGCGCCGACGCCTCCAGGGCCCCCGCAGCCCCGACGTCGCCGCCAGCCTCAACAACCTCGCCAAGTGCGTCAAGCAGCGCGGCGACTTCACCCGCGCCCTCTCCCTCTTCCGCCAGGCCCACGAGATCATCAGCAACGTCGAGGACGCCGATCCGGTCAACGTCTCCCACGCCGCCTACAACCTCGCCGCCTGCCTCCTCGACATGCACCGCCCCGGCGAGGCCGAGCCCCTCTTCGGCCTCGCCCTCGACATCCGCCGCGGCAAGCTCCCCCCCACGCACCACCTCATCGCCGTCGCCGAGCTCGGCCTCCTCCGCGCCCGCTTCGCGCAGAGCCCCGATGAGTCCATCCTCCTCGGCGCCCGCCACGCCCTCCAGGCCATCGAGGTCGAGCTCGGCGGCGACCACCTCGACGTCGCCGACGCCGCGGCCGCCGTCGCCGACATGCTCATGCGCCTCGACCGCCCCGACGACGCCGAGCCCCTCCTCCGCCGCGCCCTCGAGATCCTCCAGCTCCCCAAGTACGGCGTCGCCGCCCCCATCGCCCACGCCCGCGTCCGCCTCGCCGAGTGCCTCCTGGCCCGCGGCCGCCCGGGCCGCGAGGCCGAGGCCCTCCTCGCCGACGCCGCCGAGACCCTCACCCCGATCCCCGAGCACCGCGACATGCGCCGCCGCGCCCTCGAGGCGCTGCGCTCCCTCTACCTCGCCCGCGGCGAGCGCGACCGCGCCGACCAGGTCGCCAAGTCCATCCCCGCCCCCTGACCGCGCTGCGCGGCCGCGCGACCCCGGCGCGCGCGACGCCGCGGCCGAGCGCATGCGCCCAGGCCGCGGCAGACTCGCGCCGTCGTCCCCTTTAGTTCTCCGCCGCGCGGCGCTGGCGACCGGCCGCGGCGCCCGCAATCGCGAGGAGCACGACCGACCCCGGCGCGGGGTACACTGGGAAGTCGATGAACTCGAAGTCCAGGTGGTACGTCCCCGTCTCCCCCTCGCCCGTCCACCCCGAGAGCACGTTCAGCCCGCCCACCCCGTCCGCCCCGGAGATCTCCGTCAGGCTCGCGAGGTTGAAGATCTGCCCCGTCGCGCTCACCGGCGAGCGCCCCCGCCCCGTGATCCCGATGATGTAGTCCCCCGGCGAGCTGACCACCACGCCGCTCCCGTCCGTCGCCGCCCCCACCAGCCGCGGCAGCGGGTTCCCCGCCGCCTGGTCGTCGTTGGCCAGCAGCCCCAGCGCATCGTCCGTCACCGTGATGTGGAAGAGCCACAGCACCGGGTTGAAGTCCGCCGAGCCCGTCGTCATGCTGAACATCCCCGGGTCGGTGATCCGCACGACGTACAGGTCCTCCTCGTCCGTCCCGGGGCCCCCCAGCGTCCCGCTGATGGACGAGAGCTGCGGCGCGCCCGGCGGGCGCAGCGGCACCTGCGCCGTCGCCACCAGCGAGCCGGCGTCCCCGATCTCCACCCAGTCCGGCCCGGCCAGCACCGGGGCCGTCAGCAGCCCCGTCGCGCCGACCGCCACGAGCCGAACAATCCCTGCCGTCGAAGAATCTGCGCGCATAGCAACATCTCCCATGCCTCGCTCGAATGAGGCGTGCGACACCCAACACGGCGCCAGCGCTTCGCGGGTGGCGACCCTCGGAACCCCCGGCCGCATCCCGCGGCCGGATGAGCCCCCTCTCTCTCCGAAGGATTGGCGTAAGACTACCAGCCCTTTGTCCAATTCAAAAGAGGATTTTGACCGGAAACTCAAAATTATGCACTGGGCCACGAAGTTGAGGAGGGCGCCCCGTGAGAACCAGAGGAGGACGGGCCGCCGGGCCCGCGGTGGCCGGTGGCGCGGCTCGGCCGAGTCGGCCCCTGGGCCGGGGCCGGGAGCTGCCGCACGGTGGTAAGTAACGGTTGTAAGTACCGGCAGGCGAATGGATTACCCGCGGCTCCGGGCTCGGTGCATCCGGCGCCGGCTCTCCGGGTCGGCACGCCCACCCTCTCCTCCTCCCATGACCCCCGAAATCGGGGGTGGTGCTTCCCCTGCCCATGACCCCGCGCCGGCCTTCCAATCCCGTCGCGCCGCATCGGCCCCTCCACCCCGTCCATCCCGTTGGGCGTGACCCCGGCGTGTCGATGCTCCCCGGCTCGGCAGAGAGAAGGGATCCGGGATCATGCGGGCTCGACGACGAGCTTGCCTCGGAGCATGTTCATCCCGCAGGCGAAGGTGAACTCGCCGGGCTTGTCCGGGGTGAACTCGATGGAGGTGGTCTCGAAGGCGGGGAGGTCGCGGGAGATCCCCAGGTCGGGGAAGACGACGCGGTCGCTGCACGATGAGGTCTCGTCGCGGTAGAAGTCCAGCCGGACGGGCCGGCCGGCCTTGACGACGATCACATCCGGCGAGTACCCGCCCTTGACGGTGACCCTGATCTCCTGCACCCCCGAGCCGGCGACGGTCGCGCGGACCGCCTCGCGGGCGCCGAAGAAGTACCACAGGACGAAGGCGACCGCGCCGGCCCCGAGGAGGGCGACGATGATTTCGCTGGTGTCCATGGCCGGTCTCCCTGATCACGCGGCGCGGAATCGGCGCAGCCGCAGGCTGTTGGCGACGACCGAGACGCTGGAGAAGCTCATCGCCGCGCTGGCGATGATGGGGGAGAGGAGCACGCCGGTGAAGGGGTAGAGCGCGCCCGCGGCGACGGGGATGCCCAGGACGTTGTAGAAGAAGGCCCAGAAGAGGTTCTGGCGGACGGTGCGGATGGTGGCGCGGGAGAGGCGGATGGCGGTGACGACGGAGCGAAGGTCGCCGCGGATCAGCGTGATGTCCGAGGCCTCGATGGCGACGTCGGTGCCGGTGCCGATGGCGATGCCGATGTCGGCCTGGGCGAGGGCGGGGGCGTCGTTGATGCCGTCGCCGACCATGGCGACGCGCTTGCCCTCGTTCTGGAGGTGCTGGACCTGCTCGGCCTTCTCGGCGGGGAGGACGTCGGCCAGGATGCGCTCGATGCCGACCTGCTTCGCCACCGCCTCGGCGGTGCGGCGGTTGTCGCCGGTGAGCATGACGACCTCCAGGCCCATCTCCTTCATGGCGCGGACGGCCTCGGGGCTCTCGGGCTTGATGGTGTCGGCGACGGCGACGAGGCCGGCGAAGCGGCCGTCGACCGCGACGTACATGGGGGTCTTGCCGGCGGCGGCGAGGGAGGCGGCGTCGTCACCGGCGGCGTGATCGACGGCGCGGTCGGCCAGGAGCCTGGCGTTGCCGATCAGGATGCGCCGGCCGTCCACGGTCGCCTCGATGCCGTGGCCGGCGACGGCGGCGAAGCCGGTGGGGTCGGGGAGGGCCAGGCCTCGCTCGTTGGCGGCGCGGACGATGGCCTCGCCCAGGGGGTGCTCGCTGCGGCGCTCGGCGGCGGCGACGAGGCGGAGGAGTTCATCCTCGGGGACGCCCGCGGCGGGGAGGACGTCGGTGAGGGAGGGCTCGCCGCGGGTGATGGTGCCGGTCTTGTCGAGGACGATGGTGGTGAGCTTGTGGGCGGTCTCGAGGGCCTCGCCGCCCTTGATGAGGATGCCGTTCTCCGCGCCGCGCCCGGTGCCGACCATGATCGCGGTGGGCGTGGCGAGCCCGAGGGCGCAGGGGCAGGCGATGATGAGGACGGAGACGAAGGCGACCAGCGCCTGCGTCAGGCGGGTGTCGACCGGGGCGAGGATGTACCAGAGGGTGAAGGCGACGATGGCGATGCAGAGGACCACCGGTGTGAAGACGCCGCTGATGACGTCGGCGAGGCGGGCGATGGGGGCCTTGGAGCCCTGGGCCTGCTCGACGAGGCGGACGATCTGCTGCAGCGCGGTGTCGCGCCCGACTTTCGTCGCGGTGAAGCGGAAGGCGCCGGACTTGTTGATGGTGGCGCCGAAGACCTCGTCGCCGGGGCGCTTCTCGACGGGGAGGCTCTCGCCGGTGAGCATGGACTCGTCCACGGCGGAGGCGCCCTCGTCCACGATCCCGTCCACCGGGATCTTCTCGCCGGGGCGGACGAGGACGGCGTCGCCGGGGAGGACCTCCTCGACGGGGATGTCCACCTCCACGCCGTTGCGCAGGACGCGGGCGGTCCTGGCCTGCAGGCCGATGAGGCGGCGGATCGCCTCGCCGGTGCGGCCCTTGGCGCGGGACTCGAGCATGCGGCCCAGGAGGATCAGGGCGATGATGACCGCGGCGGCCTCGAAGTAGACCGGGGCGTCGCCGGCCGAGTGCACGGCCTCGTGCCCGGCGGCGGCGACGAAGAGGCCGGGCCAGAAGGTGGCGGCGACGGAGTAGATGTAGGCCGCGCCGGTGCCGACGGCGATGAGGGTGTTCATGTCGGCGGCGCGGTGGCGGAAGGCGAGGAATGCGCCGCGGTAGAACTGCCGGCCGCAGTAGAAGACGACCGGGGTGGTCAGCAGGAGCTGGACGTAGTTGACGCCTGGGAAGTTGAGCCACGGGATCCGGCCGTGGGACATGGCGATGACGAGGACGGGGAGGGAGAGGGCCGCGGCGAGGATGAACTTGAAGCGCAGGTCGCGGTACTCGGCGTCGCGGGCCTCCTGCTCGGCGGCCTCGGCCGCGGCGTCGCCGCCCCCCGCGCCCGCGCCGGGGGCCTCGCGCACGCGGTAGCCGAAGTCCTCGATGGCGCGGCGGATGGTGGCCGCATCGGCGGCGCCGGGGAGGTACTCGGCGCGGACCTGCATGGTGGCGAGGTTGAACGAGGCGCTGACGACGCCGGGGATGGAGGCGAGGCGGCGCTCCAGGGGGGCGGCGGAGCCGGAGGGGCGTGCGGAGTCGTCCACGATGAACTCGGCCGCGGCGGGGGGCGTGACGCCGTAGCCGGCCTTGTCCACGGCGGCCATGAGGGGGCGGAGCCCGGTCTGCGCCGGGTCGTACTCGACGGTGGCGCGGCCGGTGGCGAAGTTGACGCCGGCCTTGCGGACGCCGGGCTGGGACGCAAGGGCCTTCTCGACGCGCCGGGCGCAGGCGGCGCAGGACATGCCGGTGATGGGGAGGTCGATGCGCTCGGCGTGGCCGTCCGGGGTGGTGCGGGCGTGGCGGGGAGCGGTCGCGTCCATGGGGTGCTCGGGGGGAGGTTGGGGGGGCTAGCGCATGTGCTTGTGGATGAGGGTCATGAGCTCGTCGTACATGGCCTCGGCCTGGTCGGGGCCGGCGTTGATGGCGGCGGGGGCGCAGTGCTTGAGGTGGTTGCGCATGAGGTTGCGGGTGACGGCGCGGAGGGCCTCCTGGACGGCGGAGATCTGGACCATGACGTCGGCGCAGTAGCGGTCGGATTCGATCATGCCGGCGATGCCGCGGATCTGCCCCTCGATGCGGCGGAGGCGGGCGAGGTTGGCGGCCTTGGCGTCGGCGTCAACGGCGACGGCCTTGCGGGCGTCGGGGGCGGGGGTGCAGCCGCGGGCGCAGGAGGAGGTGGTGGTGGGGGTGGTCATTGGGGGATCCTTGAAAGTGTGTGGAGGTGAGCAGGTGAAGAGGTGAAGAGGAAGGGGGGGCATGCAGGTTGGGGAGGGAAGCCACGTAGCCCTCACCCCAGCCCTCTCCCTGCGGGAGAGGGGGCCGGAGGGGGATGTGGGGTTATGTGGCATTGCTGTTGGGGGGCGAGGTGATCCGGGTGGGGTAGCCGGCGTTCTCGACGGCCGCGGCGGCGGCGTCGGGGGAGGTGCGGGTTGGGTCGATGGTGAGGCGTGCGGAGCCGATGGCGACGTGGTCCACTCGGACGCCGGGGAGGTCCTCGAGGGTGCGGCGGACGTGGGCGACGCAGTGGCCGCAGATCATCTCGGAGATGGTGAGGGAGACGGGGACGGCGCCGGTGGTGGGGGTGGGGTGGTCCATGAAGGATTATACCCCTGGGGGGTATATCGGATCGGGCGCGCGATGGGAGGAGCGCGTGGGGGCGCTCGGGAGGAGGGAGGTTGGGGAGAGGGGCAAAAACGAAGTCGGCACGGGCTGGGGCCCGTGCCGGTTCTTTGAAAGCGGGCGAAGGGGCTTGAACCCTCGACCTACACGTTGGCAACGTGTCGCTCTACCACTGAGCTACGCCCGCATCTTCGGTTGTCGTTCCCCGGGGGGCCCGTGGGGCCATCGGGGTGGGGGTTTACTGTACCGGGGTTCGTGGGGGAGTCAATTGGATCGGCCGAGCGCGGGGGCGGCTGGAGCGGGGGTGGAGGGGGATGGGGGGGCCTGGGTGGTTCCGCCGGCGGCCTGGGCGATGGAGGCGAGGACGATCTCGGGGGTGTAGGCGTTGTGGATGATGGGGTCGTCGAGGCCCGGGCCGAAGATGGCGAGGGTGGGGACGTTGGAGCGGCCGAGTTCGGCGAGGAACCGCCAGCCGGGGTCGGCCTTGCTGGTGAGGTCGACCTCGATGAGGATGACGTCGCCGCCGGCGGTGACGCGGGAGCGGACGGGGTCGCGGTCGAGGACGCCGCGTTTGAGGGCCTTGCAGTTGAGGCACCAGTCGGCGGTGAAGTCGGCGACGACGACCTTCCCGGAGGCGAGGGCCTTCTCCATGCGCGCCGGGGTGTAGGGGAGCCAGGCGCCGGTGATGATGGAGTCGTCGGCGCCGCCCGCGGCCATGCGGGCGAGGTAGTCCTCGCGGGCGGTGGCGGAGAAGCCGTTGGCGAAGAGCACGGTCCCGGCGATGGCGAGGAGGGAGAGGGCGGGCATGACGAGCTTGGGCCAGGTCTTCCTGGCGATCTGGAGGGTGCGGAGGGTGAGCCAGAGGCCGGCGAGGGTGATGAAGAAGGCGACGGCCCACCAGGCGATGGACTCGCTGAGCCAGGGCTTCTGGGAGAGGAGGGCCTTGATGCCGGCGGTGATGAAGAATGCGGCCGCGGCGAGGAGGAGGAGGCCCATGACCTGCTTGACGAGCTCGGAGGCGGGGCCGGTGCGGGGGACCTTGTTGACGAGGTTGGGGTAGGCGGAGAGGACGAGGTAGGGGGCGGCCATGCCGATGCCCAGGCCGAGGAAGATGACCATGATCAGCATGGGCGGGAGGGTGGCGGCGCCGGCGAGGAGGCCGCCGGCGACGAAGCCGAAGCAGGGGAGGCCGAGGACGGCGGTCATGACGCCGAACATGAAGGAGCCGGAGGGGGAGTCGGCCTTGGTGTTGACCATGTAGACGGACTGGGGGAGGTTGATCATGAAGAGGCCCATGATCCCCAGGCCCATGAGGGCGATGAGGAGGCCGAGGGCGAGGGTGACCCACCAGGTGCCGAAGATGAGGCGGGAGGGGTCGAGGGTCGCGCTGAAGATGGCCATGGGGAGGCCGGCGGCGACCCAGAAGGTGACGACGCCGAGGGCCATCCAGAGGCCCAGGAGCAGGGCGCGGCGCTTGGAGCCGCCGGCGTGCTGGACGAGGGTCATCACCTTGATGGGGATGACGGGGAGGACGCAGGGGGTGAGGTTGAGGATCGCGCCGCCGAGGATGCTGGCGAGGAGGAGGATGACGGCGCTGTTGCCGAGCTGGTAGCCGAAGATGCTGGGGGAGGAGGTGGTGGCGGGTGGAGCGGGTGCGGTCGCGGCGGCGCTTCCGGGCGTGGAGGAGGGGCCGGGCTCGGATGCTGCGCCCGAGGCGGGCGGGTCGGTCGGGGTGACCTTGGAGGGGTCGAAGGCGGCGAAGAGGTCGGGGTCGTTGGAGGTGGGCGCGGGGGTGGGGGAGATGGAGAGGGTGACGGTGAGGGTGGGGTCCTCCGGGGGGAGGCAGGTGACGTCGTTGCAGGCCTGATAGAAGAGGGAGAGATCGAGGGACCTGTCGCCGGGCTCGGCGGTGGGGGAGATGGTGATGGGGATGTATGCGACGGCTCGGCCGCCGTAGGTGGGGACGGTGACGGGGTCGCCGCCCATGGGGTTGGCGACGGGGGTTGGCTTGGCGGGGGGCCACTGGATGCCGCCGATGGAGGAGATCCAGTCGGCGGAGTCGGAGAGGGTGATGGTGGTCCGCATCGCGGTTTCGGCGATGTCGGAGGGGAGCTCGACGTGCTCGGCGGGCCAGATGTGCCAGCCGTCGGCGTGGTCGATGACGACGGCGATGACGACCTGGTCGCCGGGGGCGGCCTCGGAGCGCGAAGGGAGGGCGCGGGTGGTGACCTCGCCGCCGCCGCCGAACTGGGCCGCGGCGGGGAGGGTCAGAAGGAGGAGGGAAAGAAGGAATGTCAGGGCGGAGCGGGCTCGCGTGGTCGACATGGCTCTAGTTTAAGAGCCGGGGGTGGAGTTGTGTTCCCGGGGTGCGGGGGCTAAGGGCCAAATGGCAAAGGGCCAAAGGGCCGGATT
>JBIQJK010000222.1:0-3706 GCA_044507535.1 Planctomycetaceae bacterium | reverse complement strand
CAGCCTGCTGAGCGGTCTGACGGCGGATTTTGCCGGTTGTCGATCAACGGCCCGCGGCCGGTGCCGTTTGAGGTCTCCGGAGGAAGCGTCCAGCGGCGCGACGCCGCAGTAGGAGGCGAACCCGGCCGTCCGGGCCGGGATTTTCGCGGCCGGAAGGTCAGCGATGCCGTTGTGGTTCGGTCAGGGCGGTGCCCGGTTCGGCGACAGGTCCACCGCCAGGGCCGGCAGCATGCGATCAAGCTCGAGCCCCGGGACGCACCCCGCGCAGGGTCCCGGCGGCGATATCGGCAGTCAGCTTGTGGGGCAGGCCGACCGGCCGGTTGATGGTCTGCGGTACCAGGATCAGGGCGCGCACAGTTGCCGGGGAAATGCGCACCCACGATTGGGCGGACTTGGGCACCCAAGTGAGCAGGGTTGGGGTGTCTTGCCGGGCAATGAGCATCGCGGATGCCGGGGGTTCGCGATCGTCACGCGTTGGGATGGCGGCGAACATCTTCCTGAGGGCGTCCTTGGCACGGCTGTGAGTGGGCGGCGCGGGGCCAACCCATCCACCGGCCTGGCCAGAGGCTGCGCCCCGACGACCGTCGAGCCGCTGGGGGGACGGGCCGTGATGTGGCCACGGCGGGCAGTCGGCAAATGCGGGCCACGAACATGCTCCTCAGAGCGCCCGTGGGCGACGGCGGTGAATGGGCGGCGCAGGGCAACCCATCCCACCGGCCTGGCCAGAGGCTGCGCCGCGACGACCAGGCAACCGCCAGGCGAGACGGGCCGCGCTGCCGCCACGGCGAGCAGTCGGCAATGCAGGCCAGCCGGGGGTTGCGCCGCTCCCGGGAACCGCGAGCCGGCGGCGGGGAACAGGGCATGGCCTTTGCTGGCGGCTGGAGCGGGAGCGGCGTTGTGATCAGGCGGCTTGTTGCCAGGGTGGCGGGCGGCCAGGGGCGGAAACGGTTCTGGGCCCGGGTGGGTGGAGACGGTAGGTGTAGCGGCCGTCCGGTCCCCGGGAGATATCGATGCGGTCCGGGTTGGAGGCTTTGTACCTGTTGTGCCATCCGCAGGTGAGTGTGAGTTGGTCGATGTCGGTCGGCGAGCCGAGAGCCCAGCCGTTGACGTGGTCGACCTCGCACAACGTTCCGGGGACTTCGCATCCTTGGACGGCGCAGGTTGGGTTGAGGGCCTCTAGGACGCGACGCTGTGCGGGGCTGGCGAAGCGTTCGGTGCGTCCGAGGTAGAGGGGAAGGCCGCCCTGGCCAAGCAAAAGGGGCGCGACTCCGGCGGCCAAGGCGATGCGGCGGGCCTGGGCGGCGGGGATCGCGGTTCCGTCGGCGAGCCGGGCGGGTGCCGCACCGCCGGTGAGAGTGTCCAAGTCACAGATGACGGTGACCTTGGTGGCCTTGTGTCCGCCCGACATTACCGAGCTGAGTGCGGCGGCGGTGCGTTGGGACAGGTCACGTGTGTCGTCGGTCCCGGCCGGTTTGGCGAGCGGGCCGAGGGTGCCGTCCCAGACGGCGGCGTCTTCGGCGTTGAGCCAGCCCTTGATATAGCGACCGCCGTCCAGGGAGCGCGTCGAATCGATCCAGGACTGCTCATGGCCCCGTCGGATATCGGCGTCCGGAGCAGGCTCGGTGCCATCGCGTTCAGCGATCACGTCCCCGATTCGGCGGCCGAACGAAGCGATCTTCCCCGCTGAGAACCCCTGGGCGACCATGCCCAGCAGGATCTTTTCAGCGGCCCGGCAGTCGTCATCGTCCAGCCGGGCGACCGCACCGGCGATGGTCGCGGCGTGGCCAGCCGAAATTTCACCTGCTGCCCAGCGCCTGGACACGTCCTCTAGGCGGTGCTGCTGGCGGGCCAGGGTCAGCCGTTCTTTGGCGCGGGCGTCACGCATTCCGAGCCGGGAGCGAAGCCATGCGCGGGTGGAGGGAAACCCCCAACGCTGCACTTCGCGTCCCCGGTCGACGACGCCGACGAATCCCGCCAGTGCGGCCTCGTGCATATCGCCGGTCGCGGCGAGGGCCTCGGCGAGTTCCATGCAGGCCGCCGGGGATTCCGGCGGAGTCCGGCGGGCAAGCTCAGCCGCGATCGCCGAAGCGGCGTTCACCAATTCAATAGTGGACGCTCCAGCAACATCGACCCCGACCACTTCCACAACCCCGATTTTACCTGCCCCACCTCAATATCCCACCGAATAGAAGCCTGAATATTGTCACCCTAACGCCACCCCCGAAACCTAGCCCACCCCAAACAGAAGGCATGCCAGACAATTCGGGCATACCTGCCCTCCAATGACCCCCACCCATTCAGACCCAAGATCGACCTCTAGCAGGCCCCACCCATTGTTCGCAAGATCGCACATCGAACGGATGGGTGAGTGACCCATTTTCATCCTCGGGTGGCTTCGTAGTTCTGCAGGACGGCGATGGCCTTGACGAGGTGGCCGGCCTTGCTGGGGCTGCAGCAGAGCTTGCGGCGGATTCGCCAGCTCTTGAGCTGGGCGTTTGCGCGTTCACCGGGTCCACGGAGCCTGGCGTGCGCGCGGTTGGCCTGCTTCTGGGACTCGGGCTTGTCGCGCCCCTTGTACGGGGTGACGACGACGCAGGCCTCGGCTTCTTGATAGCCCTTGTCGGCCCGCGTGATGATCCCGGCGGTGTCCAGCTTGCGCAGGATTCCCCACAGGCGCGCGGCGGTCAGATCGTGCGTGCGGCCGGGCATCGCCCCCCATGTCCACCAGATCGTCCCCGTCCGGACCGGCGATGACCTGCACGTTCATCCCGTTGCAGCGGTGTTTGACCGAGTAGTGGGGCCGGGCGGCGCGCACGCGGTCGGTGGCGATGAGCGTGCCGTCCAGCACCAGTAGGTGCAGCCCGTCTTGTTCGACCTGGCGCAGGACCGCTCCCAGCTTGGTGACCGCGACGACAGCAGCGCCTCCCGCCTCCTGGACGTACCGCCAGGCCGTGTTTGTTGACACCCCGGACCCAGCCCCCGATTCGGCGAAGGTCTCGCCCTTGCGCAGATGGACCAGTACCAGCAGGGCCTGCTGCCCGGGGGTTGAGCAGCCGCCAGGCCGACCCGACCGCCTTGCGGTGCCGCCGGATCGCTCCGGCCAGGTAGTTCAGCGTTCCACGCGACAAATCGGCGGCAGCGCGATAGAACAGCACGCAGGATCCTCTGGTTCGGACGTCGAGATTGTGGTGATCAAGTCGTCTACCAGGGGATTCTTCGTTTTCGCTGGCCGGACGCCGGTACCGCGATCATGTTGTGATCGGGTTACGCCCAGCCGGACGAAAAAGAGCAGTGGGCATTTTCGGCTCTTGGACGGGTGGGGGCGGCGCGTCGGGCAGAGGGCAGGCGGAGCCTGCCCGACGAAAGCTGCACTCAGGGGCCGCAGAGGCTCCGAAGTCAAGGGTGGCCGGAGGCCATCGCGAAGCGACGCGAAGCGCCCTTGACTTTGGAGGAGCGGCCCCGTACGCAGCGCCGCCCCCACCACAATTACCCGACTCTTCTCAGCGCTTGTCGGAGTGAACTCACGCGGCCGGCGCATCACCTTCTCGACCGACCGCCGGTGCTTGCCCCCGTTGAGCTGAGGGGCGAGAGGACGAAGAGGGCGTAGGCGGCCAGTGCGGTCTTGTCGTTCCTGTTGCGGAGGAGCACTGCCAGGGCGGGGACTATCCACACCCAGTGGTGCGCCCACGAGACGGGTGGCACTAGG
>JBIQJK010000221.1:0-3711 GCA_044507535.1 Planctomycetaceae bacterium | reverse complement strand
TCCAGCACCAGCCCCGCGACCTCCCCCCGCCCGGCCAGTACCCCTACACCCGCGGCCTCTTCCCCCAGGGCTACCGCACCCGCCTCTGGACCATGCGCCAGTTCGCCGGCTTCGGCTCCGCCGACGATACCAACCGCCGCTTCAAGTACCTCCTGAAGCAGGGCGCCGGCTCCAACACCGGCCTCTCCACCGCCTTCGACCTCCCCACCCTCATGGGCCGCGACTCCGACGACCCGCTCTCGGTCGGCGAGGTCGGCCGCTGCGGCGTCGCCATCAGCACCATCGAGGACATGCACCGCCTCTACGCCGACATCCCCATCGACCAGGTCACCGTCTCCCAGACCATCAACGGCCCCGCGGCCGTCATCTGGGCGATGTACCTCGCCATGGCCGAGCAGCGCGGCATCCCCTGGTCCAAGCTCGGCGGCACCCTCCAGAACGACATCCTCAAGGAGTTCCACTCCCAGAACGAGTTCATCTACCCCCCCGAGCCCTCCGTCAAGCTCGTCGTGGACACCATCGAGTTCCAGTCCAAGCACCTGCCCAGGTGGAACTCGGTCTCCATCTCCGGCTACCACATCCGCGAGGCCGGCTCCACCGCCACCCAGGAGCTCGCCTTCACCCTCCGCGACGGCATGGAGTACGTCGAGGCCTGCATCGAGCGGGGCCTCGACATCGACTCCTTCGCCCCCCGCCTCAGCTTCTTCTTCAATAGCCACAACGAGTTCTTCGAGGAGATCGCCAAGCTCCGCGCCGCCCGCCGCATCTGGGCCCGCATGATGCGCGAGCGCTACGGCGCCAAGAACGAGCGCTCCTGGTTCATGAAGACCCACGTCCAGACCGCCGGCTGCTCGCTGACCGAGCAGCAGCCGCTGAACAACATCGTCCGCGTCGCCTACCAGGCGATGGCCGCGGCCCTGGGCGGCTGCCAGAGCCTCCACACCGACTCCATGGACGAGACCCTCGGCCTCCCCACCGAGCAGGCCGTCAAGGTCGCCCTCCGCACCCAGCAGGTCCTCGCCTACGAGACCGGCGTCACCCGCACCACCGACCCCCTCGGCGGGAGCTGGTTCATCGAGTCCCTTACCGACAAGATGGAGGAGGAGGCCCTGGGCTACATCCTCGACATCGACCGGATGGGCGCCTACGCCGCTTCCGGCACCCCCTCCCTGAGGGAGGGGGCAGGGGGGCGGGCTGCCTCTTCCTCTTCTCCCTCCTCCCCCGCCTCGGCTCTCCACCCCGCCTACGCCCCGACAAGCTCCTACGGCCGCGGTGTGGTCAATGGCATCAACAAGGGCTACTTCCGCCGGCAGATCGCCGAGGCGAGCTACCGCTACTCCGAGGAGTGCGAGGCCGGCGACCGCCTCATCGTCGGCGTCAACGCCTTCCGCGACGACGACGACCACCAGATCGACATCCTCCAGATCTCCCACGACGTCGAGATCCAGCAGTGCGAGCGCCTCGCCGAGTTCAAGAAGCGCCGCGACAGCGCCGGCGTCGCCAAGGCCCTCGACGCCATCCGCGAGGCCGCCCGAGCCAACCACAACGTCATGCCCCACCTCATCGCCGCCGCCCACGCCAACTGCACCCTCGGCGAGATGGTGCAGGCCATGGCGGACGTCTACGGGCGGTACACCGGGGGGCCCGAGTGGTGACGATCCTCATTCTTAAGCCCCGGAGGGGCGGCCGAAGGTAGCCAGGGGTGGAGCGAGCCCGCTCCGGGGCGAGCGGAACCCCTGGTCAGCGACCCAAAGACGTTCCCACGGCCCGCGGGGCTCGATGCCCCGCGGGCCGTCACTCTGTGCAGCCGCAACCTTGACGGCCCCATCCCCCGCCTCACCTTACGCCAACCCGGCAACTCGCCCCTATTCATTCGTGAGTCGCGTCACGATTCGTGAACTTCTTGAGCGACGGGGGCCTGGGGGGTACTTCGGGCGAGCGTCGTCGTTCGAGGGTGCGGCTCAGCAGCTGGTCGAGCATTCGCGGGAACTCCATGAGGTAGATCTGCGACTCCTTGTCGCTAAAGTCTCTCATCCACGGAGTGTCAATCATGTACGCAGTGAATTGACGGAGTCGATTCAGTTCTCGCTCCATGGCCTTTATGTCGCCTGACTTCGCAGCCCTGTAAACCTCCATCGCAAGCTCGTACAGCCACGGGGCATCGTCACGTATCATGCTCGCGGCCATGAGTACTGTGACAGGATCGCCCGGCCCCTTGAACAAGTGCATCATTTCCTCGAACATCATGGGGTGGAGCCTACGGCGCCGTCGTCCGCGGAATAGCGAGTGCCCATCTTCCGCGAGTCGTTCTACGACTCGCGAAGGCAACGACTTCATTTCTTCAACGAGCTTTGCGACAGCGCTATCTTCGGCCGCTTCTGTCGCCCCCTGCTTCCCGCTGGTCGCCGATGCCGCATTCTCAAGAATTGCAGATTCAGTCACCTTGAATGCCTGAATCTGCGATCTCACGACATCGGGGTCCAATTCCAGGTCCGGTACGCGGCGCGCGAGTTGATTCACCAACTTGGTCAGGTCCTCCTCGCTGTCATCCATATTCTGGAACTGGTAGAAGGGGCCGGTTGTGACTCGATTCAAGGGGACGCCGAGCGCGACCCCGATGACCGGCGTAGCAAGCTTTCCCTTGGCAACCCCGGCTTCGAACAGAATCCATGGTCGATTGAGGCTCCGCTCTGTAAACAAGCAAACGACGTCCGAGGTCGCTTGTAGTTTGGACATGAGCCGCCTGTACCACTCATCCCCGAAGTCGATCCCATCGGTGCCCTTCTTGTCCGACGAACGAAATGACTTGATCATCCCCGCCGAGACACTTTTTAGTAGTTTGCCGAACGCCTCCGCTAGATCGGCGTCTCGCGAGTCGTGGCTGATGAATACGAGCGGCCCCGAAGCTGCTGAGACCAGAGAATCTCTTTCGGGGGCGGCCTTGGTGTTCTCTTGTTCTGGCATAAGTGAAGATGATAGCGGCAACCTGCTTCCAAGTGTCAGCGCCGTGGGTGAAGCGTTCTCCCGGTCTTCCGGCTCTGCCACGCCTTCTCACCCCTCGCGCTAGCAGCAAGGCAGAGCCACCGTCCGCCCGCCGGAACCTCCGCGGGCTCGTCGGCCGTCTCTGCACAGAACCGACGCCCCAGCCTCGCCCGCTCCGGCCGCCGGGCAGCGGCAAAATTGTACAACGATGTGCCGGAACTCCCGCCCCCGCGCAGATCGAGCCCGCACCCCGCCCCCCCAACGGCGGCCTCCCGCCGTTGCTTACCGCCGCGCACGACCGTCGCCGTTCCTGCCGCGGGCCGTGACTCGTCGCACTCCCTGTACAATTCCGCCGGCCGGGGTGCGGGCGGCGGGAGCGGGGGATAGGGCCATTTCCCGCGGGCTGCGGGCGACATCGTGCGTCGCGCACCCGCGGCGGCGGTGCCCGCCTCCGCAGCGCCGACGACCGCGGGCCCGGTCCAGGCACCCGCGCCCGCCGTCCCGACGCCTGCCCGCCCCGCCCGAGCGCCCGCATCTCCGGCTCCCGCACCCGCGGCTCCAATCCCGCACGCTGCCGGGGTGACCCCGACGCCCGCGCGCCCCGCCCCCACGCCTGCGCGCATCGCGCGCGCAGGCCCACGCGGTTCCGTTTATGCCGTCTGCGCCGGTCCCGCGGCCCCGAAACCCGCGTTCTCGCGGCCGCGACGGGCGGGAGAGGGGGGAGGGGGG
>JBIQJK010000220.1:0-3731 GCA_044507535.1 Planctomycetaceae bacterium | reverse complement strand
GCCGGGCGGGGCGTCGGGGGGCGGGGTGGGCGGGGGACCGTGGCGGCGGCGGGCGGAGAGGACGACGAGGCGGTCGAGGTGGGCGGGATCGAGGCGGCGGAGGTCGGGCTGGGCGTCGAGGACGGCGCAGACGATGCGGGCGCAGGCGGCCTCGCGCCCGCCGGTGAGGAGGAAGGCGAGGCGCCAGACGCGGCGTTCGTAGGCTTCGCGCCGGTCCATGACCGGCATGGTACGAATGATGGGCGGCGGCGGGCGGCGGCGTGGATGCCGAGGGGGAGGAGTCCGCCGGCGCCGCCGGGAGCCGGGACGTGAATGATCGTCGCCGAGACTTCGACCACGTTCGAGAGGACCGGCCTTCCGGCCCGACACAAGGACGTTGTGCGGAACGGAGACGTGAAAGCATCAGGCCGAGAGAAGACAGGGGCTCCGGCGTGAGCGGAGCCCCTGCGAAGGTCTGACTCGCCGCGGAAGGTCGGCGGTCGTGCCGTTGTCGGCCGCGGCTCAAGCGCGGCGGCGGCGGGCGGCGGCGAGGCCGCCGAGGCCCAGCAGCGCGAGCGCGCCGGGGGCGGGGACCCAATGGATGATGATGGTGCCAGAAGCGGGGGCCTCGACGAAGCCGCCGGGGATGAGGCTGGCGACGTCGCCCGGCTCGCCGCCGTCGAAGTACCACTCGGAGATGACCTTCATCTGGCCGGTGACGGTGATGGTGATGTCACGCAAGAACGAGGCAGGCCCGGGGTCCAGGTAGAAGCGGAGGCCCTGGCCGAAGTAGCTGTCCGGGCCGCCCTGGCCGGCGGGGTAGGTGTAGGTGTCGACGGGGTTGGGCTGGCCCTCCTCCCAGGGGGCCTGGATAAGACCGGCGTTGACGCGGGCGGCGTCGAAGAAGATGCTGCCGTCGCCCTGCACGAGGGCCTGGCCGCCGAGGTTGTAGGGGTTGCGCAGAGCGGGGTTGTTCAGCGACAGGGTCGCGGTGCCAGCGGGGTCGCTGACCGTGACGGTGCCGATGAAGTTGAACATGCCGCGGTCGGTGAAGCCCTGGGCGTTGAACGCGCCGAACATCATGCCTATCGGCAGTATCTCGCCGGGGAGGACCGTCCAGGAAGGGTCCTCCGGGGGAGTTGGAATGTTGCCGCCGGCGATCGTGTGGTCGGTCCGGAAGGCGACACGGCCCTCAAATGTGGGTTGGGCCGACGCGAGGGCGGCGATGGCCAGGGGCACGACTGCGAGCACCGACACCTGCGTTGCGGTCTTCATCGGCTGTCTCCTCCTTTGTTTCCGGGTGTCCACACGCAACTGCTTCGCCGAGGAATGCGGCGGGTCCGAGAAGCCGGGGGCGGCCCTCAGGTCTGAGTATACCCTCATTTTCCGCTCGGGGCACACCAAATCTGACCACAACATTGTGGTCGGCCGGCCCGCCCCGGCCGACGCCATCGCCGCGTCCGTCCCATCCTCCCTCGCGCTCCTGCCCCCCCTCTTCGAGCAGGGGTAAGGCGGGCGCCCGTGCCGTGGGGGGGGGGGGGGGAGGATGGGAGCAAAAAAGGACAGGGGCTCCGGCGTTACCGGAGCCCCTGCGAGAGTCAGACTCTCCGCGGAAGGATCCGCGGTCGTCGTCGTCGGTCACGCATCAGGCGCGACGGCGACGGCCGGCGACGAGGCCGCCGAGGCCCAGCAGCGCGAGCGCGCCGGGGGCGGGGACGACGCGGACGACGATGCTGCCGGAGGCAGTGCCATCGACGAAGCCGCCGGGGATGAGGCTGGCGACGTCGCCCTCCTCGCCGCCGTCGAAGAACCACTCGGAGATGACCTTCATCGGGCCGGAGATCGTGATGGTAATGTCACGAGCCACGTCGGAGGCGCCGGTGTCCAGGAAGAAGCGGATGCCCTGGCCGAAGTAGGAGTCCGGGCCGCCCTGGCCGGCGGGGTAGGTGTAGGTGTCGACGGGGTTGGGCTCGCCCTCGGGCCACGGGGCCTGGATAAGACCGGCGTTGACGCGGGCGGCGTCGAAGAAGATGCTGCCGTCGCCCTGCACGAGGGCCTGGCCGCCGAGGTTGTAGGGGTTGCGCAGAGCGGGGTTGTTCAGCGACAGGGTCGCGGTGCCAGCGGGGTCGCTGACCGTGACGGTGCCGAGGAAGTTGAACATGCCGCGGTTGGTGAAGCCCTGGGCGTTGAACGCGCCGAACATGCCGCCGATGGCGAGGGTGGCACCGGTGTCGACCGTCCACGCCAGATCATCCTGGGGCAGCGGAACGTTGCCGCCGGCGACGGTGTGGTCGGCGCGGAACGCGACGCGACCCTCGAACGACTGAGCCATGGCCGAGCTGGCCAGGCCCGCAACCGCGAGAACTGCGAGAACCTTCTTCACGTGAATCTCCTTCCGCTATGGGGGGCAGTAATGGGGAACGACAACAACGACGCGCAGAACATACCTCAGGGCTCACCGGCTGTCAAGACTTTCACACGAAAAGCGGCGATTCGGAGGCCGGCGGCGCGGCGCGGCCGGCGCGGGGGGGTGCAGATGGGCGTAAATACCGCAGAATCAGGCACTTTCGCACGCCGGCGGCCGGGGTTGTCGGTTACCGGTCTGCCGGGACGCCCAGCACGACAACCGAGACTTCGTACAAGGGCCTCCCCGCGTTGGGGGACTGGCCGAAGAGCAATACGTATCCGGGGCGTGATGTGATCCGCGGAAGATATGCGCCGGAAACAAGTGTGATAGCGTGGTCCGATCGGGTTGTATTTGGAGATGCAAGTCCTGCATCTGCAATTGGCTGGAAGACCAGGCCGCGGGGGACGGCGACGAGGTGGCCGGGTCCGGCGGGGTCGAGGGTGGCGGGGGCCGCGGCGACGGAGTCGGCCAGGAGGGGGAGAACCGTCGAATCGTGCGGGACAAACAGGGCCATCCGCTGACGGGCGTGCCAGAAGAAGGGGATGGCGGCAGGGGCCGCGGCGGGGGAGGCTGGGGCGGGGAGGGGGATCTGGAGGGGGGCGACGGACTGGTAGGCCACGGCGGGAGAAGCAAGGGCGCCGAGGCGGCGGCGAGGGCCGATAACCAGGTTTGGCGGCTCGCCGGTGGTCGGGAGAGAGACGGGGGCGATCTCGAGGCCGTCGGGGGAGGCGATCAGGACGGCGAGGTCGTCGGGGTGTGCGCCGGCGAGGGGGAGCAGAAGTTGCGCATCGGGGATCGTGGCGGAGAGCTCGGCGTCGCCGGCGCGGAGGACGAGGGCCCCCCCTTCCCCTCCTCCCCCGTCCCCCCCACTCCCACCCCCTCCAACCGGACGGCGGGCGAAGAGGAGGTGGCCGCGGGGGGTGAGGATGGCGTGGGAGGAGAGGTGGTTCGACTGGACGAGCCAGCGGACGTTGGCGGGGTCGGACCAGGGGACAAGGCCGATCCAGCGGGCGCCGTTGGGACGCGGGGACTCGACGAGGAAGCCGGACTTGTCGGCGGATCGGCCGAGGAGGAGGTCGTCGGCCGCGGGGAAGACGGGGACGGGCTCGAGGGCGGCGTCGTCGGTGATGCGGTAGAGGGCGATGCGGGCGCCGAGGAGGGGATCGGCGTCGGGGAGGGCGAGGATGGCGTCCCAGGAGGGGGTCAGGCCCTGCTGGACGGCGATGTAGCGGCCATCTGGGGAGGTGAGGGGGAGGGAGATGCCGTCGTAGGGGATGGCGCCGAGGGGCTTGATGGCGACGGTGATGTGGGAGACGGTGGTGGCGGAGGGGTCGGCGGGGGTGGC
>JBIQJK010000049.1:0-26068 GCA_044507535.1 Planctomycetaceae bacterium | reverse complement strand
CGCGCGCGATCAGCCCCCGCGCCACCGCCCGCGCATCCTCCACCCGCGACCGCCCCCGCCCCGGGTCCTGCATCGGCACCACCGCATCGATGTGGAACCGCTCTCGCACCTCCTCCACCGTCGGCTCCGCCCCCAGCAGGTGCGACCCCGCCACAACCGTCACCAGCTCCAGCCCGCCGTGCGACCGCACAGCGCGCATCACCGGCTCCAGCAGCCCGAACTCCGCCCGCGATCCCGTCACCACCGCCACACGCCGCGCCACGCCGTCGCTCCACTCGGAAAGAGCCAAATGGCAAAGGGCCAAAGGGCCAAACTCGGACTGCGGTACCGAGCCGTCCTCTTCATTTGGCCCTTTGGCCCTTTGCCATTTTGCCCTTTTTCCTTTACTCGCCCCCGAGATCGTCCCACGTTATCGGCACATCCCCCTCCACCTCCCGCGCCAGCCGCCTTCCCACCACCTCCCCCAGCCGGAACGGCTCGATTCCCGTCCCCGGCCGCTTCACCGTCAGGTCCTCCACCCGCAGCACGTGCCCCGCCGGCATCGCCCGCCGCGTCGTCACCGACTGCCGCGACACATTCCGCACATCCTTCTCGCACTCCAGCAGCACCTTCTGCGCGGGCCCGATCCGCGCATCCGGCCCCAGCGACCCGCGCCCGAACTTCTCCGCCATCCCCCACCGCCGCGGCTCACCTGCCACCGGCCGCTCCGCCCGCACCAGCGCGACGTACCTGGCGAATCCCGCCGCATCCAGCGACGCCGCGTGATCCGGCCCCCTCGCCCCGCGGTCGTACGTCAGGTGCTTCTCGAGAATGCACGCCCCCAGCCGCGCCGCCAGCGCCCCCGTGTCCTCCCCCGCCGTGTGGTCGCTGTAGCCGATCGGCCCATCGTGCACCCCCGCAAGCTCCACCATCCCTCCCAGCGCGGCGTCCTCATCCGCCGCGGGGTAGCTGCTCACGCACTGGAGCACCCCCACCCGCCCCTTCCACGGCGCCAGCCACCCCACCGCCCGCCTCACCTCGTCGATCGTCGCCGCCCCCGTGCTCACGATCACCGGCCTCCCCCCCCCGGCCACCCCCTCCAGCAGCGGCCGGTTGATCACATCCGGCGACGCCGCTTTGAACGCGTCCCACCTCATCTCCCGCGCCGCCCCCACCAGCTCCAGGCTGAAGACCGTCACGATCGCGTCCACCCCCCGCCGGTGCGCCCGCTCGATCACCGCCTCCATCCCCTCCCGCCCGATCTCCAGCCGGCGCAGCATCGCCACCGGGTCCATCTCCCCCGCCGCGGCCTGGTACCCCGCCAGCCGGCACGCCCGGCTCATCAGCCCCTCAGCCGTAAAGAACTGCATCTTCACCGCGTCCGCCCCCGCCCCCGCCGCGGCGTCCACCATCTCCAGCGCCCGCTCGACGGACCCATCGTGGTTCACGCCCAGCTCGGCGATGATGTAGACGGGGTGGCCGGGGCCGATCTGTCGCGATCCGATCTGCATCTGGAACTTATCGGCAGTTGCAACCCATCCGCCCAGCAGGCCACTTACGGAACATCGCCTCCATCCTGGCTGCAGAGCGGCGGTAGTGTGTAGCCCGGGGCGTGTGCCCCAGGGACCGCACCGCCCTCCACGACCGCCAGCGGATCGAGGCTCACCGCGTCGGCACGAGCCACGCTCCCCGCTCCGGCGGACGCCACTCCGGCATCTCCGATTTCGGCGCGCGAATCGAAGACTCGTACTCAACCCAGCTCGCCCCGCTCTCCCCTCTGAAGCCCCAATGCTCCGCGTAGTAGTACCGCGAATCCTCGCCCCCATACGCCCAGTGCGGCCGGTTGGTGCCGAGTGGGTTCGGTCCGTCATAATGCGTGTAGCGCTCGGGGAGCGCCAGAAACTCGGCACCCGAGACCGTTCTCGACGCCTCATTCCAGCGGATGCACCCGCCTATCGACAAGCACACCGCGCCCGTGAGGGCCGCCGTCGATCTGAATCTGGCGTTATACCGCATCACTCATTCCTGAAGCCTTCAATGCCACATCCGCCACCACCACATCAATCTCCGAGTCAATATCCACCACCTCCCCCTCTCCATTGATCACCCCCCGCCTCCGCTCCTCCCTCCCGAAGAACGCGTGCGGCCCCTCCCCCGCCCCGACCTCCCCGAACAGCGCCGCCCGCGTCACCACCAGCACGCCGCCATCGGGCACGTACGCCCGCGGCAAGTCCTGCCTCCTGAACACCCCGTGGTTGAGCACCTCTCCCTCCCACGGCCGGACCCGCCCTGTCTGCTCATCCACCCGCGCCGTCCACCACGGGTGATGCTTCCCCACCGGCGCGTAGCTCTGCACCGAGTCCGCCCCCTCCCGCACCAGCAGCTCCACCGCCCGGTCGATCAGCCCCGCCGGCCGCACCGGCACGTTCGCGTACAGGATCACCACCGGCCCCTCCCCCCACCCGCACGCCCGCACCGCGTGCCGCGCCGCATCGTCCACCCGCGCCGTGTCCCCCGCCAGCTCCGCCGGCCGCGAGACCACCTCCACCCCGCACGCCCGCGCGATCCCCGCGATCTCCTCCCCATCCGTCGAGACCACCACCCGCCCCACGCTCGCCGCGGCCCTCGCCGCCTCGATCGTCCAGACGATGCACGGCTTCCCGCCCACCACCCGCGCGTTCTTCCCGATAACGCCCTTCGACCCCGCGCGCGCCAGGACCACCGCCAGAGCGCCGTCCTTCGCCGCATGCTCTCCGCCACCATCCGCGCCCATCGCTCTAGGTCCCATAGGTCTCATAGGACCCAGAGGTCCTATCGATCGTCCCCCTATCGCCCCTCCTCAACTCGCCATCTGAATCCTCGGATGGTCCGCCCCGTGCTTCCGCGTCGTCTCCCGGCGCATCGTCACCAGGTTCCGCCACACCTTCGCCACCCCCTCCCTCGCCACGTTCCCCGCCGACGCCCCCGATCCGTGAACGTCCCGCTCCCCCAGCGGCGCGGTCCCGTCCGACAGGATCAGCATCCGCCGCCGCTGGTCCCGCCGCACCACCCGGTCCGGCCGCGGCAGCGGCGCGATCCGGTTCCCCGGCACCACCAGCGGCAGCGGGTCGATCACCGCCGCCCCCGCCGCCATGATCCACCGGTCATAGAACCCCCGCACATCCGCGTACACCGAGTCGCACCGCGTCATCCGCGGCACGATCCACGGCCCCCTGCCCTCCGCCAGCGAACCCCGCTTCTGGAGCAGGTACTCAAGGTTCCCCCGCGCCTCCTCGAACCGGTCGATCCCCATCACCGCCTTGTACCCCTCGCGAGAGTCCGACATCAGGTCAACGGTGATCAGGTCCGCCCCGCATTCGAGCAGCTCGTCCAGCACCCCGCGCTCGGCCAGCAGGTCCGTCCGTACGTGCACCGCCGGGATCCCCGCCTTCTTCGCCCGCCGCACCAGCGCGAAGACCTCCGGGTGCCGCAGCGGGTCCCCCGCGCCGCCGAACGTCACCGCGGCGTCCTCCCGCCCCTCCGCCAGTTCTTCCAGGATCCGCCCCGCCAGCGCGCCGCTCATCGCCGGCCGCTCGACGAACCCCACCGACCCGCGCTCCCAGTGCGCTCGCCGACCGCTCGTCAGCCGTCCCGTGCACAGCTCGAGCACCGTGTGCGACGGCACATCCCCCGCCACCGCCAGCCCGGACTGCGCCTTCTCCCGAACGATGGCCGCGATCCCCGCCCCCTCCATCCCCATCACCCCAGTCTCGCCGATCGGCCCCAGCGCCTGCCGCAGCAGGCTCCGGCGCGACTCGCTGTCGGGGATGAACCGCAGCGTCGAGTCCCGCACCTCCGGCTCGGGGGCGATGCAGCAGCTCTGCCCGATCGGGTCCATCACCGGCGACGGCGGCAGGTACCCCAGCAACCCCCCCATCGACGCCGCCGGCCACGCCCCCGCCGCGGCGGCACGCGCCAGGTGCTCCGCCAGCTCCCGCGCCGCCACGCACCCGCTCATCCCCGGCGGCGCGTGCGCGAACGTCAGCCGGTTCACCTTCGGGCTCTCCAGGTGCCGCCGCACCACCCGGTCGCACAGCCCAGGGTCCAGCAGGCACCAGTCCCCGCCCACGAACAGCGCGGCGTCGATCCCCAGCCGCCCCATGACCTCCGCCGCCATCTCCGGGAAGAAGACCTCGTCGTAGCACGACAGGTTCCCCAGCCCCCCGCGCCAGCACGACTCCGCCCACGCCCGCCCCACCGCCACCAGCCGCCGCTTGCGATCCACCGCCGCGGCGTCCACCCGCTCCGCCCGCACGCTCAGACCCGGCACCGGGCCCCCCGCCAGCGCCATCGCCCGCTCCGGATCCCCCGTCAGCAGCACCGCCTCCCCGACGGCGTCGCACCCCGCCAGCCGCAGCAGCGTCATCCGCAGCGGGTTCAGCCCGAACAGGAACTCCCGCCCCAGGTCCCGCGCGATCCCCAGCCCGGACCAGTCCGCATCCACCCACACCAGCGCCGTCAGCTTCCGCGCTCCGGCCTCCTCTCCCTTTGGGAGACGGCTGGGGTGAGGGCTACGTGGCTTCCCTTCCTCCCCTCCATGGCTCCCCGACGCTTCGGCGGCCGGCTCCCGCGTCTGCTTCGCCGCCCGCCCCGCCAGCACCGCCGCGGCGTCGTCGAGCATCTTCCCGAGTTCGTCCGCCGCGTCCGCCAGCCACGTCACGTTCCGCAGGTCCCGCTCGATCTGCCGCTTCTGCCGCTCCAGCGGCGACAGCGTCTCATCCAGGTGCAGCGCGCGGTCCGCCTTGAGCCGGTTGAACGACCCCGCCTGGTTCAGGTGCTGCACCAGGTCGAACGCCGGCCGCAGCCCCGCGACCTCCTCCCGGATCTTCTCCACCCGCTCGATCAGCTCGTTGACCCTCCGCTGGTCCGAGTGCTTCGCCAGCATCTCCTCCAGCGCCCCCGCCGCCTTCCGCGACAGCTCCCCCACGCGCCACACCCCGCGCCGCACCTCCCGCACCCGCTCCTCCACCCGCCCCTTCGGGATCGGATCCCAGGACGATGCGCCCACCTCCGGGCGCCACGGCTGGGCGCTTCGCCCGGCCGTGCCTTCCCCCTCCCTTCTCTCTTCTTCTCCCCCGCCACAGAACCTCCCGACAACGTCCCGAAGCGTCTCCACCGTCGTGTACTGCTTCCGAACGCCCCCCTCCGTCGCGTCGATGACGCTCCGCCCCTTCTGCACATCCTCGTAGAAGTCCCGCTGGAACTGGTCCAGGTACGTCGCCATCTGCTCGTCGGTCAGGATCGGCCGCCCCAGCACATCCGTCGCCTCGCGCAGGTGCCGCCCCATCCGCGCGATCCGCTCCCACTCGAGCATCTCCAGCGTGTTGAACGTGTTGAGCTCCCCCGCCCACACCTCGTGGATCGCCGCCCCCGCCGCGTAGTACTGCCCGTCGGTGAACCCCAGGTCCTGCCCCACGAGCACCACCGGGTCGCACCCCAGGTGCCGCGCCAGGTAGTACGCCAGGTGCGCCACCGTCGCCCCCGGCGTCAGCGTCCCCCGCTCCCGCCCCAGCCCCTCGCCCAGGAGCTGGTCCAGCACCTTGTCCCCCACGCAGCGGATCTTCCCGGGGAACGCGTCGAGGATCGCCGGGTTCGCCTTCGGCTCCACCACCAGCGTGATCCCCTCGACGTCCTCCGGCGTCAACCCCTCGTAGAACCGGCGCGAGATCTCGTGGTAGTCCAGCGCGGTCACGAAGTGCGGCCGGATCCCCGCCGCCAGCAGCGGCCGCAGCACGGTCTGCACCGCGATGATCACGAACCGCTCGCGCACCCGCGGGTCCTTCAGCGCATCGATGTTCCGCCGCAGGCTCGGCCCCGCGCTCACCACGATCGCCGGCTTCCCCGTCGCCGCGTCCCTCAGGTCCGCGATCCCCGGCCACCGCGCGTAGTGGTCCAGGTTCATCAGCAGGTTCCGCAGCGTCACCTGGATCTGCAGCAGCGACGTCACCGTGTTGGTCTTGACCGCCTCCACGACCCGCGTCAGCGTCGCGTAGAACCGCCCCGCCGCGTCCCCCAGCCGCTCGCGGCTCGGCGGGTGCTCCAGCAGCGACACCCCGATCGCCAGGATCGGCTCCAGCCCCGCCAGCGAGCGGGACATCTCCGCCCCGTCCTCCGGGTCCGTCAGCACCACCGTGTTCGTCGCCGCCAGCCACGCGCTGTGGTCCACCCGCTCCAGCACCGCCCGCAGCAGCCCCACGTCCGGCTCGAAGACCACCACCACCCCCGTCCGCTGCATCCGCCCCGCCACCGCCGCGACGTGGTGCCCCAGCGCGAACCCCGCCACCGCCACGCACCCCGACCCCGCGACGTCCGCGCTCTCGGCCAGCCGCCGCGCCTCGTCCAGGGGCCGCCGCCGGCTTGCCAGCGCGCGGGCCCCGGCCCCCGCGCCCACCTGCGCGCTGAGCGCCCCATCCTCCGTCGGGCCGATGAACTCAATGTCCAGCCGCGGCTCGGCGCGCCGCACCCGCTCCGCCGTCCGCGGGCTCGTTCGCGCCAGCGCGGCCAGGTTCCGCTCCAGGATGCTCTCGCCGCGTCCGCCCACGGTGCAACGTCCCGTCGCCCCGAGCGTACGGGCTGGTAAGCCGACCCACGGGGCGAAGTCCTCGGTCCCCCTCAACTTGGCCCGCCGTGGGGCCAGTCCACCGCATCCTCACATCGGGCACCCGCCCGGAAGGACTGCAAACATGCTCACCATAAGCACTTTGGGTCCGGCAACCTTGGGCCAGGCGAGCGGCGGCGGCCTCTTCGGCGCCCCGCCCCCGCCCCTCCCCGCCGCCCCCGCCTGGGAGCGCTGGCTCCTCGAGGCGCCCCTCTACCCCGCCGCGGTCCTCCTCCTCGCCGCCTTCCTCGCCTTCTACCTCATGAACCAGTCCGGCAAGCGCCGCCAGGGAGCCGTCACCGCCGCCGCCCTCGTCGCCGCTGCCGCGGCCGTCCTCGTCCTCGGCTCGGTCGTCACCACCCCCCGCGAGGCCGTCACCGCCCGCACCCACGCCCTCGTGGAGGCCGTCGCCCGCGCCGACTCCGCCGCCGCGGCCGACCTGCTCGCCCCCGACCTCGCCGTCCGCCCCGCCGCGAACGTCCCCGCGATGGACCGCAGCGCCGTCCTCGCCTTCCTCGACACCCAGATGAAGGGGCAGTACAAGGTCGAGAACTACCGCGTCATGCAGGTCCAGGCCGCCGTCGGCGGCCCCAACCTCGCCCGCACCCAGACCCACGTCCGCATCACCCCCGAGTCCTACGGCGCCCCGGTCTTTACGTGGTGGCGCCTGGATTGGCGGAAGGACGAAGACTCCCGCTGGCGCGTCATCGCAATCGAGGCCGTCGAGGTCAGGTGATTTCTCCCCGTGGCACGGGCTTCAGCCCGAGTCTCCCCTCTCTTCCTGCCTCGACCGGTCCCACGCGCGAACAAGCCGCCCCCACCCCCCGCCTCAATCCGGAATTGCCACCAGCGTGCTCGGCTGGATCCGCGGCCGCTGCCCCGGCTTCGTCACCCGCACCCTCGCCCCGTTGTACAGGTTGTCCGGGAACCGCTTCCTCGCATCCATCAGCCGCTTCGATTGATACGAGGGCGTCTGCGGGTCGAAATCCGCCAGGTCGAACACCCCGATCGTCACCATGGACCGATTGGGCCCGTGGTAGTAAAACGCCAGCTCCCCGTCCCGCCTCAGCGTCGCCGCCGCCTCCTCCGCCGCCCGGCGGCTCTCGGCCAGGTCCGCCTCCGTCGGCCGCGCCAGGTCGTCCCGCCCGTATGCCGCGATCTGGAGGGTGTACAGCGCCTCCTCGCCGTACTGCTTCTTGGCCGTCAGCAGGTTGTACTCCGGGCGCGACCCGAGATCGATGGAGAACGGCGGAGCCAGGAACGCTCCGGCGAACGGCCGCTCCCCCCGCACCGTGTACGCCCGCAGCCGCTCCAGCTCCCCCCGCGCCTCCGCCGACCCCGGGTCGGCGAACCCGCCCACCGCCACCACCGTGTTGGGGCCGCGGTGCTCGATGTAGGCCCCCGGCTGCCCGTAGGCCGTCCGGATCTGCGACAGCGCGGCCGCGGCCTGGGCCTGGCGGTCCTCACCGCGGAACCCCGCGAGGATGATCGTCCACAACTCCGTCGCGGCCGCATCCGGGTTGTCGGCCCCTGCGCCCGGACGTCCCCCCCGGAACAGGGCCTGCCCCTCCCGAGTCAGCGCCGGCGCGGGCTTAGGGGCGACGGACGCCTCCTTCCCACCTCCACCACCCCCTCCGCACCCGGCGAGCCCGAGCCCCAAGGTGGTGGCGAGCACCAGCGGCAAAAACTGCGCGATCCGGCGATGCCGGGCGCGGCATGGTCCGAGAAGCAGGTCCCCTGTCCGCAGCGGTTGCAAAGGGTGCTCAAATGACATCGCAGGTCCCATCTGGGTTACCGCACTTAAATGTTTGCTCATACTAGACTTGAGTCGATAATCTGAATTGGTCGAAACACTCAAGGCCGTTTCGCGCCGGGGTCGATACACATGCTACGACCGGACGACAGAGCCAGTCGCACGAGAGAGACGCGTCCCGCCAAGAAGGATTCTGGCGGGGTATCGACCGAGCGAAGGAGTGCGTCGGGCGCCAAAACGCCGCGCGGCAACAAACCTAGGTCCGAGAAACGCGGCGGGAGAACTCAGGTTATGGGACAGATCACCGGAGTGGCCGAAGCAGTGACGACGAGCCGGGTCCAGACGTTCGGCCGTCGCCGCAAGGACGCGCCACCCGTCGACCCCGCTCCCCCGGCCGGCCACGGCCGCGAGGGCGACCGGGTCGAGCTGTCGGAGACGGCCAAGCGGGCGGGCGGAGCGGGGGACACCGGAGTGCGTATGGACCTCATCGAGCGGATCAGGCGTGAGATCGCGGCGGGCACCTACGAGTCCCCCGAGAAGCTGGACATCGTCGCCGAGCGGATCGCCCGGGTGCTGGACGTCCAGGGCTGACCCCCGGACACCCGGAGGTCCACACCCCACTGGGCCTTCGCCATCAAGGCAGGATGCGAGCCACGGCTTGAAGGGAGCGTGGCTCGCGTCGTTTTTGGATCGGAAGAGGTTTCGCCGCGGAGGACACGGAGAGCACGAGAATCAAGACGGGGTTTCAAGACACAGAAGCCGCGCCCAGCCGCCGCCGACACCGCATCGCTCGCAAGCCCCCTCCCGCCACGCTTCAAACCCAATCCTGCCGAATCAAAGCATGCAACGAGAGCGCGGGGATCTTCCCAACCGCTCCGTGCCCCTCCGTGCACTCCGTCGTAAAAACGAACGTCCCCGGCCGTACCATCGGCCATGGACGACCTGTGGTCGGGGAAGCGCCGCGAGATGGTCCGCAGGGTGGAGCCCCTGGCGGTCCGGATGCGCCCGCGCACCCTCGACGAGGTCGTCGGCCAGCGGCACATCCTCGGCCCCGGGAAGCTGCTGCGCCGGATGATCGACTCCGACACGCTCACCAGCGTCATTTTCCACGGCCCGCCGGGGACGGGGAAGACGACCCTCGCCGAGGTGATCGCCAAGTATCTCAACCGGCATTTCGAGCGTGAGAACGCCGCGGGGGTGGGCGTCGCCCGGATCCGCGAGATCATCCAGGACGCCGAACGGCGGCTGACCGAGTCCGGCGGGCGGCGCACCGTCCTGTTCCTCGACGAGATCCACCGCTTCAGCCGGTCCCAGCAGGACGTCCTTCTGGCCGACGTCGAGCGGGGCCTGATCACCCTCATCGGCGCGACGACGGAGAACCCCCTCTTCGCCGTCAACTCCGCCCTGGTCAGCCGCAGCACCCTCTTCCGACTCGAGCCCCTGAGCGAGGAGGAGATCGTCGAGGTCCTCCGCCGGGCCATCGCCGATGAGGAGCGGGGCTACGGCAAGCTGGACCTGAAGGTGGACGACGAGGCCCTCCGCGTCTGGGCGGTCAAGTGCGACGGGGACGCGCGGCGGGCGCTGACGGCGCTGGAGGTGGCGGTGCTGTCGAGCGGCGGGGGGGGTGGGGGGGAAGGCACAAAGGCACAGGGGCACAAGGGCACAAAGGGGGGAGAGGAGGCGGTGCCGGGGGCGGGGCCGGCGTCTTCCCCCATCCGCATCACCCGCGCCGACGCCGAGGAGTCCATCCAGCAGAAGGCCGCCGTCTACGACGCCACCGGCGACGAGCACTACGACACGATCTCGGCGTTCATCAAGTCCGTCCGCGGCTCCGACCCCGACGCCGCGATCTACTGGCTCGCACGGATGCTCGACGCCGGGGAGGACGTCCGCTTCATCGCCCGCCGCCTGGCGATCCTCGCCAGCGAGGACATCGGCAACGCCGACCCCCGGGGGATCATGGTCGCCGCGGCGTGCTGGGAGCTCGTCGAGCGCATCGGCATGCCCGAGGCCCGCATCACCCTCGCCCAGTGCACCACCTACCTCGCCCTGGCCCCCAAGAGCAACGCCAGCTACACGGCGATCAACGAGGCGATGGCCGACGTCAAGGACGGCCGCACGCTGCCGGTGCCGGTGAGCATCAAGGACAGCAAGGTGCGCAAGGCCGGCCAGAAGACCCCGGGCGCCGGCAGGGGCGAGGCCTACGAGTACGCCCACGACCTCCCCGCCATCGCCGGCATCGGCGGCGTCTCCCACCAGGACTACCTCGGCGTGGACAAGCAGTACTACAAGCCGACGGGCCACGGGACGGAGAAGATGTTCGCCGAACGGCTCGCGGAGATCCGCCGCTGGCGCGCCCAACTCCGCGGCCAGCCCGACCCCGCGCTACCCAACGAAGACGACCCAGCCGAACCACGACCGTGAGGGAGCGGCTCGCCCGCACAAGCGCGTTGCACGCCATCCCGCCCCTGCTGGTCAACACCCTCGCGTGGTCCGCGGCCTGGTGGATGGCCCTCCGCGGGCCGCGCCTGATCCGGCGACTCGTCCGTCGCCGCCGCGGCCTCTGCCCCGCGTGCGGCTACGACCTGCGAGGCGGCACAGGTGCCGAGTGCCCGGAGTGCGGCCACTCTCCAGGCCGGCGCAGTACACTCCCCGCACCATGCCGCCCAGAGCGGCGAAACGACCCCGCACCCGCGCCGTCCTCCTCCGGCTCGCCCTCTGCCTCATCCTCGGGCTGATCTGCACGGCGGCGACGACCTTCGCGGCGGTGCGGTCCTTCGACCGGTTCGGTCTGCACCGCGATTCAGACATGTTCCAATGCGTAACGCCGGCCGGGCAACACGGCCGGGTTCTCTGCATGACGGTGCTTCGGATCCGGCATCTTGGGATGTGCGAGTACCTTCTCCGTCCGTTCGAAGAGGCCGACGACGGCACGCGCTGGAGCATCGCGCCGCCGATCCATGTGCCGGGGTGGGTGCAGCGTCCGACGGCGATGGAGCAAATGGTCGAATCGGCGGGATACGGATTCCCGTTCGCGTGCGCGGGGTGGAGTGTTGAGTGGCCCCCTTCACCAGATCTGTTCGTGAACGGGGCGAGGCCGCCGCTCCGACCGATCTGGACGGGCGTGCTCCTCACAACGCTGTTCTGGGCGGGCGCGTGGTCCGCGGCGCTGGTTGGGATCCCGGCCATTCGCCGTCGGCTCCGAAGCCTGCGGGGGTTGTGCCCGGATTGCGCGTACGCGCTCGCCGGCAGTATCCCAGCCGCGTGCCCCGAGTGCGGGTGGGGACGGGCGGAGCGTTGAGTCGTTCTACCGGGGCTCGCGCCCCGGGCTACATGCCTTCGCCGCTCCGCGGCTGCGGCGCGCCGATCGCCCGCGTCGCCGCCTCCGCCCCTTGCGCAAGGCTCGCCAGCGCGGCCGTCAGCCCGCCGAGCTCCGCGGCGACCCGCGCCCGCACCGTCTCGACGATCTCCACCAGCGGGCGCGGCAGCTCCCCCTCACCACTCTCACTCCCCCCGATGATCCCGCGCCACGGCTCGAGCTGCGACAGCAGCGTGCGCAGCTCCGTCACCGCCGCGACCTGCCGGCTGAGGACCTGGTAGCCCAGCTCGCACGCCCGCTCCGACTGCTCGACGGTCATCCGCAGCGTCTCGGTCGCCTCGTCCGCCCTGGCGCGGAGCTCCTGCATCGGCACATCCAGCGCGGCCCGCACGCTCGCCTCGCGCGTCCGCAGCGACTCGTCCGCCTCGCGGCAGACCGTCACCGATTCGCGGATCGCCCCCTCGATGCTCTCGTGCTGCGCCCGCAGCTCCGCCGCCCGTGCCGCCGCGGCGTCGATGCTCCCGGCCAACTGGGCCCTGGCCTCCTCCGCCTGCCGCTTGATCGACGCCAGCTCCCCCGCCGCGGCCTCGGCGTCGGCCCGCAGCGCCTCGCCGCGTCTGACCAGCCCGGGCAGGTCCACCTTCACCGCCCCGCCGCCCACGTTCCCGAGCCCGAGCATCTCGACGACCCGCGACACTTTTTTGTCCAGGTCCGCCTCCGCCCGCGCCAGCCGCTCCTCGAGCAGGGCGATCCTCGCCGCGGCGGACTGCGCCTCCGCCTGCACGCGCGTCGCGAACTCCGAGAGCTTGGCGTGCACCATGTGCTCCGCCTGGTCGCTGAAGCGGTTGAGGGCGCTCGTCAGCTCCGCGGCCCGCTGGAGCGACCGCTCCACCCCCAGCGACCGTTCCTCGATCGCGGCCAGGGTCTTGAGCGCCAGGTCCAGCCGCGCCTGCTGCCTGCCGGCGGACTCCTTGATCGCCGCGAGCGTCCGCTCCGCCTGCTCGGTGCCGGCCCTCAGCGGCTCGACGTGCTCCCCCGCCCGGCCGACCAGCTCGCGCAGCGCGGCCGCGAAGTCGTTGAACGCCGCCTCGTCCACCACCCTGGGGGAGAGGAAGATCCCCTCGGCGCCCGCGGGCGTCGCGCGCTGGGCCGGCGGTGCATCAACGACGGCGGCGGTCTCGGTCTCGGGCAGCATGCCGGGTCCCCGGTGTGACGCGTGCTATTCGGCGGTGTTCTGCGGCGTCTTCCCCCGGCCCAGCCCCGCGATCTTGGACTCCAGCCCCGCCAGGCTCGTCTCCATCTCCGTGGCGACGGTCACCGGCGCGGCCGGCTTCGCCCCGGCGCCGCCTGCGCCGGCCCCGCCCACGACGATCCGCGGCTTGCCCCCCGTCGCGGCGCCCAGGTCCGCCCCGATGCGGCAGTGCCCGACGAGCGAGGCCCCCTCGACCACGGTCATGCTCCCCGCGACCACGTCCCCCGCGACCCGGGCGCTGGGATTGAGCAGCAGGTTCCGCTTCGCGGTGACGTTCCCCTCGACCACGCCGTCCACGACGACGATGTTCCCTTCGATCGCCGCCTTGCAGGTGGCGGACTCGCCGACCTGCACCTCGCCGGGGGAGGTGATGCGCCCCTCGAACTCGCCGAGGATCCGCGCTGTCCCCTCGAAGGACATCTCGCCCTTGATCTTGGTGCCGACGCCGATGACGGTGGCGTTGCCGGTGGTGTCGTGATTGGCTGCCTCGGCCATGCACTGCTCCGCAGTGGGTGGTGGTGGTGGGCGGGCGGCCGCGGCCTTGGGGGGCGCCCGAGGCCGGGGGCGCTCCGCGCCCTGTGCGGCCGATCACCCTGAGCATCGTCCAGACTCCCCCCGCGGCCGCAATTTCCCGCTGGACGGGGCGGGGATCGCGTACCATCCCGCCATCATGATCCGGCGCGGAGCGGCGAAGCAGAAACAGGATCGGCGTGACCGCACCGGGTCCGGGCGATCATCCACGGCATCCCCATCGCGCGCCCCCTCGCGTGCCGGACGCAGCGCCGAGTCCGCGGCCGAGCCCCCGCCGGGGACGGTCCGGCTGCAGCGCATCATGGCCGACGCCGGGGTGGCGTCGCGCCGGGTGTGCGAGGAGATGATCGAGCAGGGGCGGGTGGAGGTGAACGGGGAGGTCGTCAGCGCCCTGCCGGTCTTCGTGGACCCGAAGCGGGACCGGATCGTCGTCGATGGCCGGCCCCTGCCGCGGCAGCGAGACAAGCGAACCGGCCCCGCGGGGACGGGGACGCGCAAGCTCCACATCATGCTCAACAAGCCCGGCCGGACGCTGACGACCACCCACGACGAGGCGGGTCGGCGGACGGTGCTCGACCTGGTCGAGCACCCCTCAGGGGCGCGGCTCTACCCGGTCGGGCGTCTGGGGTTCGAGACGACCGGGCTGGTGCTGCTGACCAACGACGGGGAGCTGGCCAACCGGCTGATGCACGCCAGGTACGGGGTGCCCAAGACGTACCGCGCCGAGGTGAAGGGGAGCCTGGACGAGTCCGCGCTGCACCGGCTGGAGCGCGAGGCGTTCCGGTCGGAGCGGCGGGCGCGGAAGGTGGAGGCGCAGCAGGCCGCGGCGGTCGCGCCGGAGGGGCCGAAGCCCCCCAGCGGGCGGGTGCGGATGTCGATCATCAAGCGAGAGGCGGGGCGGACGGTGCTGGAGATCACGCTTGCGGAGGGGCGGAACCGGCAGGTGGAGCGGGTGCTGGGGGAGGCGGGGTGGCCGGTGAAGAAGCTGGCGTGCACGGCGGTGGGGCCGGTGCAGCTGGTGGGGGTCGCGCCGGGGGAGTGGCGCGAGCTTGACCGGGACGAGGTGCGGGCGCTGCGCAAGGCCGCGGGGCTCGGGGGCGCGGGGGCAACGAAGAAAAAGCGTGCGGCGAGGAGGCGGCCGCGGGGGGGATCGGAGCCCGGGGCATGAGCGACGCGGCGGCGAGGACGCCGGCGAAGGGGCGTGGGCGGCTGGCGAGGCTGCGCGCTGCGCCGGTGGGGGTGATCGGGTCGGTCGCGGCCGATGCGCAGCGGTCACGCCTTCCGCAGATGGCCGCGGCCCTGGCGTACCGGACGATCTTCGGGCTGATCCCGGTGCTGGTGGTGGCGCTGGTGGGGCTGAAGCTCGTCACCACCGAGGCGGACATCGAGCGGACGCTGGAGCGGGCGCTGTCCTACGCGGGGCTGGACCGGATCGTCGTGGACCCGGAGGAGGTGGAGGTCCCGCCGGAGGCGCTGGCGCACACCTGGCTGGTCCCCGTGGGGCCGACGGCGGTGCCGAAGATGCTGATCCCGGTGGGGGAGGGGAAGGGCGACGGGGCCGGGCCGGGCGCGGGGGGGGCGGGGGGGCTGGCCGTGGAGACGACGGGCTCGGAGGGGCTGGACGAGTGGATCAAGCAGTTGGTGGGGAGGGTGAGCGCGATCCCGTTCCGGGCCATCGGGGTGATCGGGCTGGTGGCGCTGCTGTACGCGGCGATCTCGATGCTGGTGGAGGTCGAGCGGGCGTTCAACCAGATCTACCGCGCGCCGGTGGGGCGGTCGTGGGCGCGACGGGTGACGAACTACTGGACGATGCTGACCCTGGGCGTGCTGATGCTCTTCGCCACGTTCTACCTGGGTGAGCAGTTCAAGTCGTGGGCGGACTGGGCGGCGGAGGCGGCGCGCCGGCGCGGGCTGATCGGTGGGGACGACTCGCTGTCGGTCCGGGCGATCGGGTTCGCAGTGCTGGTGCTGATCAGCACGGCGTTCCTGCTGCTGGCGTACACGGTGGTGCCGAACACGCGGGTGCGGCTGCGCCCGGCCCTGGCGGGGGCGTTCATCGCCGCGCTGCTGTGGGAGACGGGGAAGGAGGCGTTCACGCAGTACGTCCGGATGTCCACGGGGTACACGCGGCTGTACGGGTCGATCGCGATCCTGCCGCTGTTCCTGCTGTGGGTGTACGTGACGTGGGTGATCGTGCTGCTGGGGCTGCAGATCAGCTACTACCTCCAGTACGAGCAGTACCGCAGGCCCGCGCCGGTCCCCGAGCCCGCGCGGCCCCCCCTCCCGCCGGTGCTCGACCCCGCGGCGGTGGTGGCGGTGGCGGCGGAGGTCGCCCGGGCGTTCCGGGAGGGGCGGGCGGTGACCAGCGAGAAGCTGGCCGCGGGGATCGGGGCCGCGGAGGGGGCGGTCCGGACGCTGCTGGAGCGGCTGGCGGCGAAGAACATCGTCCACGCGGTGGAGCGCGACCCGGCCAAGCCGGCGGCCCCCGAGGCGTACACGCTGTCGCGCCCCGCGGAGGCGATCGAGATGGCCGAGGTGCTCCGGGCGGGGTACGAGGCCGTCCCCGCCGGCGGGGAAGCGACGTCCGGGGCGGACCCGGTGATCGACCGGCTGCGAAAGGCCCAGGTGGAGGCGGTGCGGGGGATGACGGTGGCGGAGCTGATCGGGGGGACGGGCGGGCCGCCGAAGCCGCCTTGGGCGGGCGAGCCGGCGGGCGGCGGGGGTGGGCAGAACGGCGCGGGGATGGGAGTGGAGGGGGGGAACGGTCGGCCCGCCGGGGCGGATTCGGCTACGCTACCCCCGGCGGGGTAAAGGAGTTCGCGGCGATGGACAGAGGCTACTGGCAAGGCATGGCGCTACGGGCGGCCGCCATCGGGGGGGCGGCGGCGGTGGTGGCGCTCGCGGCCGGCGGGTGCTACACGCGGGTCGTGGGGGCCAGGGGGCCGGGCGCCGACCAGTACAACATCTCCGAGCCGTACCAGCAGGACACGCGGCTGGATCGCTGGTTCTACGGCGAGGACAAGAGCCGGCGGAACCGGTCGCTGCTGGACGAGCGGTCGTCGCGCTAGTCCTAGAGTGGGTTGTTCAGGGAGAGGGGCGCGGGCCCGGGCGCGGCGGGCCGCCGGGTGGTTATCGGTCTCAACGGGGGAGGGGGTCGAGGAGCGATGCATGGGCCTTGAGGCTGCCCTTCCGGTTGATGGGTTTCTGACGACGCAGCTTCGCCGGGTGATCAACTGGGCGCGGCGGAGCTCGCTGTGGCCGATGCCCTTCGCGACCGCGTGCTGCGGGATCGAGCTGATGGCCACAGCGAGCAGCCGGTACGACCTGGCGCGGTTCGGGTCGGAGGCGATGCGGTTCAGCCCGCGTCAGAGCGACCTGCTGATCGTGGCCGGGCGGGTGGGGATCAAGGAGATGCCCGTCCTGCAGCGGATCTACGTGCAGATGACCGAGCCGAAGTGGGTGATCTCGATGGGGGCGTGCGCCTCGACGGGGGGCGTCTTCGACACCTACGCCGTGGTGCAGGGGATCGACCAGTTCCTCCCGGTGGACGTGTACATCCCCGGCTGCCCGCCGCGGCCGGAGATGCTGATCGAGGGGATCATGGCGATCCAGCGGCACATCGACCAGGAGGGGCTCCCGCCGCAGGGGGGCAAGCGCGTCCCGCTGGGCCTGACGGTGCAGCCGACGCACGTGGTGCGCCCGCAGCCGGTGGGGCTGACGGTAGGGGGCGAGTGAGGGGCCTTGGGGTCTTCGGCGCGAGGCGATAGGCCCTCGGTGCTCGGACGCCGGATCGGGGAGCGGCAGATCCGGATCAGACGGCTAGCGAGCGGGCATGCCGAGCTGCTGGCGGATCTTCGCGGCTTCCCGATCGCGGCCGGCCTTCTCGAGCTCCCGGACGTACATCCGGCCCAGGCGGTACCAGTTGCTCTGGAGGACGAAGGTCGGGCCCATGTTCGTGGGCTTCTTGGTCTGCTTCCAGGCGGACTCGAGCATGGGCAGGGCCGCGGCGTCCTTGCCCGCGTCGGCGAGCATGCGGCGGCAGTTGTTGACCGCCTGGACGGCGGCGCTGCTGGCGTTCGGGAAGCGGGTGACGACGTCCTGGTAGCAGTCCCACGCGCGGGCCCGGTCGCCCGCGGCCTCCCACATCCGGCCCTGGGCGAAGCGGATCTCGGCGGCGAGGTCGGGGCGGGCGGAGTAGGTCTTGAAGGCGCTGCGCCACAGGGCGTCCTGGTCGCGCGTGCTGGCGACCGAGGCGATCATGGGCGAGAGGATCTCGAGGCTGAACTCCGGGTACGAGCGGCCGCAGAGCCGGAAGAGGACCTCGGACCAGCGCTTGAGCTCGGAGAGGGAGAGGTCGCCCGCCGCGGCGAGGTCGCGCAGAGCGAACCAGCCGGCGGTGGAGCCGGGGGTCTTGTTGAGGGCCGCCTCGATGAGCTCGACCTGGGCCGCGGCGGAGGCGGCGCGGGGCATCTGCGAGACGGCGACGGCGGGGTCGGGCGTGGCGGGAGGGAACGGGGCGTCGGCGGCGCGGATCTCGCCGAGGCGTTTGGCGGCGTCGATGAGCGCGGCGGCGCCGTGGCGATCGGCGGCGGGGGTGGTCATCGACTCGGCGAGAACGCCGAGGTAGCTGTCGGGGATCCAAGCCCCCGACTGCGGGTCCATGAGCATTCCGCGGACGACCTGGTAGCGGTCGTACCGGCCGGTGTCGAAGTTCCACGCCACGGCGCGGCCCTTGGCCTGGAGGTAGCCGACCCACGCGTGCGAGACGGTGCCGTCGCGCCCGCGGACGTAGGCGGTCGGGACGCCGATGGACTTGCCGACGTGCGCGGCGAAGTAGGCCTGGTCGGCGCAGACGCCGCCGTGCTCGAGGATGTTGCGGAAGGAGAAGCCGGCGACGGTGACCTTCTTGGGCGTCTCGCGGCGGAAGTGGTCGATGTCGTACTTGACGTCGAAGAAGCGCTGGCCGACCTGGCGGTCCCCCTTGTACTTGCCCTGGGCCCAGGCCATCTGGTCGATGGGCGCGGTGGTGTCCACGACGTAGATCAGCAGCTCGGCGGGGACCTCGCGGAGGCCCAGGAGGAGGTTCCGCTCGGTGGAGCGGAAGAAGTCGAAGATGGCGACGGGGTCGTCGGCGTTGGCGGTGTTCTCGTTGATGGTGTGTGAGAGGGGCGTGTCGTGGACGACGCAGATCGCGGCGGTGAGGGTGGCGTAGCGCTCCAGGTGATCGCCCCGTTCCCGCCGGAGGCGGTCGAGCAGCCGGTAGACCGGCGCGGGGTCCTCGTCGGAGCGGACGAGGAAGGCCAGAGTGGTGGCGAGGGTGGGGCTGCGGCGCAGGAAGGGAAACAGGTCCCGGCGCGTGCTCGGGGGGAGGGCGGCGAGGTGGGAGACCATGCGCCTGGCCGCGGCGACCTCCCGCCAGGCGGCAAGGTCGCGGGTGGGGGCGTGGGCGATGAGGGTGTCGAAGAGGAGGGTGAGATCGAGGAGCGCGGGGCCGCAGTCGTTGGTCTCCTCGGCCTGATCGAGGATCGCGGCGACGCGGGCAGAAACCTGGGAGATCCCCTGACTAGGGGTAGCACGGGCCGGCTGAGCGGCCACGGCGGAGGGCGCGGCGCCGGTCAACGCGGCCGCGGCGGGTAAGAGGAAGCAGAGAACGGCAAGGCGGGAGGCGTGGAGGAGGGACATGGCGGCTGGGGTGGGTCGGGCGGTCGGTGGGCGATTGGAAACCATACCGGATCGGACGCTTGGATACAGCCGGGCGGGGGTGAGGTACCGAGGGTGCGGCGGTGGAAGCGGGGCCCGGAGAGGTAAAGATGAAGGGCCGGGAGCGAGGTCGGGACCCCCTGAGGGTCATTTGACCGGGTTTCCACGGCGTGTATCATCCTTGCTCGCCCGGTGGGAGACTTGGGCGGGCGTTTGTTTGGATTCACCGTGGGCCGCGGCGTTGAGCCGGGGTCCACGACAAGTCGTCGATGCCGCCGTAGCTCAGTGGTAGAGCACACCCTTGGTAAGGGTGAGGTCGTGGGTTCAAATCCCATCAGCGGCTTGTCCCGGCCCCCGGCAACGCGGGCCACTACAGGGCTCCTCCTCGACCCCTTCCGCTAGCGTGGCGGGTGGGACGCTGGGGGGTCGAGAAGGAAACCGCCCCTGCCGGACGCCGGCGAGAGCCGGCCTCGCGGGGGGCCGCAAAGATTTACAGAAGGTTGGAGGTTCACAGCCATGGCGAAGGGTGTATTTGAGCGTACCAAGCCGCACGTCAACGTCGGCACCATCGGCCACATCGACCACGGCAAGAGCACGCTCACCGCGGCCCTGTCGGCTCGTTCGGCGGTGAAGATGGGGGGCACCCCCAAGACCTACGCCGAGATCACCAAGGGCGGCACCGTGCGTGACGCCAACAAGACGGTGACCATCGCCGCGTCGCACACCGAGTACGAGACGGCCACCCGCCACTACGCTCACGTGGACTGCCCCGGCCACGCCGACTTCGTCAAGAACATGATCACCGGCGCCGCCCAGATGGACGGCGCGATCCTGGTGGTCTCCGCGGCCGACGGCCCCATGCCGCAGACCCGCGAGCACGTGCTGCTGGCCCGCCAGGTCGGCGTCCCCTACATCGTGGTCTTCCTCAACAAGGTGGACCTGGTGGACGACCCCGAGCTGCTGGACCTGGTCGAGCTCGAGGTCCGCGAGCTGCTGAACAAGTACGGCTTCCCGGGCAACGACGTCCCGGTGATCCGCGGCTCCTCCAAGCCCGCGCTGGAGAACCCCAACGACGACGCGGCGTGCAAGTGCATCGACGACCTGTTCGACGCGATCGACAAGTACATCCCCGAGCCGGCCCGCGAGGTCGACAAGCCGTTCCTGATGTCCGTCGAGGACGTCTTCTCGATCAAGGGCCGCGGCACGGTGGCCACGGGCCGCATCGAGCGCGGCGTGGTCAAGGTCGGCGACCCGGTCGAGATCGTCGGCCTCACCAAGGAGATCAAGTCGACGGTCGTCACCGGCGTCGAGATGTTCCAGAAGACCCTCGACCAGGGCATCGCCGGCGACAACGTCGGCGCCCTGCTCCGCGGCATCGAGAAGAACGAGATCGAGCGCGGCCAGGTGCTGTGCAAGCCCAAGAGCATCCAGCCCCACTCGAAGTTCAAGGGCCAGGTCTACGTGCTGACCAAGGAGGAGGGCGGCCGCCACACGCCGTTCTTCAACAACTACCGCCCGCAGTTCTACTTCCGCACCACGGACGTGACCGGCGCGGTCAAGCTCCTCGGCGGCGCCGAGATGTGCATGCCCGGCGACAACATCGAGATGGAGGTCGACCTGGGCGACAAGCCGGTCGCGATGGAGAAGGGCCTCCGCTTCGCGGTCCGCGAGGGCGGCCGCACGATCGGGTCCGGCACGGTCATCGAGATCCTCGACTGATCCATCGGCCCGCGGCGGCCGGGTCCGGCGGGCCCGGGCCAGAGGCGACGAACCATGCTGGCCCGCCGGCGGAAAGCCGGCGGGCCGGTTTGACGAAGAGAGCGGCAGCCGGGCCCCGTCCGGGGGACCGCGAAAGAGGGCGTGAGCAATGGCGAAGAAGGGTAAAGCGGCCGCCCGCGAGTACGTGTGGCTGCAGTGCAGCGAGACGGGCGACCTGAACTACAGGACCGAGATCAACGTCAAGGGCGGCATCGCCGAGAAGCTCAAGGCCGGGCTGCAGAAGTACAGCCCCCGCCTGAAGCGGCATACGCTCCACAAGATCAAGAGGAAGTAGGCCGGATGGCCGAAGGGCGAGGGGCCGGATGGCCAAGGACGCCCGGCGGCCGACAACCAGAAGCTCTGGCCATTTGGCGCCCCGCCATCTGGCCATGTGCCCGAACGCCGGTAGCTCAACTGGTAGAGCAGCGGATTCCAAATCCGCAGGTTGCGGGTTCGAGTCCCTCCCGGCGTGTTCGAGATGGGGGCGAGGGGGTGAGTTCAGGGGCGGCGGGGCTTCCCCGGGGGCGCCAGGGGGTCGCCGGCCCGAAGGGGCCGGGGCCGCGAACGCGGCGGGCGCGGCTCCGGCCGGTTCGCGGCCCGGAGTGCTCGGGTAGTCCTTCGAGATAGGGTGACCGCGAATGGCGATCGGTCTTTACAAGGCGGGTCACGGGTATTGGGTCAGGGTGCTGACGGCGGCGATGCTGGGCATTGTGACGCTGGCCACGGCGGCGTGGGTGGCGGGCCAGATGCAGCTGCTGATCAACTCGCTGCCGCCCAGCGCGTGGCAGGTGACCCTCAGCAGCGTGCAGGGGGCGGTGGAGGAGGGGACGCGGGTGGAGCTGCTCGGGGCCGGGCCGGTCGGGGAGCGGCCGGTGCTGGGGACCGCGGAGGTGGCCTCCTACGACCCGGCGAACGAGTTCCTGGTGCTCCGCCGGGCGCAGATGACCGTGCCGGAGGCGGACCCGAGCCAGGCGCGGTACGTGGCCGCGCCGGGCGGGGGCGGCTTCGCCGGGGCGGTGCAGGGCGTGCCCCGCGGCGTGGCGGGGGTCGAGCCGCTGGTGGCCCAGGGCGGGGCGGCGGCGGTCGTGATCCTGCTGGGGGCGGCGATGACGTACCTCGTGGTCGGCGTCCGGCCCCGGACGGTGGACTTCCTGATCGCGACCGACATGGAGATGAAGAAGGTCAACTGGTCCACGCGGAAGGACATCGTCGGCTCCACGTACGTGGTGATCGGCGCCTCGTTCCTGATCGCGCTGGCGCTGTTCGTGTTCGACCTGTTCTTCCAGTGGTTCTTCCGACTGATCGGGGTGGTGGCGAGCTGAAGGCCCGCAGGGCGCTGGAGCGCGGATGATGGTGAAGGATGCCGGACAGGACGGAGCGGGGACCGAGTCGCAGCGCGAGGGCGTGCTGGGCGCGGACGACGTCATCCGCCAGGAGGGGATGAACTGGTTCGTGCTGCGCGTGGCCAGCAACAAGGAGTCCAGCGTCCGCGAGACGCTCCTGCGCAAGGTCCAGATCGAGGGGATGCAGCACCTCGTCGGCCGGATCCTGGTGCCCACGGAGAAGACCAAGACGGTCAAGGGGGGCAAGCAGCGGATCGTCGAGACCAAGCTCTACCCCGGCTACGTCTTCGTCGAGATGAAGCTCGAGGACGACGGGCGGATCCCGCAGGACGTCTTCTTCCTGATCAAGGAGACCACCGGCGTGGGCGACTTCGTGGGCACGGCCGGGCGGCCGACGCCGATGAAGGAGCACGAGATCGAGAAGATGCTCATCGACTCGCGCAAGCCCGAGGACCAGCCGACGGTCAAGCTCGTCTTCCAGAAGGGCGAGAACGTGCGGATCAAGGAGGGGCCCTTCGAGGGGTACGAGGGGACGGTGGACGAGATGTTCCCGGACAAGGGGATGGTCCGCGTGCTGGTCACCATCTTCGGCCGTCAGGCCCCGATCGACATCGAGGAGTGGCAGCTCGGCAAGGCCGACGAGACCTGAGCCGCGGCTCACGCCGGCCGTCGGCCGAAATCGAAAACCGACCTGGAACAACCCGGACGCCGGTCCGGGTTTTTTCATGCGCGGACCCGGCGCCGCGCGCCGGGGCGGCGTCGCCGGTACAGTCATCTGGGGGGAGCACGAGGAAGAGGCTTCGAGGAGGGAGGGGCCGGGAGGGTCGGCGCGATGGACCAGTCGGGAACCGAGCCGGGCGCGGGCGGGGGCGGCGAGCAGGTCTGGGCGGCGCCGGAGCAGGCGGGACGCGGACGCGCCGGGCGCCGGTGGCGGCGCATCGCGCTGTGGGGCGGCGGGGCACTGGTCCTGCTGCTGGCCGTGCTGGTGGCGCTGGCGCCGACCATCGCCTCGTCGGTCGCGCCGGGCATGGTCGCGCGCTCGGTGAGCGACTCGATCCCCGGGAGTGTGCGGGTCGCGGATGTGCGGCTGGGATGGAGCGGGCCGACCAGGTTCGGGCCGGTGACGCTGCTGGACGAACAGGGGCAGCCCGTGGGGGAGTTCGCCGTCTCCGCGCCGGCGGGGCTGTGGCGGATCGTGCGCGAGCGGTGGTGGTCGGCGAAGCGGATCGCGCTGGGGACGGTGGAGATCACCGGGGATGTGGATGTGGTCCGGGGGGCGGACGGGAGGACGAACCTGGAGCGGGCGCTGGGGATCAACGACCCGGCCGCGCCGCCGCGCCAGCCGAGCGGCCCGGCGCGGATGCCCCCGGGCGGGGTCGAGCGGGTGGACGCGGTGATCCGGCTTGTGGATGTGGACGCGACGTTCGTGGACCGGACGGCGCCCGCGGGGAGCCCGACGGCCCAGGGGCTGTCGATGCGCGACCTGTCGGGGGACATCGACGTGGACTACACCGCGTCGGCCGCGGGGGTTGATGCGGCGGTGAAGGCGGACCTGGGGGCGATGATCCGCAGCGGGACGGGGCCGGCGTCCGGCGTGGCGGGGAGTGGGGCAGCGGGCGGAGGGGGGGTGAGGCAGACGATCGCGCTGGACGGGCAGGTGCAGCTCGGGCGGGCCTTCGGGGTGCAGAAGGTCGATGCGAAGCTGCGCATCGGCGACCTGAGCACCGCGCTTGTGGACGTCTTCGGCGGGTTCAACGGCGAGCTGGTGGCGTCGATCGGGCCGACGGTGAGCCTCGCGGCGGACGTCGAAGCGACGGCGCAGCGCGGCCGCGCGGAGGTGACGATGACGGCCGAGGGGGCGGGCGCGGACCTGAAGCTGGGCTTCGACGGCACGCGGCTGGCGCTCGAGGAGCCGGGGCGGGTGTGGGCGCGGTCCACCGGGTTCATCGCGGGGCTGGATGCGGCGGAGGAGGGGCTCGCGCGGGCGGGGGAGGCGGTGCGGCTGAAGGCCGCGCCGGGGTTCGATGCCTCCGTGCGGACGCTGAGCATCCCGCTGACGACCGCGCAGCTGACGGGGTCCGGCGGCGGCAGCGGCGGCGCGGGGCTCATGGAGCGGCTGGACCTGCGAGGGGCGCAGCTCGACCTGACGGTGCGGACGGACGCGATCGAGGGGGAGGCCGCGGTGCGTGCGGGCGCGGAGGAGACCGCGGCGGGGGCGTGGCGGCCGTTCCGCGTCGAGCCCGTCGAGCTGGCGGTGCGCACCGAGGACCTCGCCCGGGGCGTGCGGATCACCTCCCAGACCAGCGCGAGCGTCGATGGCCGGCCGGCGGGGGCGCTGACGGCCAACGTGCTCGCGGCCGGGGTGATCGACGCGCAGGGGCGGCCGGTGATGGGCCCGCCGCGGTCGATCAACGGGGAGGTGCGGCTCGACGACGTGGCGACGCAGCTCGTGCAGCCGATCGTCGATGGGCTGGGGCTGCCGGTGGTGCTCGGGGAGGACGTGGGGCCGGTGATCGACGTCGCGCTGACGGCGCAGACGGAGGGGGACCTGGGCGCCGGCGCGGGCGAGGGGCTCGACGCGCTGCCGCCGACGAACATCGACGCGGCGGTGCAGTCGCAGAACATCGCCGGGCAGGCGGCGCTGCGCATCGAGCGCGGCGTGGCGACGACGCGCGAGGGGGGCGTGACGCTGCGCATCGCCTCGGCGGGGCCGCTGGTGGCGAGGGTCCTGCGCGAGGGGGCGGGCGGGGATGGCGGCGAGGGGCTGACCGTCGGCGGGCGCGCGGGCCTCGATGTGGCGGTGACGCAGCTGCGGCTGCCGCTGGACAATCGCGGGGCGGGCCTGGACGGCACGGTCGCGGCCGTGACGGCGACGGTGTCGGAGGCGACGGTGGGCGTGCGCGGGGAGGAGGTCGGGATCGAGCGGGCGCAGGTGGCCGTGAATCTCCCCGCCGACGCCGGGCCGCGGGCGACGCTGGAGGCCGCGCTGCGGCACGAGGGGAGCCCGTTCACGGCCCGGGGCGACCTGTCCCTGCCGCGGCTGCGCGAGCCGTGGGGGGAGCCGAAGGAGGGCGGGGCGCTGGAGGCGGCGCTGGGGTGGCAGCCGCGGGGGAAGTTCGAGGTCCGCGGCATCCCGGGCTCGCTGACGGCCCTGGCGCCGGGGCTGGGCGCGGGGGAAGAGGAGAGGGGCGAGCCGGGGCCGGAGGACGTCGCGGGGCAGGTCCGGCAACTGGCGCGGGCGCTCGTCGGCCAGCGGGCGGATGTGACGGTGGACATTCTCCCGGCCGATGAGGGCGGCGGCGATGGGGAGCCGGCGACGCGGGTGAACATCGCGGCGAGCGCGGCGGCGTCGGCGGTGGAGGCGGCGGCCACGCTGTCGCCCTCGCGCTTGTCGATCCTGAGCGCCAACGCGTTCGCGAGCCTGCAGCCGCGGGACGTGAACCCGGTGCTGGCCGCGGCGTCGTCGCCTACACCGGCGGCTCCCGCGCCCGCGCGGCCGGGCGTGCAGGGGCCGCTGCCTCCCCAGCCATCAACACCGATGCGGCTGCGGGACCCGGTGACGGTGCGGCTGGGCGTGGAGCCGGTGACGATCGCGCTGCGCCGCGGCGAGGGGGATGGGGGAGGCGGGGCGCCGGCGCCGGACCTGGGGGCCGTTGAGGAGATCGTCGCGACGCTGAGCGCCGACCAGCCGGTGCTGATCGAAAACGTTGCGCTGGGGCAGGCGCCGCAGACCGTCGGGCTCGGCGCGCTGGCGGTGCGGGCGCGGGTGCCGGGGAGCCTGATCGGCGGGGTGGGG
>JBIQJK010000004.1:0-108257 GCA_044507535.1 Planctomycetaceae bacterium | reverse complement strand
TCCTTGCACCACATGGCCAAGAGCAATCCGCGTGCCATTGTGTTAGGGGTTCTAACGCCTGGCCGATTCTTCGCCGATCGGAGCATGCCAATCGCAAGGAGATAGAGGAACGCCTTGTTCGCGTCGCCGATCTCCGCGTGTCGATCCAGCATGTCGCGTCGTTGCTGGTACGCCCGCACCTCCTCGGCCAACGCCGACTTCAGCAGGCGTTCGCCCATCTCGATCGCCTCAGCTGGCACCGCGACATCCGCGACGAACTCCAGCTCACGCAGTTCTTGGTACGAAGAGAGATGTCGTGGCCTGGGTCCCTCGGGTGACTGGTGCATCGCGATGATTGCGGTCTTCTCCCACGCCTGGCCCTCCACATCTTCCTCTACTCGAATCACCGCAACGCCGGGAGGCTGGTGGGTCTCCGACGAGATTTCCTCGACCAGCTCGTCGAAGCCGGGGTCCCCGTAGCTGGCAAATCGGAGCGGGAGGTTGGCGTCCGCGAGGCCCCGCTCGTAGAGGTCTTGCTTCGTGGTCATCGCGAACCGCGTGTACAGTCCGCCCCAGGCAGCGGCCGACCTCACTTCAACCCATCGCTGGCCATCGGCCTCGTGCACCTGACTTCCCGTCGCCTTCAGATAATCAGACTCAACAAGGGCATGCTGGATGTCCTCCAGTGTGATCACGCGGGTTTCGTCGCCGTAGGAGCGAAGCTCCTTGTTGAAGATGTGGTAGAGATCCTCGGCGGGGATCTCCAGCTGACGAACTTCGCGTTCGTGCTCTTCGAGCTTGCGAAGCGCCTCCTGCTCGAGCTCCTCGTGCGTGATTTCGCCACGTGCCAGAGCGGCAAAATCCTCCTCGGTGATCGGCAAGATCGAGAACTGCTGCGAGCCGACGATGCCCGCCGCGTGACTCAGTCGCTCCCAGAGTCGTCCGTAAATAGTCTCTTCGACCGAGCCAATGGTGGCGAGGTTGAGCACCTCGATCTGGTCGTAACGCTGGCCGATGCGGTCGATGCGCCCGATCCGCTGCTCGACCTTCATCGGGTTCCAGGGCAGGTCGTAGTTGACGAGCAGGTCGGCCGTCTGGAGGTTGAGCCCTTCAGCGGCGGCGTCGGTGCAGAGGAGCAGGTCGATTTCGCCCTGGAGGAACAGATGCTTGATCTGGTCGCGGTTCTTCTCCAGGTGCCGCCATTGTCGCTTGCCGGCATCCCAGTACGCGCCTCCGTCCCCCGAGAACGTGCCAACCCGCATGTCGGGAGCTGAGGCTTTGAAGGTCTCGACAAGATGGTCGAGCGTGTCGGTGTAGCGAGTGAAGACCACCGTCTGGCGGAACCGGCCGCTTTCCCCCGGTCGCTGTCGAGCCGCCATCACGCGAAGCAGCACGTCTGTCTTCGTCGGGCGTTGCGAAGCAAGCGTCTGATACGCCGGGAGCAGCTCGCGGAGCCGGTTCTGCTCCCAGGCCAGGTCTGCTCGCGTTCGTCCGCGGAGCGTGGCCTTGATCAACTCGTCGAGTTCCTTCTCCTCGGTTTCCCACTCGTCCGGGCTCGACTCCGGCCGGAGCGCTTCAAGGTCCGACGTGGAATCAAGCCCCAGTCGGTCGAGAATCGAGAGCGTTTCGACAACCCGCTCCAGGCGGCGCTCCATCGTGTTCCGGATCGCGACCGCGGACGACGCGAACCGCTGTTGAAGCAGCGACAGGTAGAAGCCGAGGCTGCTGCGCAGTTGAGCACGTTCATCAGGTCCCCCGACTCCGTCTTGCTCAGGATCTCGCCGATGAGGTCCGGGTTGGTGGTGTCGAGGTGGCAGGTGTGTATGGAAGCGGTGTCGAGCCCGCTCTCCCAGATCGACTTGACGGCGAACGCGAGTACCCGCAGCACGCCTCGCGTGCCTTGGAAGTCCTCAGCCGTCGCGAGCTTCTTGTTCAGGAACTCGATCAGCGTCGGGTGGAAGGGATAGTACTTGGCGATGAGCCCTGCGAACCCCGTCTCTCCGCCCTTGCCAGTCGCACGAGTCGCTTCGGCGGGGAGCTGATCCTTGTGCTTCTCGTAGAACCGCCGATACTCCTCTGCGGTCGCCTGGGCTGCGGCAGGATCGATGTGCGTGAACAGACGCTTGGCAAGGACCGACGACAGCTCTTCACTGCTGACGGGCGTTTCGACCTTGGCGTCACGAGCGATGACGCTCTGGATGCTGTCGAGGGCTTCCTCACCGATCTCGCGTGCTTCGTCCTGGCTGATCTGGGTGCCCGATACGGCTTGGAGCAGCTTTGCAAGCGTCTTGGTCTGCCCACCGAATGCGTCTGTGCTGCTTGCGAGCGTGACGATGGTCGCGATGCCGGGGTGATTGCGGGCGTAGTTGAACAGCGCCATGAAGAACGCGGCGATCTGCTCGCCCATGCCCTTGTGCGCCGCCTCTGCCCGGGCCGCATACTGGGCGAGCTCGTCGATCATGATCAGGACGCGACGGTCGCCGAGCACTGTTTCGAAGTAGCTCTCACCGGGGGCTGCAGCCGTGAAGACTTCGGCTTTCACCTTCTCAACGAGCGACGGCCCGCCGACCTGCTTCGCCAGTTCTGCCCACAAAGTGTACGGGTACACCTTGTCGCCCTCGCTCCTGACGACGCTGAGTTCATCGCCAGCGATGCCAACGACCGAAACCGAACCGGGATCCGGAAGGTGTTTCGACTCCACGATGCCCGTCTGTTGGGCAATCTCGGAGAGCTCGGTTCCTCTAGTGGCGAGATGAGCGCACGCGATCAGTGTGTGCGTCTTTCCTCCGCCAAAGCCAGTCTCCAGCCGAGTCAGAAAAGGGACCATGTTGTCGCCGCCGAGACGCCGCATGACGTTCTCAACGACGCGACGCATGCCGTGCGTCGGTGAAGTGGACTCGCGGAAGAACGCTTCGGCGTCGGTGTACGTCGTCTGGACCTTGATATCGCCGCGGTAGTGCCCGATGACCTGCCGCAAGGATGCGGTGAAGATCTCGGGATTGAACGTGCCCTTGACGAGATCCGGGCGAGGCGTGCAAGTCTGGAGGATGCTCGTCATTGCGGGAACTCCTTGGGCAAGCTCCTTCGGAGCCATTGGTCAATCGCGGTCTTGTGGAACCGCCAGTGCCGCCCGACCTTCTGGCCGGGGACCTTCCCGTCCTGGGCGAGCTTGTAGAGCGACGACTTCGAGACCTGCAGGTAGGCTGCAAGCTCGTCGATGGTCATCACCTCCGGAGGCGGAGGCGGCGGGTTGCCCTCAGGGCGTCCTGGCATGGGCCATGAGGATAGCAGTTACTGACTGTCGGTGCTGGTTGCTCCGAGGAGCCCGCTACGGACAAACTCGTTGTCGCGACGGCGATCGGCACCTTCTGCGGTCATTGCTCGACGTTGCTGTCGGAGCCGCTGATGTGCGTCACAGGACCGCTTGGGATCGTCACGCCGCTGTCGGAGGAGGATTCCGAGCCGCTGCCAGACCCACTGGAGGAACCAGAGGACGAGAATGACGAGGACCCGCTTGACTTATCGGACCCGCTGCCGCCAGATGATCCGCTCCCGGAGCCGGAGCCCGAACCCGAACCAGACACACTCGCGGAGGCGGAGGCGCTGCCGGACCCGGAACCGCTGCCCGGGCCGGAGCTTTGGGCCGTCGCCGGCAGGTCGTTGTGGACCCACACACCTTCGGCGAGGAGCGTGTTCGTGCCGGGGATGTGGATGGCCACGGTGCGGGCCGGCGCGTCGATGCGGACGACGGATTCGACCGGCTCCTCCTTGAGGTGGTCATCGATCAGGTGGTCGCCGGGCTGCACGAACTCGGCGGAGGCGAAGCCCCACTCGTCGCCACGGCGGATCATGAACGGGTGCTCGGGCGTCGCCTTGAGGCGGCGGTTGATGACGACGAAGCCGTGGTGCTCGCCGAGCGTGATGCTCGCGACGCGGGCGGTCACGGGCGATGCGCCGTACAAGCCGTGGTGCGAGAGCCAGTTGTACTGGGCGCGGTAGGGCACGTCGACCTCGAGGCCGGGCACGCGGATGGATGCCACGCGGTCGCCGGGCTTGAGGTTCTCGATGGGCGTGAGGCGGCCGTCCTCCAGGCGAACGAGGGTGCCGAAGAGGAGGCAGTTGCCGCTGCTCCCGCCGCCTGAGGAACCACCTCCGCCGGACGAACCGCCTCCGCCGCTCGACCCCCCACCTCCCGAAGAGCCGCCGCCGCCAGAAGAGCCCCCGCCCCCGGAGGATCCCCCGCCGCCGCTGGAGCCGGCCCCGGAAGACCCGCCGCCCGACGAGCCTCCGCCGGAAGAACCACCCGAGGAGCCGCCCGAGGATACCCCGGACGATGCGCCGGAGCTCTGCCCGGAGCTCATCCCCGAACTGCCGTCTGAGCTGGCATCGGAGCTCATGCTCGATCCGCCGCCGGACGAGCTGCCCGACCCGCTCGACGAGCCGCCGCCGCCCGAACTGCTCGCGGCGGAGCTGCCGCTGCTGATCTCTGTGGACTGGCTTGACATGCTGTCGGTCGGCGTCCCGCTTCCGGACTCGGTCGTGCCGCTGTTGCTCGTGAAGGCATCAGTGGTGTAGGTCGTCAGCGTTGGCGTACCGCTCGGACCGGTCGTGAAGATGACATCGCCGGTCGTCGAGTAACTCGACGGCTCGCTGGGGGGCATCGACGACGAGGGGGTCTCGCTCGGGGCGGTTGAGCCCGAGGGCGTCGAGAGCTCGCTCGATCCGCCCCCCTGGGGCGGGTTACCGGTCGCCCAGACGGGGATGTAGAGGTAGTAGCGTGTGGGGCCGTCGCTCATCGGGCGGCCTCCTGTGCGGGGGGCTTGGCGGGTTCGGGATTGGGCTCGTACCAGCCCTCGGTGCGGACGCGCTTGCCGCATTCGGCGCTTGCCGCCGCGACCGCCTTCTCGTAATCCATCCGCTCGAAGGCCCGCAGCTCGCTGCCGGGCGAGCAGTTGATCACGCGGAAGCGGTGCTTCTCGAAGTGCGGGCGCAGCGCCTCGAATCGGCGGGCCAGCGAGTCGTAGAGGACGTTGTTGTGGCGGATGGCGTTGGGCGCGCGGTGCTCCTCGAAGGCGTACTTGCGGTCAGGGGCCATCTTGAAGTCGCACCCCAGCAGGTAGACCGTGCCGAAGCCGAGGTAGTGCAGCAGGCGCAGGGCGACGAGCATCACGCTCCGCTTGCCGACGATCCCCAGCGAGTCGGGCGTCTTGCCGTCGACGTCCGTGTCATCGCCCGCCCCGGGCTGATCTTCCTGGCCGGGTGCCGCCGCCTGCTCGGCGTCGAACATCGCCCGGAGGCTGGTCGACTGCGTGTCGGTGAGCGAGGCACGGTCAAAGCCCTTGGCCTCAAGCCACTGCTCGAACGTCATGGCGTCCTCCTTGACGGGTGCTTCGGGTGCGCTGGCGGCGACGGCCGCGCTGGTATTGTCGTCCGCGCCGAGGGCGACGAAGCTGACTTCGCCCAGCACACTCCGGCGCGCGATATGAACCGGTCCCTCAAACTCGCGGCCGTTGACGAGGGCCTTCTTGCCCCGCGGCACGAGCTCCATCTGCCGGCCGATCGCGCCGAGCGATGCCTGCCACGGGAAGCCGTTGCGGCTGCTCTCGACGATCTCGCGAGCGACGGGACCGGCCCCGGAGACCACTCCGGAGACCAGCAGCTGCGAGCCCTCGACGCGGATCGAGTCGGTGTGGCCCACGATCAGCGAGCGGTTGTGGTCCTTGAGGATCGGACGGCTCTTGAGACCGCCGCCTGCGACCTCGAGTCCGGCGAGATCAACCACGACGGGGTGCGGCCAGCCCGCCAACACCATCGCGCCGCCGGTGTAGGCCGTCATCGAGAACCGCCGCAGCGCCGGCGCGTCGCCGGCATCGGCGGCCCCGGCCTCGACCCACTGCTCGATCGGCGCGCACAGGTTCAACTGGCGGTCATTCGGCATCGTCGTCCTCCTCGCGGCGTCCGTCGGCTGGTGCGAGCGGGGCGGACTGGTCGGTGGTCAGGCCGAGCTCCTTCATCAGCGCGACTTCCTTGGCCCGTTGTCGGAGCTCGGTCTCCCAGTCGCGACCCTGCCGGGCGTACTCGCTGGCGAGGGTGGTGGTGTTGGACGCCAGGCGTGTCGCCTGCGCGTTGGCTTCCTTCGCGGGATCGACGTGCTCGGTCCCGTCCCAGAACCACTGGTGCGCAAGACCGTCGCCCCGGGCGATCTGCGTGCGCTGGCGGAGCGGGAGCAGGTCGCTCACGAGCACGGCCTCGCGTAGCCACGCGGCCAGGATGCGGTCGAGCGTCAGACACGCGAGGTGGTCCTGCTCGACGCGGATGGTCTTGAAGTACGTCTGGTGATCGAGCCGCCCCGAGGCGTAGTTGTGCCGGGACGAGTCCCCGGAAGCCACGCTTACGGGCATGTTCAGGCACCGGGCGATCTCGCTCAGGATCTCACGCTTGAACTCTGCGTAGGTGGTCGACGGCTGCTCGGCCTGGACCTGGGACATCTTCCAGCCGCCCGGCATTGTCAGCAGCGAGCGGGCCTCGAGCTCGATCGCGTCCATCGGCTCGACGCTCTCGGCCTCGCCGTTGGCCGGCGCATCGGTGTAGAGGATGCCGGCGAAGTCCGCGGCCGTTTCCGCCGCGGCGATCACCGCCAGCGTGTACCGGCGGAGCTGCGCAAACAGTGGGAGCGCGGGCGTGATGTCGGGAATGCCGCGGCTCTGACCGGGCCGGTCCGCGCGGTAGTAGTGGATCACGGACGCGGCGGGCACGCGGTCGTACTCGATCCCCAGGTAGCCCGACCGGGCGTCGCCGGGATGGCCTTTGAGCAAGTGGTACTCGACGGGGTTGCCGAACGCATCGAAGACGATCCCGTCTACCGCGCCCTCGTCGAGAACCGAAAGATCGGGCGTGGTGACCTGATCCGCCTCGACCAGACGAAGGTCGAGCTTTACCGGCCCCGGCAGGTGCGGGTTGCTGACCAGCACGGCGAAGACCTCGCCGTCCGTCGCCCGCGCCGCCCGCATCGTGCGGAGCTTCTCGGGCAGCCCCACCGCCTTGGCCCACGCCAAGAACGAGCGCTCGATCCGCTCGTTGGCGGCGTCATCCTCGGTGAGCAGTTGCAGTCGCGGCCCGGTGCCCACCACGTCGTTGGCGAGCGTGAGCACGATGCCTTTGGCGTAGGCGTTGTTGGCGGTCTCGTACCGCGCCCGGTTGCGGAGCACCCGCCGGACCTCGGGCGACGCCGCTGCGTCGGCGCTCAGCCCGTCCGCGTGCGCCCAGTGGCGGCGGTTGCCGTCGTTCGTCATGGCCGAGTCGAACCCGGCCCGCAGCATGCGCCGAACCACGCCTGCGCGGTGCGATAGAGGCTTGGGTCCCGGAGCGGACTTGGATCGGAGCAGGCCCAGCATCAGCCGCCCCCCTCCCCGGCCGCGCTGGGCGGCACGAGGCGAGCCAGGCGCAGCGCACGCGCCGGGCGGGCCGACGCCTGCTTGCTCGCCAGGTACCGGTCGGCCTCGATCTGGTCCCGCAGCGGGTGCTGCTCGACGCTCCCGGCATCGCCTTGAGCCCGCTTGGGTCCCGCGGCGTTGTCGCGGATGGCCTCATTCAGGTTGTCCGGCGGTTCCGGCATACGGTGCGTCCTTGCACCAGGCCGGGGTTCCCGAAGGCGAGGCCAAAAAGCACAACGCCGCACAGGGGTGCAGCCCTGCACGGCGTGTCACTTGCTGGCTCGGCGGTGGTCGGGGATCAGCCGCACACCGTTCGCCTCCGGGAAGCCCGGCCTGGATGTCTACGGATGTTCTACGTCAACACTGGGCGCTCGTCATGCGCTGCTCCTGTTTCTCACGCAGATCGTTACGCATATGGAACTCGGGGCTCATTTTCCGTTGAGTTTCTCCGTCGTGATGACAGCTTTGCCGCAGTGACGGCACTCGCGCCGGCGCACAAGGCGGCCGCCCGAGCGCGGTCGCGTGTAAATCACACGCCAGTGACCGCAGCCGCACGACGGACAGCGCAGGCCGTACTCTTGCTCACCTGGTCGCGATGTCGCAGCCGCGCGGTTCACGCCTTCGCCCTCCGGAGCTCGGACAACCTGACGCGCGGCTTCGGCTTGGCCCGCTGGTCCGTCCCGAACAGCACCGCCCCCTGCATCGATCCCGCCACGGCTGACCCGACCAGGCAGTCGAGCCAGTGGTTGTCGATGCCGGCGACCCGCAGCTTCCACTCGTCGACTGTCCGGCCCCGGCCCTCGGTCTTGATCCGGTACTCGCTGGTCAGGTGGTCGGCGAGCAACCGGTGCCGCCCGGCCTCGCGCCCGAAGAGCGACAGGCACCCGGGATCGCCCATGGGCACCGCCAGCCGGGCGTGGACGAAGCTCTTCCAGTAGTTGGTGTCGAAGAGCACGTGCCTGACGGCCCGCTTGCCGGCCACCAGCGGCACGCGCCAGTTGAGCCCGACCCGCTCGCCGCGCTTGCGCTTGTAGTCGCTGAAGGGGATGCTGCTCGCCCCAACGTACCGGCCGTGGCTGGGCATGACGATTCCCGCGTGGGCCGACTGGCGGCAGAACTGGTAGACGACGTCCGATGACTGACCCCAGTTCGCGTCGATCAGGCAGCGGTCGATGCGCAGGTCGGTCCCGTCGTCGCGCCGCCACGCCTTGCCGAGCAGGTGGCCGGTCAACGCCTCGAGCCCGGCGTAGATCGCGCCTTCCTGGCCCGCCCGCGGGAACTCGGTCAGGAGCGTCCGCCGGGCGTCGCGGAGCGTGAAGTACGACTCATTCGGGTCCGGCCACGCGCCGTAGTCGAGCACGTAGCCGGTGAAGTCGTCCTCCCAGCCCGCGACGAGCCAGAACAGCAGCTTGCTCTGCACGTCGATGAGCCGTACCAGCACCGCTGCCCGGCCGACGCCCTGAAGGCAGTCGCCTACGCCGTCGATGAGGCGACGAGCCCCTTCAACCTTGAGGACCTCCGCCACGCGGCCGACGTCCCTTGGACCCAGGCGGCCGTGGCCTTTGCGTTCCTGAAGGAGCGCGGCGTGGTGGTCCCGGCGGGCGGGCGCAACCACGCCGCCGCCGGCAACGCCGCCTTCGAGGACGCCATGACCGAGTACCACGCTCTCCGGGAGAAGTGCCCGGGCGATTGATCGCATCGCGCACCCCTCCCTCACACCTCGGCACCCGCCGGGGCTTTCTCTTCGGCCACAGCGCTCGCCGGAACTCGCTCGGCCTTCTTGCCCGTGAACTGCTCCCACCGCTGCACGATCACGTCGCAGTACAAGGGGTCGAGTTCCATCAGGAACCCGCGCCGGCCCTGCCGCTCACAGGCGATGAGCGTCGAGCCCGAGCCGCCGAAGAGGTCGAGCACGTTCTCGCCGGGCTCGGACGAGTACTGGATCGCCCGTGCGGCCAACTCCACCGGCTTCTCGGTCAGGTGGACCATGCTCTGCGGGTTGACCTTCTTGACCGACCACGTGTCGGGCACGTTGGCGGGGCCGAAGAACCGGTGCGCCGCGCCCTCTCGCCAGCCGTAGAAGCACCACTCGTGGTTGCCCATGAAGTCCTTGCGGGTCAGGACGGGGTGCTCCTTGATCCAGATGATCGCCTGGCTGAAGTACAGCTCGCACGCCTTGAGCACGGGCGGGTAGTTGGCGCAGTTGGCGTAGCCGCCCCAGATGTAGAACCCGCCGCCGGGGATCAGCACGCGGGCGATGTTCCCGAACCACGCCGCGAGCAGCAGGTCGAACTCGTCGTCGGTCACGAAGTCGTTCGCCAGCGGCCGGTCCTTCGCCCGCATCTTGCTGCCGGTCGGCTTGGCCTTTTCCGGGTGCCGCGCGAGGTCGAGCTTCTGGTGGTGGGTCTGGGCCTTCCCGGCCCCTTTGCCGCCCGCCTTGCTGAACGAGCTGTTGCCCGCCGCGATGGCGTTGTTGCTGCGCGGCTCGACCTTCACGTTGTACGGCGGGTCGGTGTTGACCAGGTGGATCGGCTGGCCGTCGAGCAGCCGGTCGAGGTCGGCCACGCTCCCGCTGTCGCCGCACAGCAGGCGGTGCTTGCCGAGGATCCACAGGTCGCCCGGGCGCGTGGTCGCCTCATCGGGCGGCGAAGGCACCTCGTCGGGATCGGTGAGCCCCTCGTTGCCGCCGGCGCTGAGCAGCTTGGCGAGTTCCTTCTCGTCGAAGCCGAGCGAAGCGAGGTCGAAGTCCATCGCCTGGAGTTCTCCGAGCTCGATGGGCAGCAGGTCGAAGTCCCACTCGGCCAGCTCGCCGCTCTTGTTGTCGGCGATCCGATACGCCTTGATCTGCGCGGGCGTGAGGTCCTTGGCGATGTGGACGGGGGCCTTCTCCAGCCCGAGCTTGAGCGCCGCCTTGTACCGCGTGTGCCCGCAGACGATGACGCCCGCGGTGTCCACCACGATCGGCTGGCGGAAGCCGAACTCGCGCAGCGAGGCGGCCACGGCGTCGACCGCCCCGTCATTGACGCGGGGGTTGTTCTCGTACGGCTGGATGTCCTTGAGGGAGCGCAGTTCGATCTTCATGGCAGGAGCCTCCGTGCTTCGGGATTGCGGATTGGGGCCAGCAGGCCAGCGGACCAACGGGCGACGTTCGCCCGTGCGGGGCCGGGTGGCGGGATCGCGGGGTGGTTCGGGGGTGCGCCGCCGGGCGCGACACGGGCTAGCGTGGGGCGGCTCGTGGCCAAGCGGGCGCGGGTGTGGGGATCGGACCGGACAGGCGAAACAAACTCTGACGGGGATTGCGGCTGTTCCCGGCGGCGTCGGATGGCCATCCCCCCTGGGAAGTACCTATGCCGCCCCTCCCCGCCTTGCCCAGTTACCCACAATCCGCCCCCTCCCGCCCTGTTGGCCCACGTTGGCCCGTGTGCCGCCAGACGGGCGGGCGGGACGGCGGTCGCCTCCCGCGGGCCGGACGCCACACGGGCCAACGTCGCGGGCCGTCCGCGCCGCTCGCTCGCTGGAGCGCTCGAGCGCACGCGCACAAGCGGCCGGGGGCGGCGCTTGAGCGCCCGCCCCTGGGGGGTATGGGGGGTGTGCGCGCGCACGAGCGAAACCCCGCGCTGAGCCGATTCCGCTCGCTTGAGCGCTTCGGCGGAGCGCTCAAGCGGGTGCGCGCACGAGCGAGAACTGATGTGCCGCGCAGCCGCAGTCATGACCCGGCCCCCTCGCCGGAGACCGGCTGCGGCACGGTGGCGAACAGCACGCGGTGAGCGCTGCCGACGCGCCAGCGGTGGACGAGCCCACGAGTCTCGGCGATGTCGAGCAGATCCGCGACGCGACGCCACGACAGACCCGGCTCGCCCTTGGCCGACTCGCGGATCTGAGCCTTGCTGGCCGGCTCGGCGGAGATGAACTCCGCCACGAACCGCTCCACGTCCCACGACGGCTCTCCCGGCTTGGCCGGCTTCTGGACCTGCTCCTTCTTCTTGCCCGGCCGCTCGTTCTTGAGCGAGCCCGGGTCGAGCGTCCCATCGACCGACCACACCGGGAAGTCCCAGCGCAGGCAGGTCGGATCGATGGGCGGCCACGATCGCACGGCCGCATCCAGCACGACCACGCCGTCCTCCTCGTGCGGCCGCAGGACGAGGTGCGTGTCGGTGGCCCGGGACTGCGCGCCCGCCCCGGCCCCGACGTCGGTCACGCTCTTGCCGCTCTGGCTGCCCTTGGTCGAGTGGTGGATCAGCACGAAGCAGCAGCCGAGACGGTCGGCGAAGGCGTCGATGCGGTTGTAGATGTTGGCCATCGTGCCGTTGTCGTTCTCGTCTCCGCCGGCGGGCATAAAGCGGTAGAAGGCGTCGAGGACGATGACCTTGTACCGGCCGGGCTCGAGCGACTCGAAGTACGGCGCGAGCGTGAAGATGTCCTGGAGCCGGCCGCGGAGGTTGTCCACGAAGATCCGCTCGGCGATCTCACGCATCGCCACGCCCCGGGCCTGGGCGACCTTCGGCAGCCGGTGGGCGCTGGTCTCGCGGTGCAGCTCGTTGTCGATGATCAGCACCGGCCCGGACTCGGTCTGGTATCGCCCCAGCCACGGCCGCCCGGTCGCGACCGCGATCGCAAGGTCGAGCGTGAGCCAGCTCTTGCCGGTCTTGGGGCTGGCGATGACGTTCATCGTCTCGCCGGCGCGGAGCAGGCCGTGGATGACCGGGTCTCGGAGCTTCGGGTACGCCGCGACGAGTTCGCCCACGGCCACGGGGCACGGCTCGAATGGCGAGGCCGCCTTCGCCGGCGGGTCAGTCATGAACACCGAGAGGTCGACGCCGGTCGCGTGCTCGCGCGAGCCGTAGCCCTCGGCCGCCAGCGCCGACGCCGCGGCCGCGAAGTCGCCGTGGTGTTCGAGCAGCGCGTAGACCGCGAAGGGCGAGTACCCCTTGTGCGCCTCGAATGGCGCAGCGTTCGTCGAGAAGACGTAGAAGACGCGGTCCTTCAGCGTCGCGCTGGTGCCGGCCGCCTTGCCGGGCCGACGCCAGTGCTCGTTCTCGCCCGACTTCACGAGCGTCCAGCCGTGCCGGAGCAGGATCTCGCGCGGATCGCCTCGGTCGTTGAAGTCGTCGCCCGGCCGCAGGCCTCCCGCGCTCGGGGCCCCGGCCTGGCCCACCACCTCCGCCGGCGTCTCGTTCAGCGCCCAGGCGCAGCCGAGCAGTACGCCCCGCTCGTCGGCGCTCACGATCGGCGGGCGGCACAGATCGCCCTGCACGAGCGCGTAGCCCGCCGAGGGCGCGCACAGGAAGAGTCCGCCCTCGCCCCGCGTCTCGATGATGGTCACCGTGACGACCCACGCGCCGCTGGCGTCACGCCGGGGGGTGTACTCCTTGCTCCCGATGACGACGGGCTCGTCGGTGCCAACCTCCATGCGACGCTGGGCGAGCTTGGTGTTGCCCGACACGGGCTCCGCGCAGCGGTACACGACGTGCCGCCCGCCCGAGGGCGTGGTCTCGATCACCAGACGATCGACCAGCCCGGGCGCGGCCGCCTCGACGGCCTCGCGCCACGCCCCGAACGCCTCGCCGCCGCCGCCGTCCCAGTTGTCGAAGTCGATCATCTCCAGGTTGCCGGAGACCGACCCGCACACCAGGCACATCGCCCCGTCCGCCACCACGTCCTCACTAGCCGGAGAGAACCACGAGCCAAGCTCCTGGTCCGTCGGCAGGCGCTTCTGGTACGGCTTCCATGCCCGCAGCGCCACGCGCTTCTCATCGCCGCGTCGCAGGGCCGGCAGGGCACAGAGCCCCGCGGCCACGCAGGCGGACGCGTGAGAGCGAAGGCTCCCGTTGAGATTGGGTTTGCCCTCGGCCATCAGAATGGGATCTCGTCGTCGGGGATGCCAAAGGTGCTGCCCGCGCCGACACCGGCCGGCGCGCGAGGCTCGTCGGGGAGGTCGTCGCACGACTCAAGCCGCGGCGGCTTCTCGCCCAGGGCGTAGCCGACGATGCGCTCCCACTCGTCGCCCGGCTTCTTCTCGACCGTGATGCGCAGCGTGGGCGCGACCGCGCCGGCCTCGGCCCACTCCACCGCCTCCTCGACCGATCCGGGCAGCGGGTCGTTCGAGCGCTGCCGCCACCACTGCTCGGCCTTCCTGCGGGCGTACCCGCCCTCGGGGTGCTCCAGGCAGATCCACTCCCGCACCCAGCGGTTGAAGCCGATGCGGTACTCGACCCGCATGGTGGGCTTGGCCAGGGGATCGCTGCGCTTGTGGTGGACGAAGTACGAGACCTCGATCACGCGCTCGTCCCGCCGCGCCGGCGCATCCGCACCCGACACGACCGACGCGTCCGACGCGACGGCCGTGTGCTTGACCTGCCGAGGCGGGAACTTGTGCCCGCACTCGGGGCAGACGGCGTAGGCGGCGTGGATCAGCGCATCGCACTCGGGGCACTGTTTGGCGGGGGCTTCACCCGAGGCGTCCTTGGTGTCCGCCAGCCGGATCGCATCGACCGGGCCGTGCCGAAGCACGTTGCCGCCGAAGTCCAGCACCAAGCAGTCGGTCTTCCCCTCGGCCAGCCGGAAGCCTCGGCCGACCATCTGGTAGTAGAGCCCGGGGCTCATCGTCGGGCGCAGCATCGCCACGCAGTCGACATTCGGGGCATCAAAGCCCGTCGTCAGCACGTTCACGTTGGCCAGGTACTTCAGGTCGCCCGCCTTGAAGCGGGCGATCAGCGCGTCACGCTCCTTCGCGGGCGTGCCGCCCTCGACGAAGCCGCATTCGGCCCCGTGCCTCTCACGGAGCACACGCGCGACGTGCTCGCCGTGACGGACGCCCGAGCAGAAGATCAGTACGCTCCGCCGGTGCTCCGTTGCCGCCACGACCTCGGCGCACGCGGCCTCGACCAGCGCGTCCTCGTCCATGCGGTCCTCAAGCTCGCCCGCTACGAACTCGCCGCCCCGCACGTGGATGTCGCTGGTGTCGGCGGTGGCCTTGCCGGCCCTGCTCCTGAGCGGGCAGAGGTAGCCCTGCACGATCAGCTCGCGCACGCCCGCCTCGAAGCACACTTCGTGAAGCACCGACTCGGCGCCGCAGATCGTGCCGGTCTTCATCCGGTAGGGCGTCGCCGTCAGCCCGATCACGCGCTGGTGATCGCACAGATCGTTGGCGTCGGCCAGGAAGCGGCGGTACATCCCCTCGCCATCGGGCGGGATCAGGTGCGCCTCGTCCACGATGACCAAGTCGAGCGGCCCGAGGTCGTGCGCCCGCTGGTACACCGACTGGATGCCGGCGACCGTCACCGCGTACCCGAGATCGCGCCGGCCCAGCCCCGCGCTGAACACGCCCACCGGCAGGTCGGGGGCGACCGCCCGCAGCTTCCCGGCCGCCTGCTCCAGCAGCTCCTTCACATGGGCGAGTACGATCACCCGCCCGTTCCACTTCTGCACCGCGTCGCGGCACAGCTCCGCGATGACATGCGTCTTGCCCGAGCCGGTCGGGAGGACCACCGCGGGGTTGGTGTCGCTCCTCGCGATGTGGCTCCATACCGCATCGACGGCATCGCGTTGGTATGGCCTGAGTTCCATCAATCCGTCGCCTCCATGCTTGTGATCCGGACGACCACCTTGCCCCCGGGCACGACCGATCCGCGCTCGATCTCGAGCCGATCGATCTGGCCGTCGTCCTCGTACACCCCGCCATGCCCGAGCGCGTCGAGCAGGGCCTTCATCGCGTTGTCCAGATCGCGCCGCCGCCGGTCGGGCGGATGGGCGGTGACATGCACCGCCACCCGGCCCGACATGGGCTCGGCCGTTCGCCGCGCGAGCCGGGCGCAGACCCGCTTGCGGAACTTCCGACCTTCGCGGCTGATCAACGTCCAATCGCCGACGCGACGCCAGTAGTGGTTGACGCTGGGCGGGTACGGCAGCTCGACGACGAACGCCGCGCCACCCGCACCCGCGGCGGTCAGCGCTTCCACGGCGGCGTCCCTCCCCCGGCGGCCGCCATCGGGCGCTGCTGTGCGACGCCGTTGTCCCGCTTCGCGTAGCCCTTGATGGTGTTGGTCGGCTCGCCGTTGTCCTCGCGGCTCTTGATGGCGACGCTGACAACCAGCGGCAGGTTGTGCAGCTCGACCGAGTCGCGCGGCCGCAGCACGTTCACCGCCCGGCAGATCGCTGAGAGCGTGCCGCGAGCGATCTCGACCGTCTGCGTGTTGGGGTGCCTGAGCGTGAGCCGGTCCCAGAGCTTGCGGCCCTTGAACGGCCCCTCCAGCACCTCCAGCTCCAGTTCGAGGTACTCGCCCTTGCCGTTCTTGGTCGGCTTCATCTCGCTGGCCGTGATGGCGGCCAGGTACTTGCCGGCGGGGATGGGATCGAACCCGGCATTGGGCTCCACGTTCGTCGCGTCGAATCCGTTCAGGTCTGCCATGGGTCAGGCTCCTTGCTTCTGGGTGTGCTGGGTGGTCTCGTTCTCGGTGACGGCGGTCGGATCGCCCTCGCCGCGCGCCAGCGCCGCAAACACGCGATAGTCCAGCGGCAACTCGTCGGGCAGGTTCAGGCGGTTCTTGGCGACATGGGCGGGCCGCTCGGTCGTGCGGAGGATCCGCTCGCCGGTGCCGATGCCCTGCGTGCGCTTGCGGTCGAAGCCCTCGCTCTGGGTCTTCGTGTGGACGCGGTAGGTGGCGAAGAGCACCTCGTCGCACCACTCCTGGATCAGCGCCGAGGCCTGCTTCTGCAAGCGGGGCACATAGCGGTCGTAGGTGTCGGTCTCGGGGTTGGCGAACTTCTCGATCGCCGCGTGCGCGATGAGTACGACCTGCATCCCGCGCTCGGTCCGCAGCGCGTCGAGACCGGCCAAAACCTCGCGCCACTGCGTCAGCGCGAAGACGTAGCCCTTCGCGTAGCCGATGTCCTCGATGGTCTCGACGCCGCGCTTCGCGCAGACCTCGGCCCAGATCAGCCGCTCGAGCCAGTCGAGGCTGTCGATGACCACCGTCTGGTAGCCGTGCTCCTCGCTGTAGAGCGCCGACAGCGCCCCGAGCACGTCGGCGTACTTGGTCGCCAGCGGGAAGCGGTCGCAGTCGATGTCGTTGGTGCCCTCTTCGGTCGTGATGAAGACGGGCGTCTCGGCCATCGCGCCGAAGGTGGACTTGCCGACGCCGTGAACGCCGTAGAGCATCACGCGCCGCGGCATCAGCGTGCGGCCCTTCTGGATATGTGCGAGTGCGGTCATGATCGATGGGTCTCCTGCTGGTTGGTGTGCTGGTTCAGGACTGGCTTGTGAGGGAGAGGCGGTCGTACAGCCGCAGGGACTCGAACCCCGTGGTCCAGCGACCGGTCTCCCGGCAGCGGACGAGCTCTTCGATGGCGCGGTCGTTCTCGGCCTGGGCGGCGTCGAGGCACCGCGGCGCGATCTGCCACACGCCGCAGCGGAACGGCTCGCGCTTCTCGACCGCGATGATGTGGACGGGCAGGGCGACGCCGCTCACGACGGCGAGCAGCGCCCGGTAGAAGGCGAGCTGGTGGACATACCCGAACGCGTCGATGTCCCGATCCGGGATCAGCCCCATCTCCTTCCGCCGAAAGAGCAGCGGGCATGAGCGGAACTCCGCCAGCCGGTGCGAGGTCAGGCACTCGCCGCGACGGGCGTGGTAGATATCGGCGGGCTCGCGGATGAGCACGCGGTCGAGGTGGATCGCGCCGTCGGCGGTCGTGGTCGGGTTCGGGCGGATCTCGCGGGTGTAGTCGCCCTGGCCGAGACGCACCAGCGGGTCGTTCGGGTTGGTCTTCACAGCCCCGCCTCCTCGAGCTCGCGCTCCGCTTCGAGGTGGCGGCGGCGTGCCTCATCGGCCCCGCTGGAGCGGGACGCCCGGCGAGACCGCTTGGAAGGGCGGCGCGAGGGCGCGGGCTCGGTGGCGGGCGACTGCTCGTCCCGGTCGAAGTGGGCGGCATCGGCCTCGGCCAGCGCGAGCCCAAAGTCGTTCAGCCACTGGCGGGTGGTGTAGATCCGCGAGCCGAAGCGCAGGTGCTTGAGCCGCACCCGCGTCCCGGACGCCGCCTTCACGCCCTCGCGGCACCACCGCCAGACGCAGTTCGATGAGGGCCGCCCGGGGGCCAGCTTGGCCGCCTGGGAGAGCGTGATATGCTCCTCCGCGGCCGGGGCTCCGTCACGGGAGTCAGCCCTCGCCCCGCTTGCCGTTCCTGTTGAATCTTGCTCGTACACGCTGGACTCCTCGCTCGTCTGGCCCGGCCCTCACGGGGCTCCGGCTGCTTGCGACGGGGGAAGAATCCACGCTGTTTTTGGCCGGTAACTCGGTAACTCGAGTTACCGCCCGGCCCACCAACGACAACGGCCCTCCCGTGCTGGGAGGGCCGAGGGCGTAATGCACATTTTTTCTGAGGATGGCAACGAGGTAACTCGACTCCCGGTCACGCGAGGCCAGCGACAGTCTTCAGGAACTGCGTGAGAGCACGGGGGGCGTCCTTGCGCCGCCCGTTGACAAGCACCCGTCGCCGTGAGGCTGGGTCGATGATCTGGATCTCGCCGGTTCGACGCCGCGGCTCAACGCTGCAACCCATTGTTCGGGCGAGGGCAAGCCCATCCCTGAGGTTCATTCCATGTGATACCCACACCGACGTTCTCGGGGTCATCGCTACCTCCTGTACTCCCATCTACTCAGACTTCTGCCGAGACGTCCTCGCGCGTCCAGCCTTTCATGCGACCACCGCCCGACTGAATCGCCTCGAAAGCCAGCGATCGCATCTCGTTCAAGAACTCGTTAGCGTCCGGACCCGGCATCTCGTTGGGAACCGGTGCGGCAGTCGAGTAGAGCTCAATGATCGACCTCGCTCGCCGCTTCGTGGAGCCTTCCCCGCGGTACTCGTACGCCTCGGCCCAGCCACTGATGCACTCGTCGAGAATGCGACGCCGTGACAGGTCGTGCAGCCTCGTGAACGCCTCTTTGCGGATCAGGTCGATGGCCGCAGCGTGCGTCTCGTCGTCATCGGGAGGCATCGCAGGATCCCAACCGAGCGGCTGAGCCAGGAACTGGCTCAGGTGGTTCTGAAGGATCCGGATGAGGTCTGCGACAGGCTTGAGCGAGTCGTACTCGTCCTGCCTAAAGATGCCAAGCCGGCGAGAGAGTGCCTTGATCCGCGTCCAGTGCTCCGACACTACACCCGAGCGGGACCCCAGGTTGAGCACGCCGCGCCAGCGATCGTGGAATTCCGCTGCCGCCTTCTGGATCGCCAGAACAAGGTTGGCGACGTCGTAGACCGGCCGATAGACCACAGGCTCCGGTGGAATGATCGTCGCGGCTACGGCATCGAGCATCCGCTGGAGCTCGCGCCGGGTGGCCTTTGCCCCGTCACCAAGCGGCTTCTGGATGTTGGCCAAAAAGACGGTGCGATCGGGGATGGCAGAACGGAGCGACTTATCTGCGTAGCGACCGTGGGTCTTTGCGATGTTCGCGATGACATTCTCGAACGAGCCAAGCACGTGGTTTTGGCGGGCGGCAAAGCCGACGAGGTTGTCGCCCTTGACCTCGTCGAAGTGCGTGAAGCAGAGGATCAGCTTGGACTCGTGGCCACTCGCCACGAGCGATTCGATCGCTGAGTAGGTTGCAGCCTGCATCGGCTGAGCCGCGTTGTCAACAAGCATGATGGCGTCACAAAGCTGGTACCGCTTGGTAACCCGCGTCGACACGCTGGAGACAGCATCCGCCGTATGTCCGAGGCCCTGCCCGTCCAGAATCACTAGGCGGGGTCGCTCCCCTACCAACCACGCCGGCGCAAACGGCCCGGCGACTCGAATTCCTTCGACAAAGGGCGTCAGCAGTCGGCCGAAGTGCGGAGCGTAATTGCTGGAGAACCGATTGACGGTGGCGATGAAGTCCTTCCGCTTCGGAGACTCGTAACGCCACGAGGTCGGCCAACCGTCGCGGCCCCTTGCGAGTTCGCCCTCATCAAGAAGCTCGAAGCGCGACTCGCAGTCATCGAGGATATGGTCGACCAGGGACTGGAACTGCTCGTCCCGTATGATCTCATCCTCGATAGCCTCTTCGAGTTTCTCACGCTCAGGACGCGGTGCATTGACCAGGTCGATGCCAAGACGGTCCGCGGCTGCGGACATGCGCGTGCGATACTGGGCAGCAAGCTCGTTGACGCGCTCGAAGTAGCCGTCCAGGCGATCCCGCAGCTCACGTCGCTCTTCTTCGTCGAGTGCGTTCTCCTCAGGCTCGAACAGCTCGTCTTCGTCTTCGACGTCGTCCTCGAGGTCGTCGGAAGACGCTGGTTCGGCAAAGGTGCCGAGGACGTAGCTCAAACGGAAACGCTGGTCGGCGTGCTCCAAGAGTCGCCGGCGCACATCCCGCTCTGGCCCGCCCTCAGCGGCGCTGACCACGGCGGCCGAGATGCAATCCGAGATGTACTGGCGGACAAGATCGCGGCTGAAGAATGTGACGACCGCCTTGAACGGCCCGTCCGCCAGGACGACCTCCAGGTCGCTCACGGTCGTCTTTGCGGCGGATGTGGACGGGAACCGCTCCAGCTTGGGGTCGGTCCCAAGGAGCTGGCGCACCAGCGTCGTCTTGCCGGAGCCCGTGGTTCCGACCATGAGCATCCGGGCGTAGCCGTCGCCGGCGTCCTTTCCACCCGGCAGCGGGAGGGCGGCCTCTCGCTCCGCCCACGTGTCGCGGTCAAGCGGTTCCATGTCGTCGAAGAACGCCCTGACCACCCGGTCGTCGAACTGCCGCTCCGCCTCCGCTCGCCGCGCCGGCGACCACCAGCTCTCGTCGGCCAGCAGCGTGTTGACCTGCTCTACCAGCCCGCTTGCTGCGTCTTCGTCCCGCGTGCCGAGGCCGCGTCGGATCCGCAACGACTGCCCGTTGGGGGCCTTACAGACGGGATGCCGAAAGATGACGCACCAACCCGCCCGGCCCTTGCTCAACGACGCTCGCTTCGCCCTGTCCGCCATTATCGCTCCTCTCTCGCAACGTTGTGCCGCGTTGTTCCAGAGAGAATAGCATGCGATTCTCGGGCGCCAAGATGGTTTGGAACAACGCGGCACAACATTTTCACCCGACCAGCCGCATAATCTCCGCCACCTTCGTCTGGTCCCGCTCGGCGTAGACCGCGTCCGTAACCCGGGCGCTGGCGTGCCCGAGGACCAGGGCCGACGCCTCCAGCCCGTGCTCGCGCCGGTAGAGCGTCGCGGCCGTGTGGCGGAGCTGGTACGGGAACCACCGGTGCTCCCTCCGCCAGGCGTCGAGGTCGGCCTTCAGGTTCGTCTTCGCCAGCCGGTTCCGCCACTGCTCCCGCGTCTCGTCGTCCCGCTTGGCGAGCGGCGGGGGCGGCGGGAAGGCCAGGTCGCAGGCGTACTGCACCGCCCGGTAGTACGACCGGGCGTCGTACCGCTCGCCCGCCGTCTTCTTCGGCTCGGCCTTCCGGTTGGTCCCGGCCCGGTTGCCGCACGAGAGCGGCGTCTTCCGGGCCGCGGCCCGGGCCGCCCGGCGCTCGGCGTCCGCCTCGGCCGGGCTGAACAGGTAGGCCGCGGCGGGCCGGTCGAGGAACGGCTCGAGTACCGCCTGGGCCTTGGGGCCGAAGAAGAGGACTCGTTCGTGCCCCATGTACTGCGTCTTGTGCCGCTCCGGGCGCACCACCCAGACTCCGTCCTGCCCGTCCGTCTCAATATCGCACGGGCGCAGGCTCAGCACCTCGTCGGGGCGAGCGCCGGTCAGAAGCTGGATGCGCACCGCCGCCGCGACGGGGCTCGCCATGAACGGTAGCGTCTGCTCGACCACCTCGACCGGCACCGGCTTCACGACGCGCCCCGCCCGCGCCTCGCAGCGACCGGGCTTGAGCGGGTCGACGGCCAGCAGCTCCATCCGCACGCTCGCGGAAACGAGCTCCTGCGCGGCGGCCCACTTGAACATGCGGCAGAGCCGGCGCACCTGCGCGTTGGTGTATGTGACGCCCCAGCCGCGCCGGCCGCTCTCCGGGTCGGGGCGGATCATGTCGTCGCGTAGGCGTTGAAGGCGTCGCGGCCCGAACGCGGCCGCGGGCGTCGACCCGTACGCGCGGCGGAGCAGGCGGATCAGCGCCTTGCAGTGGCCGCGCTCGTTTTCGTTGAGGTACTGGGCTCTGGCGCGCCAGAAGCGGGCGCACATCTCGGAAATGGTGATCGCGCCTTCGCCATCGCCGCCCCCGCCACCGGCGGACTTCTCGAAGTCGGGGTCGATCAGGCGTCGCCCGTTGGCCTCCCACTCGGCGACGACGCGGTGGTACAGCTCGCGGCTCTCGGGCGAGCCGTACTCGCCCAGCCAGTAGTCCCGCCGCCGTTTGGTCGCGGCGTCGGTCAGGGTGACGATGGCCTGGTTGCGGTCGTGGCGCTTGCGATATCCCGGGGTCTTCGGCACGGGGCACCTCCCGAAACTTCCAGCGCGGTGCGCGCACCGCGCGGAAATCGTTTCGAGCTGCGCCCCCGACCGTCGGGGGGTACCCGTAACCTACGGGTTCAGCAAGGTTTAGCGAAGCGAGGCGGACGGGACTCGAACCCGCAACCACCGGATCGACAATCCGGTACTCTAACCAATTGAGCTACCGCCCCAAGCGGCCGCGGTCGAGCCGCGGCGTTTGAGCACGTCAAATGTAGGCCGGTCCGTGCGCCGGTCAAGCGCCCGGCCCCTTCTTCCCCCGCGCGACGCTCCGCCCGGCCAAGCGGGGCGGCCGCGCTGCGTGCGGCCGGGGCCGGTTACTGGCCTTGCGCCGGCCGCGGGAGCGAGACGCCGCTTGCGCTCTGGAGGTTCAGCGGCAGGCCGTTGCCGCCGCCGGCCCCGGGGGGAGCGATCTTCGCGCCCTGGATCCAGACGAAGAGGCACGCCGCCACCAGCGACACCACCGCCAGGAACAGCAGGCCCGTGTAAACATCCATCGAGGGCCTGCGCTGCATGGCGCCGCCCGGCATGTGCATCCCGTACTGGCTCATCCGTTCACCTTCTCTCGCGGGCGGGGGCCGGGGTTCCCGGCGCAGCGCCCGGCGTGGTCGTTCTGGGTTCGACGATCAGCGTGATCCGCGTACGCGGGCCCCGATATTACTGGAGCCGGCTGAGGACCATGTCGTTGGGCTGGACCTTGGTGTTGCGGCTGACCAGCTCGATGCGGCCGACGGCCTGGCGAGGGTCGGCGCGGGTGACGACCATGGTGCCGACGAAGGTGCCGCCGCGGACGATGTTCAGGAGCATGTTCTCCTGGATGCCGCTCTGGGAGCCGACGTCGATGACGGCGAGGTCGAACCCGGCGGGGGTCTTCTCGATCTGGGTGATGCGGCCGCGGATCAGCGGGCCGGTGGACTCGAAGACGCCGCCGCGGGCCGCGGTCGCGCCGGCGGCGCCGCCGCCGGAGGCCATGGCGGTCTGGAGGGCCATCTGGGCCTCGGCGAGCTGCTCGCGCAGGGCGCGGGCGGTCTGCTCGAGAACCTCCGTCTGGCTCTCGAGGTCGTTGATCCGGTCCACGAGGTCGATCTCGCGGCGGTTGGCGGCGAGCTGGTCGTTGCGGAGGGTGGAGACCTCGTCGCGGTAGCCCTTGATCAGGGTCGCCTGGTTGTCGGCGGTGGCGACGAGCTGGTCGATGCGGTTGCGGATCGCGGTGGCGTCGGCGATCGCCTGGTCCCTCTCGACCAGCAGCTCGCTGCGCTCGCGCTGCAGGTTGCTGATCTCGGTCTCGCGGGCGGCCATCTCGTTCTGCAGGGCCTGCAGCTGCTTCTCGAACTCGGCCCGAAGCTGACCCGCGGCGGCCAGCTCGGCCGCGGCGTTGGCCTTGGCCTCCGCCACCTGCGACTCAAGCCCCCGGAACGCCCGCGTCACGCGGTCGGCGTTCGCGGTGTAGGACACCGTCAGCGCCGACAGCAGCAGGCACAGGACGGCACAGAAGACGATCAGAACCTTGGTCACAGTGTGCACGATGGACTCCTCGAGAGACTCTGCTTGCCGTCATTCGTCCGGGCCGGCCCGATTCCGCCGCCGGGGCAGCCGCGGGGCCCAAAGTGGACCACCAGACCGCTTGCTGTCACCGGGGCGCAACACAGCCTTCGGACGCGGGTTAGGTCGAACCGGCCGGTATCATGCACCGGAACGCCCCACCATGTCAACACGGGCGATTCGCAGGGGGCAAACCCCGGGTTCCCGACAGACCACAACCAGGGCCGACTCCACCCCGGAACGCCCGCAACGGGCCCCCGGGGCCGGTTTTACGCCGGTTACCGGCCGAGGCTCCCGCGTTCCGTGATCTGCAGAACGGCCGCGGCGGCGGCCGTCTGGACCATCGGATCCGGGTCGGAGAGCATCACGGCCAGGGCCGGCAGGTTCTCGGGGAGACCGGTCTGGCCGAAGACATGGGCCGCCTGGGCACGCAGGACGGGCCGGTCGCTCCCCGCGTACTCCCGGGCCAGGAACCCCCCCTGCCGCACCCCCAGCCGGGCCAGGGAGCCCGCCGCGGCCAGGCGGATCTCGGCCGGCATCAGGTGGCCGACCTCGTCCTTTCGGGCCGTCAGGTAGATCAACTGGTCGATCGACCGCCGATCGCCGACCAGGCCCAGGATCTGGGCCGCGAGGGCCGTCGCCTCCAGATCGTCCGGCCGGGAGGGGTAGAGGGCGGCCCGGACCTCGTGGAGGGGCTCCTCGTCGCCGAGCTTGATCCTCGCCTCGGCGATCTGGAGCTGCGTCAGCCGCACCTCGGACCTGCTGACGCGATTGGCGGGGGCCCTGAGGGAGTCCCGGAGCATCGGGATCGCGCTGGGGTCCCCGATCTCGCCGAGGATGAAGGCGGCGTGGGCCCGCACCCGGGGGGACTCGTCCCAGAGCGCAGCGCCCAGCGGCGTGAGGTCGGCATCCGGGCTGGTGTCGCCGCAGCGGTGCAGCGCGTAGACCGCCGCGAGCCTCGCCATCGGCGACTCGTCGCGCACCAGCGGCCGCACGGCGTGGGTGAGCTGGTTGATCCGGAGCTTGCCGACGGCCATCGCGGCGACGGTGCGGACGCCCAGGTTCTCATCGAGGAGCGCGCCCGGCAGGAGGGATCGGAGCCGGCTGGGGACGGCCGTCAGGCCCTCGATGGCGTTCGCACGCCGCTCCGGCGACTCGCTCCCGGCGCTGTCGGCGAGGATGCCCAGGGCCTGCTCCCGCAGCTTCGCGGTCTCGATCGCGCCGGGGGCCTCGAGGGGCGCGTTGGCCGCGGGCCCGCGGTAGGCGCCGCCCCGGGGCTGGGAAGAATCCCACCCACCGCGATTGCCGGCGCACCCCGCGACGAGCAGCGCGGCGGCGATCCCGGCGAGCGAGATCGTCACGAGCCCGGACCGTCGGCCGATGCGGTGTCCTGCGAGTCCCATCTGGTCCCTCCGTCGCTGCCCCAGCCCCCTGTAGCAACGCCCTGTCGTTTGCCTCGCCGCGCTGCCGATTCCTCAGTTTGTACCACGCCCGGCCCCACCGCGTTCATCTGCGGCCCCCGATCCCGTGTTTCCATTCCGCCGGCCCATCGCGAGCGACCCCGCCAGCAGCAGCCCCGTCCCCGCCACCGCCAGCCACCCGAACCACTCGCCCGTCCGGCCGTAGAGCGTGCCCTTGCCAGATCGGCCGATCGGCACCTCCGCCAACAGCACGCCGTCCACGTTGACGGCCTCCTCCCCCCCACTCGGACCGACGGCCAGCAGCCGGCCCCTGGCGTCGATCGACGCCGAGATGCCCGTGTTCACCGATCGGACCACCGGCACGCCGAGCTCGACCGCCCGCCACCGGGAGACCTGCAGGTGCTGCTCGCGTCCGGCGCGGAAGCGGCCGAACCACCCGTCGTTGGACAGGTTGATCAGCACATCCACGGCCGGCGCGCCGTCGTGGTAGGCGAGGCGGCGGCAGACCGCGGGCATCGTGGCCTCGAAGCAGATGGGCGCGGCGAAGCGCAGGGTTCTGCCGCCGCCGAGATCCACAGTGAAGACCGTCGGCGACCGGCCCGGCGTGAGGTTGAAGGCCATGCCGGCCGCCCCGAGGTCCAGGAACAGCTGCTGGAGCGCCGGCCATCGCCAGACGTAGGGGATGACCTCGCCGAAGGGCGTCAGGTGCATCTTGTCGTAGCGCAGCTCGCGGATCGACCCGCGGGTGAGCAGGAACGCGCTGTTGTACCTGGCGCGGAAGTCGGTCTCGACCTTCCCGCCGGCGCCCTGGCGGATGGTCAGGCCGTCGAGGGCCGTGGCGCCCACGAGCATCGGCACGCCGATGGACTCCTGGAGCTCGAGCAGCCGCTCGGCGAAGTGGGTCGTGTAGATCGGCTCGCCGCCGGGCTCGACCGGCGGCCAGTAGAGCCCCGCCCTCGCCTGCGTCCGAAGCGCGTCGAGGTTGAGCGCATCGCCCGGGAACATCGACTCGGGCCAGGCGATCAGGTCGGGCTTGCCGCCGGGGACGGCCGCGGCGGCTCGGCGGGTCAGCTCCGCGAAGCGCTCCCAGTCCTTCAGCCGCGCCTCCACCGGCCAGATCATCTTGTTGCTCTGCTCGAGGTTCGTCTGCACGACGGCGATGGTGGCGGCGTCGCCGGTCGGGGCGGGCCCGTCGCCGCCGGGGACCGCCGCGCCGATCCAGACCGCCGCCACGACCGCGAGCGTGCCCAGGGCGAGCCGGCGGCCGTGCGCCGTGCCGCGGGCGAGCGAGATGACGGCGCCGGCGAGCGCGGCGACGAGCGAGGAGACGAAGTACGTCCCGAACCACGCCGCGGGGGCGGCGAGAGCGGGCGACTCGATGAGCGGGTGCGCGGCGAGGAACCACGGATAGCCGGTGAAGGCGATCTCGCCGCGGAGGAACTCCACCCCGGTCCACACGACGGGGATCACGACCGCGATGGGCGCGACCCGGCCGAGCCGCCGGCACGCGAGCGCGACGATGGTCACGAAGGCGCCGGTGAACGCCGCGAGCGCCACCGCCAGCAGCGGGAAGCCCGGCGCGGTGACGTCGATGAGCCACAGGTGCTCGAAGAGCCACGCGGGAAGGGACCCCAGCGCGACCAGCGCCCCGGCGCGCACCGGCCGGTCGCCGGCGCGCGAGGCGACCAGCGCCAGCGGCAGCACGAGCAGGAAGGCGAGCGGCCAGACGCCGACGGGCGGGAACGCCAGCACGAGCAGCAGCCCGTAGGCCGCGCCCCCCAGGAGCGCACCCCAGCCGGTCCAGAACGCGCCCGTCCGGTGCATGGCATCGGTGTGTCCGGCGTCGGCCGACATCGCTGGCTGATCGTAACGCTCCAGCGGGTTCAAGCCGACTCACCCCCGCCGCCGGCCCGGCGCAAGGCCCGCACCACTACTTCCCGGAGTAGTCGATGATCCGGGCGATCTCGCTCCGCAGGTCGCGGCGGCGGACCACCCGGTCCACCATCCCCGTCCGCATGAGGTACTCCGCCCGCTGGAAGCCCTCCGGGAGCTCCTGCCGGATCGTCTGCTGGATCACGCGGGGCCCGGCGAAGCCGATCAGGGCCTTTGGCTCGGCGAGGATCACGTCGCCGAGCATCGCGAAGCTGGCGGTCACGCCGCCGGTCGTCGGGTCCGTGAGCACGGAGATGAACAGCCCGCGGGCGTCGTCCAGCCGGGCGAGCGCCGCGCTGGTCTTGGCCATCTGCATCAGCGAAAGGCCCGACTCCTGCATCCGCGCCCCGCCGGAGCAACTGACGATCACGAGCGGAAGGTTCCGCTCCGTGGCCGTCTCGATCGCGCGCGTGATCGTCTCCCCCACCACGCTCCCCATCGAGCCCATCATGAAGTTCAGGTCGAGGCAGCAGAGCATCGCGGCACGGCCCTTGATGAAGGCCGTCCCGGCCCGCACCGCGTCCTGGGACCCGGTCTTGATCTGCTCGGCCAGCAGCCGCTCGGGGTAGCTCTTCAGGTCGGTGAACCCGAGCGGGTCGGTCGGCATCAGGCCGGTGAACATGGGCTCGAAGGAGCCCGGGTCGGCCAGTTGCTTGATGCGCTCCGCCGCGCCGATGCGGAAGTGATGGTCGCACTCAGGGCAGACGTGGAGGTTCGCCTCCATCTGCTTGCGGTAGATCATCTGCCCGCAGCCGGGGCACCGCAGCCAGAGGCCTTCCGGGATCGCCGAGCGCCGCGCGGGTTTCAACTCGCTCCACGTACGCGTCGTGGTCGCCTGCGTCATGCCGCCATCCTTGAGGGTGTCGCCCATCGGTTCCCAACTCCACAACCGCGGCCCCGTCGCCGCGGCATATACCCGGCCGCGGCCAGAGCCATCACGAGGCGGTGGGCGAACGAGAGGAAGTTTAGCCGGCCGAATCCAAGCGTCGCAACCGAACCGACCATCCCCCTTCTATCGGCGATCCCCTTCATCAGGGGATGAACTTTATTGCCTTGAGCCTGACCGAAGTTCGGCAATCACCCCGGCCCGCTCCGGGCCGGGCACCCCGAAGATGGCCGAGGCGGCGACGAGGACGTCGCACCCGGCCTCCCGGACGGCAGGAGCGGTCTCCGGACCGATCCCGCCGTCCATTTCGAGGCGCTGCCGCGGGCCAAGCCGGAGCGCGATCGCCCGGGTCTTGGTCAGCACATCCTGGATAAATCGCTGGCCGCTGAAACCGGGGTTGACGGACATCACCAGGGCCAGGTCCACGGCGTCCAGGTGCGGCAGGATCCGCTCCAGTGGCGTCGGGGGGTTGATCGCCAGGCCGGCCGTGGCGCCCAGGGCGCGGATCCGCTCCGCGAGGGGAGCGATCTCGTTGGCGGCCACGGCCTCGACATGGAACGTCAGGTGGTTGGCCCCGGCCTCGATGAACAGCTCGACGAAGCGTTCGGGGTTGGTGACCATCAGGTGGACGTCGAGGAGGACGTCCGGGAAGGCCCGGCGCAGGGCGCGGCACATGTCCGGCCCCATGGTCAGGTTCGGGACGAAATGGCCGTCCATGACGTCGAGGTGGAGCAGGTCGGCCCCGGCGTCGAGGACGCCGCGGCACTCCTCCCCCATGCGCGCAAAGTCCGCGGAGAGGATCGACGGCGCGATCAGCGGGAGGCGAGGCGGATCGGTCAAAAGGTTCCCCATCCGACGAGTCTACGTCGGGCGATGATGGCTCCGCGCAACCGACAGGCGGGCAACCGGGCGAGCGGTCGCCGGAGCGCACCGCCGAAGTTCCTGTTGCTCAATCCACCGCGGCCGCCCCGGCCCCGTCGGGCAATAGGATGCCTCGCACCGAGTCGATCCGCCGAACTGACGAGGCCCCACCATGCCGACGACCGCCGCCACGCCGGACCTGGAGACGCAGCGCCAGAGGCTTGAAGCCGCCGGGCAAGCCCACGTCCTCCGCTTCTACGACGAGCTGCCGCCCGAGTCGCGGCGGAGGCTGCTGGAGCAGCTCGCCCGGCTCGACGTCGAGTCCCTCCCCGGGCTCGTCGAGCGGTACGTCCTGAACAAGCCCGCCCCCACCCTCCCGGCCGACCTCCAGCCCGCCCCCTACTACCCCGCCGACCCATCGGACTCCAAACGCCCGTGGGATGCGGCGGAGTACCGCGCGGCCGGGGAGGACCTCCTCCGGCGCGGCAAGGTCGCGGCGTTCACCGTCGCCGGCGGGCAGGGGAGCCGGCTGGGCTACGACGGGCCCAAGGGGTGCTTTCCCGGGGGCGCGGTGACGGGCAAGCCGCTCTTCCAGATCTTCGCCGAGGGGATCCTCGCGGCGGGGCGCAAGTACGGCCGGCCCGCGCCGTGGTACATCATGACCAGCCCGCTGAACCACGAGGCGACGGTGGCGTTCTTCAAGGAGCACGGCTACTTCGGGCTCAGCGAGGGGGACGTGATGTTCTTCCCCCAGGGCGTCATGCCCAGCCTGGACATCGGGACGGGCAAGATGCTGATGGCCGCGAAGGACGAGGTCGCGACGAACCCCGACGGCCACGGGGGCTCCATCAAGGCGCTGCACGTCTCGGGGGCCCTCGCCGACATGCGCCGGCGGGGGATCGAGCAGATCTCGTACTTCCAGGTGGACAACCCGATCGTGAAGGTGGTGGACCCCGTCTTCCTCGGCCTTCACGTGGCGGCGCCGGACTCCTCGGGCGAGATGTCCAGCAAGATGATCCCGAAGACCGGGCCGGGCGAGAAGGTCGGGGTCTTCTGCTCCGCCGGCGGACGGACGCAGGTCGTTGAATACTCCGACATGCCCGAGGCCCTGTCGCACGCGACCAACCCGGATGGCTCGCTGCGGTTCAACGCCGGGTCGATCGCGGTGCACATCATGTCCGTTGCATTCGTGGAGAAGCTCGCCACCGACCCGGGGTTCGCCCTCCCCTTCCACCGGGCGGAGAAGAAGGTCCCGTGCATCGACATCGAGACGGGCGAGCCGATCAAGCCGGACACCATCAACGGCGTCAAGCTTGAGAAGTTCGTCTTCGACGCCCTGCCCCTCTGCCGGGCGTCCATCGTCCTCGAAACCGACCGGATCGAGGAGTTCGCGCCGATCAAGAACGCGACGGGGGTGGACAGCGTCGAGAGCAGCCGGGAGATTCAGACGGAGCGGGCGGCCCGGTGGCTGGAGGCCGCGGGCGTCGAGGTGCCGCGCCGCCCGGACGGCAAGCCCGACTGCGTGCTGGAGATCGGCCCGCTGACGGCCCTCGAACCCGCGGATCTCAAGGGCAAGGACCTGCCACGACGCATCGAGCGCGGCGCAGCGGTCGCTCTCTGATGACGCAACGAGAGCCAACGACACTTACCGCAGAGTCAAAGAGGGCGCAGAGAGGAAGAGAGGCTTTGAAACGCGAAGGTCGCGAAGAACACGAAGAAGAACACGAGGAAGAGAATGCGAAGGAGAGGCGGATCGTGAAGGCCTGTACTCAGCGGCAGCGCATGGCGCCGCATCCCGACCCCTTGTCCCATCTTCCCTTCGAGTTCTTCGCGACCTTCGCGTTCAAGTCCCGCCCTTCCCTGTGCTCTCTGCGTTTCGAGTGAAGACCTTACCTCCGAGCCCACGCGAATGGATGACCGCTTCAAACGCTTCCCCGCTCACCTCGCCGAGCGCACGCGGATCGTCCGCCTCGGCCCGGACGACTCCATCCCCGCCCTCCTTGCGCACCCCGACTGGCGGACCCCCTCCCCCACCGTCATCTGGCTCCACGGCCGCACGGTGAACAAGGAGCTCGACCCCGGCCGGTACCTGCGGTGGATCCGCGCCGGCATCGCCGCGTGCGCGATCGATCTGCCCGGCCACGGCGAGCGGGCGGACGCCGCGATGCAGGAGCCCGGCCGCACGCTCGACGTCCTCGAGCAGGCTCAGGGCGAGATCGACCAGGTGATCGAGTCCCTCGCCGATCCGGAGTATGGCGCTGCGGGCGGGGGGCTCTTCGACCTCGACCGCCTCGCCATCGGCGGGATGTCCGCCGGCGGGATGGCCACCCTCGGCCGCCTCTGCGACCCACATCCCTTTCTCTGCGCCACCGTCGAGGCCACCACCGGCAACCTCGCGGGCCTCTACGCCGGCACAGCGGATCGCCCCTGGCCCGTCTCCCATCCCCCCGAGCGAGTCGCCGCTCTCGACCCCATGCAGCACCTCGCCAGCTTCCGCCCCATCCCCCTCCAGGCCCTGCACACCGAGGCCGACGCCGTCGTGCCGATCGCCGTCCAGCGCACGTTCCTCGACCACCTCCGCGCCCACTACGCCGCCCGGGGCGCCGATCCCGACCTCATCGAGCTGGTGACTTGGCCCGAGACCGGCGCGCCCATGGAGCACAACGGCTTCGGCCGACACGCCAACGACGCCAAGAACGCGCAGCTCGAGTTCCTCCGGCGTCACCTGCGGCCGTCCGCCCCGACGGGCTGATCGATCCGGCTCCGTCCCACCGCGGGGGACTCGAAGATCACGGAGACATGCGAAGTCTCACGTCTCGACAGCGCCCGATCCGACCGCATCCCCCCCATTTCTCCTCGCCCCAAATCGGCCTCCGACCAACCTCGCCGCCGCGCCTCCTTGTCGCCGCGACCGCCTTGTTGTTCTGACCCCCTCCGCAAACTCCGCGCCCTCCCCGGTGGAACGAGCCCAAACGGGCCGCCCCACGCCCCCGCATCCATGACACACGGCCCCGCTTACACTCCCCCCCAGCCCCGATGCAACTCTCGAAACTCAACCCGTTCCGCTCCCTCCCCAACCCCCGAGAAGTCTGGGCCTGGGGCATGTACGACCTCGCCAACCAGTCCTTCCAGCTCCTGATCAACACCCTCCTCTTCAGCATCTACCTCCGTACCTACGTCGCCCCGGAGCTCGTCGGGGAGACCCAGACCACCCGCGGCGAATCTGCCTGGGGGCTGATGACCGGCGCCTCCCTCCTGCTGGTAGTCGTCGCTTCTCCCATCCTCGGCGCTATCGCCGACGCCCGCGCCCTGCGGCGCGAGTTCCTCCTCGCCACCGGCTTCGGCGCCGTCGCCCTCACCGCGGCCCTCGCCCTCGTCGGCCCCGGCATGCTCCCCCTCGCCGCGGCCCTCTACATCGCCGCGGCCTTCCTGGTCGGCATCGGCGAGAACTTCCTCGGCTCGTTCCTCCCGCAGCTCGCCACGCCGCAGACCATGGGCCGCGTCTCCGCCATCGGCTGGACGATGTCCTACGTCGGCGCCCTGACCATCCTCGGCCTGACCGCGATCGTCCTGTTCGTCCTGGACGCGACCGATCCGCGTCAGTGGCGCTGGATCTTCGTCGGCGCGGGGGTCTGGTTCCTCCTGGGGATGCTCCCCACCGTCTTCTTCCTCCGCGAGACGCTCCCCGCCGCGGCCGCGCCGCATTCCGGCTCGCTGATCGCCCTGGGCCTGCGCCAGCTCTGCGGCACCGTCCGCGAGGCCGGCCGCTACCGCCAGCTCATCCGCTTCTTCGGCGTCTTCTTCATCTACTCCATGGGCACGCTGGCGGTCATCATGTTCGCCGGGCTCATCGGCAACCGGCTCGGCTTCGGGCTCCCGCAGCTGACGCTCCTGGCGATCGTCATGTCCGTCACCGCTGGCGTGGGCGCCGTGCTGGCCGCGAGGTACCAGGACCGCCTCGGCCACCGCCGCACCATCCGCCTCTACCTCGCCGTCTGGGTCCTCAGCACCCTGGCGTTGGCGTACATGGAGTCTCGATCGCCGGGGACGCCCCCCGGCGAGTCGCCCTCCGCGCCCGCGGCCTTCTGGCTCATCTCCGCCGGCCTGGGCCTGGGGCTGGGCGGGATCGGCACGGCCAGCCGCGCCACCGTTGGCGTCTTCACGCCGGGGCACAAGTCCGCCGAGTTCTTCGGCCTCTGGGGGATGATCTACCGCCTCGGCGGCGTCGCCGGCGTGGTCGCCTTCAGCCAGGTCAGCCGGCACGTCGGCTCGACCGCCGGGCTCTTCCTGCTCGTGGCGTTCTTCGGCGCGGGGCTCGTGCTGATGATGTTCGTTGACGAGAAAGAAGGGCTCGCCGCGGCCAGGAGCGCGGAACTCGAGGCCCGCGACGCTGAAGCGGGGGGCCCGCCGCCTACCGGCTCCGGCGCTTGACCCCGGTCAGACTCCCCCAGACCCACGCCGCGGCCTCGGCCAGGGCGTGCAGCCGCAGCTTCACCCGCAGCCGGCGCAGGGCCGCATCGTCCGGGTCCACCGCCAGCGCCCGCTTGACCCAGTATCTCGCCCGCATCCACTGCCCATCGTGGACGCTCGCCACGGCCAGGTTGTGCATCGCGGGCACGAACCGGGAGTCCAGCCGCAGGGCGGCGCGGCTGTTGGCCGTCCCCGTGACGCGGTCGCCCATGCGGAAGCAGGCGACGGCGAGGTGGTGCAGCGACATCGCGTGCTCCGGCCGGCGCTCGACGATGTAGGCGAAGACGCTTCTTGCCTCCACCGGCATGTTCGCGTCCAGCAGGAGCTGGCCGAGCTCGTCGAGCTCCTCCAGCTCGAGCCGGCCTGGGTTCTGCTGGTGCTCGCCGAGGTCCTCGACGAGCAGCTCCCTCGCCTCGGCCATCTCCGCGTGCGTCCCCCTGGTCAGGAGGAGCTTGGCCATCCGCCGCCTCCCGCCGGGGAAGCTCGGGTCGAGCCGCAGCACGACGTCGTACTGCTGCCGGGCCTCCTCCACCAGTCCCTGGCGTTCCGCTAGGTCGCCCAAGAGGAAGTGGGCCGCGGCGTTGTCGGGCTCGAGCTCCAGGACGCGCCGGAACTTCTCCCCCGCCTCGGCCAGGCGGTTCATGTCCACCAGCAGCTGCCCGAGCTCCAGCAGCGTGTCGATGTCCCCCGGGTCCTGCCGGAGCTCGAGGAGGTAGAGCTGCCGGGCCCGCTCGAGCCGACCCGTGGAGGCGTAAGCGTCGGCGAGGCGGGCGTGGATGTGCGGGAGCGCGGGGTCCAGCTGCGCGGCCTCGCGCAGGCACCAGATCGCCTTATCGGTCATTCCCCGCTGGAGGAGGCTCTCGGCCAGGTTGGCGTACGCGGCGGCGTTGTCGGGCTCGAGCTGCTGGGCCATGTAGAACATGACCTCCGCCTGCTCGTGCTCCCCGAGGCAGCCGTACGCCTCGATCCGGTGGACGTAGGAGGCGGCGCTCTGGGGGTCGAGCTTCGCAGCCCGCTCGAACCAGGTGATCCCCTCCCGGGCCTGACCCGCCTTGATGCAGTTGATGCCGATCATCAGCGAGGTCTGCGGGTCGTCCGGCTCCAGCTCGTGCGCATCGCGGAACGCGGCCACAGCGTCGGCGTGACGGCCGGCGGCGTCCAGGGTCAGCCCGAGGTTGAAGTGCCATTCGGCGCGGTACGGGTTCCGGGACAGGGCCTCGCGAAGCTCGCTCTCGGCCTCCTCCCAGCACCCGAGCTCAAAGAACTCGTGCGCGCGATCGACGTGCCGTTCTGCCTCGAACCACTCGTCCACGTCCGGGCACCTCAGTTGCTGTCCGTCGCGGAGAATCCGATCCCGGTTCTCGCCGATCTGGACAACTGTAGCAGAACCACGGTTGTGGTCCACCAAGCCCCCGCTACCATCCTGCTACCGGCCCCGCTCCCGTGATCTCCTGCCCGGTTCTGACCCCGATCTCGAACTTCCATCGGCCGGATTCCGAAGTACCCCTGCGGCCCCGTTCCCGCCCCCTCGGCCCCCGCCTCTCCCCCGACCACACCACTTAAGACCCGACAGTGCGATCCCTCCCGTCCACGTTCCCGAGGCTCCTCGCCCCCCTCGCCCTCGCGGCCGTCGCCGCCTCCTGGCTCTGGGCTGCCCCGGTCGTGACGATCGCCGCGCAGGGCCCGAACTCGCCCATCGCCGCTCTGACGCGCATGCCCGGGCGGGGGGCCCCTCGCCCCTCCGACGACCTTGCCCTCCTTGCGGACCCCGGCGCGGACGCGGCCTCCCGCGCCGCCGCGGCCAAACGGCTGCTTGCCACGACCGATCCCGAGTTCCAGCGCACCATCGCCGACCTGCTCGTCCCGACCCCGGAGACGGCGGTGGCGAGGTCCACCCTGGTCCTGGAGATCCGCGCTTCATCGAACGCCCCGAACTGGCTGGTCGCGCCATTGGCAAAGCTCGCCGCGGGGAGCTCCGCATCCGAACAGGTGCCGATTCTCGATGCCCTGGGGTCGATCCGTTCCCGGGAGAGCGTCCGCGCCCTGCTCCCCTTCACTGCGTCACCCTCCCCCGCCCCCGTGCGAGATGCCGCCTTCGCCGCGCTCATGCGGCTGACCGGACGCACCGAGTTCGGGAAAGACCCCGAAGCATGGCGGACCTGGTTCGCCGACGTTGAGTGGCGTTCGGAGGCGGAGTGGCTGCGGATTCTCAACGAGGGGCTCGCCCAGGGACTGGACCGCGCAGCGCGCGAGCGCGACCGCTGGATCACCCGCACCGTCGAGGCGGAACGCAAGGCCTACGTCGAGGGAACCCAGCCCGCCGCCCGAGCCGCCCTGCTTGCCTCGTTTCTCCGGGACGACCTGGCGCCGCTGCGCCGGCTCGGGGTCGATCTGCTCAACCGCGAGTTGGCCAACGCCCGCGCCATCGATGAGAGCGTCTCGCTCGCCGCCCTGGGCCTGTTGCGCGACCCGCACCCCGACCTGCGCCAGGCCGGGGCCGAGCTCGCCTCGATCCTCAACCCCCCCGGCGCCGCGGCGGCGCTCACGAGCGCCCTGCTCACGGAGAACGACCCCGGCGTCGCGGCCGCCCTCCTCCGCTCGGCCGCCGCCTCGCCCGCCGCGAGCGTCCGCCCCGTCGTGATGCGGTGGCTCTCGACCCCCGGCCCGGCGCAGCGTCCGGCCATGGACGCCGCCGCGGCCCTGATCGACCGTTCGCTCGTTGATCCCGACGAAGTCCGGCCGGCGCTGCTGGCCGCCCTCCGGGCCATCGACCCCGCGGAGCTCCCCGGCTCCGGGCTCCGGATGCTCTCCTCGCTGGGGACCGACGAGGACCGCCTCGCGGTCGCCACCCAGCTCACCGCGCCGACGCCGGCGCGGCGCATGCAGGCGGCGGAGGCGCTCGCCATCCACCCCGACTACCTCCCGCAGCTGATCGCCGCCGCGGCCGATGATCCCGCCCTGTACCAGGTCGCCTGCCGGGCCATCGCCGCTCATAACGCCACGATCAACGGCTACCTCGCCGCGCTGCCTCTTCCCGCGGTGAACGACAACGCGCGGCGCGAGGGGCTGCTCGCGATCGTCGAGCGGATGGACCGGCGCGACCTGCTCACCGCGGCACGCCGCACCGAGAACCTCGCCCTGCGCGAGATGGTCCTCTCCCGGCTGACCTCCGTGCCGCTGCGGCCGCCCGCGGATGCGACGGGCATCGTCGGGCCGGAGCCGACGGTCATCGGCGGCCTGCTCCTCCTGGCCGAGACGCGGCTCCAGCTCCGCCAGCCCGCGGGCGCCCTGGCGGCGATCGAGGCGCTCACGCCGGTGCACGCCGCCGTCGACCCGGCCGAGTGCGACCGCATCCGGACGGTCTCGCTGCTCTGGCTCAACCGGCTCGACGAGGCCAAGGCCTTGACGACGCCGCTGTCGATCTGGCTCGACGGACTGGAGCTCAGCGCCGACCTCGCGCACGCGGCGGACATCCTCGCCGCGATCGATTCTCGATTCGCCCCCCCACTGGCCGAGGCGGACCTCTCCCGGCTCACCGCCCTTCGCAGCCGGATCCTCCCGCAGATGGGGCCGCCCGCTCCCTCGACGACCTCGACGCCGACCTCGTCATCTTCCCCGATCGCGGACGCTCCGCCGTCGCGATGAGCGTGCGCGTGCCGGAGGCACGGCCGCATCGCCCCACCCGCCATCGGACATCGCTTGTGTGAAGCCGCGTCACCTGGTCGCGGAGCGGAACCGGTCCAGCACGCCCCGGACGTTGACGATCGCGGGCCTCGCCCCCGTCGCGCGGCGGCGAGACGGCAGGGCGGCGATCGCCTCCGCCGGCGTGTCGAAGCCCCGCGACGGGTCCAGGCCGTGGCCCAGCCACGCCTCCCACGCCGGGTCGAGCTTCTTGACCAGCCGCCCCGCCGGAATCAGCGGAGCCTCGGCCCGGAGGCCGGTGATGAGCTGATAACCGATCTCGACGACCGACCGGACCTCGTCCCGAACCGACTCGGCGTCGCTGCCGATCTCCCCCGCCCCGCCGGCGCCGGTGCCCCAGGCCAGGAGCCGCGCCAGGCCGTAGAGCTCGACCGAGAGGCTCCCGTGACGATCCACGAAGACCTCGTCCATCTGCACCGCGCCGTGCCAGACGCCGTGCTTCTGCCCGTGGTCCACCGCCTCCAGCAGCTGAACGACCGCCCGCTCCGCCTCGTCCGGGGCCATCTGGCCCCCCTTGTCGCGGAGCAGCCTCCCCAGGGTCAACAGGCCCGCGGCGTCGCCGGGGTACCGCGTCACGATCCAGGGACGGCCGCCGACGTCAAACGCGAACTGCTGGATCGGCAGCACGTGCGCGTGGTCGAGCTGGCCGATGATCTCCACCGCTGAAAGGAAGCGGCGGCGGGAGGACTTGTCGTGGCACACGGGGAACCGGTACAGCAGGTGGCTCGTCTGCTCAATCTCGTGGAGCGCCAGCCAGCGCGCCGCCAACTCCGAGGGTGGGAGCGCCCGAGTCAGGATGTACGGGCCGAGCCGCGGCCGATCGGTCAGATCAATCATCTCTAGCGGCGTCCTTTGCCCCGGGCTCGCGGGCTCAGATCGAGCGACAGGCCGCGGAGCAGCGCCCAGATGTATCGTGCCTTCCCGCCGGGGCTTACGGATCCACGAGACGCCCAAGGCGGGTTACCAACACGTGAAACTCTATAGAGAATGCATCGGCCGGGGCAACTCCGCCGGACCAAAACCGCACAGCACCCGGGCAAACGCGCCCCTGACCCATCCTCTTGCCGAACCAATGCCAGCCCACATCGGCGCCCCCGAACCGCGGCCGCCGCGGCCAAGCCCTTCCCGCGATTTCGACCCTACACTGTGCAGTGAACTCGAAAGCCCGGAGCCGGCCCGACCGCACGACGGCCGAACTGCCACCGGGCAGGCCATGTGCGCCGGCTCATCCGCCGGGTCCGATAACTCACATAATCCCCAGGAGGTTGACCCATGACCCCCCCATCCGCCACCGCCTCCAGCTCCCCCGTCGCCGCCCCCTCCCCCGCGCAGGGGACCGACCCGCTGCAGCTGATCGACGTTGACCACGTCCGGTTCTACGTCGGCAACGCCAAGCAGGCGGCGCACTTCTACGCCTCGGCCTTCGGCTTCCAGATCGAGCAGTTCGCAGACCTGACCACCGGCTCCCGCGAAGAGGCCTCCTGGCTGCTGACCCAGGGGAACATCCGCTTTGTCCTGACCACCGGGCTCCACAAGGACCACCCCGCGTGCGAAGAGGTCAAGCTCTACGGCGACGGCGTGAAGGACGTCGCCCTGACCGTCTTCGACGCCGAGAAGGCGTACGAGAAGGCCCTGGCCAACGGCGGCGAGTCCGCGTACGAGCCCTACACCGTCTCGGACGAGCACGGCTCGATCACCCGCGCCGCCATCAAGACCTACGGCCGGGTCATCCACACCTTCGTCTCCCGCACCGGCGCATACGACCTGGTCAACGTCAAGAAGGGCGGGACCTTCGCCCCCGGCTTCCGGAAGATCGAAGGGCTGAGCATCAACGAGTACAACCGCAGGCACCCCTGCGGCCTGAAGTACGTGGACCACCTCGTCGGCAACGTCGAGGAGGGGAAGATGAACTACTGGGTGGCGTTCTACGAGAACGTCCTCGAGTTCAAGATGTTCAAGCACTTCGACGACAACGACATCTCCACCGAGTACTCGGCGCTGATGTCCAAGGTCATGGCCAGCGGCAACAACCTCATCAAGATGCCGATCAACGAGCCGGCCCCCGGGAAGAAGAAGAGCCAGATCCAGGAGTACCTCGACTGGCACGACAACGTCCCCGGCGTCCAGCACCTGGCGCTGCGGACCGACGACGAGCTGCACTCCATCGCCGCCCTCCGCGCCCGCGGCGTGGACTTCCTCACCCTCCCCGACACCTACTACGAGCTGGTCTGGGACCGCGTCAACAAGATGCTCACCGACAACGGCCACCAGCCCGTCCGCGAGGACCACGAGAAGATCAAGGACCTGGGCATCCTCGTGGACGCCGACGACGAGGGGTACCTCCTCCAGCTGTTCACCAAGCCCCTCCAGGACCGCCCGACCCTCTTCTTCGAGATCATCTGCCGGCGCGGCAGCCAGTCCTTCGGCAAGGGCAACTTCAAGGCCCTCTTCGAGGCGTTGGAGCTCGAGCAGGAGCGGCGCGGCAACCTGTGAGCCCGGTGGCGTGCTTGTGCCTGCACAAGCATGAACCGCATCACAGCCAGGAATCCAAGGCCGGCGGGAGCGACGGGCTCCCGCCGGCCCTTTTTATGGCCCGCTCTCCCCATGAGAACCGGCGCGTGCGCGCCAGCGCCGACCTGCCCTGCTCATACTCGCGTAAGCGGCAGCCCGGCCGGGCGGCGCTCACCTCTCCCACCGCATCACGCCCCGCACCATCAGCATCCAGACCCCCGCCGTCGGGATCAGCACCGCCGCAAGCCACCACCCGGATAGCCGGTGGTAGCAGGTGCCGATCAGCCTCACCGAAACAAGGCCCGCCAGCCCGCCGCCCGGCGCCGATTCGTTCGAGTCGGCCCCGTCCGCCACGACGTTCCAGATGAGCATGTGCACAGCGCGGGCCTCGATCGCGGCCCGCTCCTGGCTCACATCCACCCCGGCGGCCTCCATCCACCGGAGCACGTGCTCCTCGGACAACCCATCCGCCGGAGAGACTCTCCCCTCCAGCCCGTCGTACCGCACCCGGCCGCGGGCGTCGAGCACCCGCAGGCGAACCGTCTCCCGCGGCCCGCGCAGCGTCGCCGCTGCGGGCGCCCTCGCCACCCTTTGCTTCGCCGCGTGGTAGCTGTGCTGCCTCATGGCTGCCCCCCGGCCGGTGATTCGGACAGAGTCGAACAGCGCCCCACCGCTCCTTGCGCTCGCGGTCGCACGAGACACGACAACCTGGCCCAGTTCAGCACTGACCGCCAGCCCGATCGCCACAAGGCAGCCGACGAGAATGGTCCGGCACGCGATCGCGCCCCCCCGGCTCGGCCGCACCGGCACTCTCGAGCCCGCTGGCCGCGTCCCTCGCTCCCGCAGGTCGCTCCCGCACTCCGGGCACACGTGCCCGATCAGCCCCGCCGTCGGGTAGCGGCACCTTGCGCAGCACGCCTCGGTCTCCCGCCCCGTCGTGTACCCCCAACCGCCGAACAGGAGCAGCGAGAAAGGGGTCGCAACGATTATAAAAGGCATGGGCGGCAGCAACTGCGGAAGAGGGGGGCTGGCGCCTGGAACGTCCCTCCTGATCCCGCTTCGCCCCACGCTCGCCCCCGGTTCATGTACAAACTGGGGAACTTGGCCCGCCTCACACCGGGACGGCCTGCCACAGCCGGGGCTCGCCCGCCGCGACCCCCATGGACAAGAGCCGGCGACCACGGATTTGCAGATTCCTGCCGCCAGGCATTTGTACAAATTCTGCACCGTGAGCTACCGACAGGCCGCGGCGTGTATAACTAACGGTCCGGCCAAAATTTGGTTGCATTGCGGCCCCCCATTCTGGTATTTTCCATACCTGTCGATCCGCAGAGTGCGTCCAGTCGCGGACCAGCGCGATCGAGCTTTTTACTGGGAGAGCAGAGATGATGCTCAATCGCAGTGTTGTCTATGAATCCGTCAGCGCGGCGCCGGGCCGCCACAAGCGAGTGCAATGGGCTGTCGCCGCGCTCTTGGCCGCGGCGGCCTTCACGCCGGCGGCGCTGGGGCAGACGGTGCACAGCGAGATCGAGCCCAACGACACCAAGGAAGCGGCGAACGGGCCGCTCATCATGGCCGCGGGGGACTCGATCACGGGCCTTACCACCGGCAGCTCGGCGTCCACTCCCGGCAACGCGAGCGCGGACAACTTCATCGTCCAGACCGCCGCGGCGGCGCCCGGGATCTACCAGCACCGGCTCGTGATCACCACCGACGGGACCGCGGGCCACACGGGCACAATCCGCGGGCTGACGCAGTCCAACGGCGTGATCGCCTTCGGGTCGGACGCCGCGCTGCAGACCTCCACAACGACAACGAGCCCGCCGCGGTTCGTGCAGTGGTACGGCTTCGGCAAGCAGGAGCAGATCTACTTCCGCGTCACCGGCACGGCCTCGACGACCGGCAACTACACCGCCACGCTCGAGACCGTCCCCGTCGGCGTCATCGACCTGGGGTCGTACTACAACGGGATGATCACGATCGACCGTGGACCGGGCGATACGACGGACATCGACTTCTGGGTCTACGACTCCAACTTCAACGCGATCCCCGACTACGGCAACGACACGCCGAACTCGCTGACGCGCAGCTACGCCCCGGGCACCTACTACATCGCCTACACCAACTGGAACATGGCCAACGATCAGCCCGCGGCGAGCGATGAGCAGTTCCGCTCCGGCAACGTGACGGATTTCCCCAACGTCGTCGTGAACAGCAGCACGACGCTGCTCCCCAACATGACCATCCGGATGACCGACGCCTTCGACCAGGTCGTCATTCCGACGCCGAAGACCTCACCGTTCGAGGTCGTCTGGCTCCGATTCACCGTGACCGACACCCCGCCGACGACGGGCGCCTGCTGCCTGCCGGACGGCTTCTGCGTGGCGGCCACGTTCAACGGCTGCATCGGCCTCGGCGGCGTCTACCAGGGTGACAACACGGACTGCGGCGCGGTCAACTGCCCGCAGCCCGGCGCCTGCTGCCTCGGCAACTTCACCTGCTCGATCCTCAGCGCGGGCGAGTGCGCCAACCTCGGCGGCCTGTACATGGGCGACAGCACGACGTGCGACGCGTGCCCGCCGCCCCCCCCCGGCGTGAACCCCGAGATGGAGCCCAACGACGGCAAGTACGACGCCAACGGGCCGATCGTCCTTGAGCCGGGGCACTCCATCATCGGCCGGACGACCGGCAGCTCCACGACCACCCCGGGCGACGCCAGCGCCGACAACTTCCTGGTCAAGACCACCCCCGCCCCGCCGGGGATCTACCTCCACAAGCTCGTCATCACCACCGACGGGGCCCTGGGCCACACCGGCACTCTCCGCGGGCTGACGCAGTCCAGCGGCATGATCAACTTCGGAACGGACGCCGTGCTGCAGACCTCCAGCACGGCGACAAACCCGCCCCGCGCCGTGCAGTGGTACGGCTTCGGCAAGGAAGAGCAGGTCTACTTCCGCGTCACCGGCACGTCCTCCACGACCGGCAACTACACGGCGACGCTGGAGACCACCCCGGTCGCCCCCATCTCTCTCGGCACCTTCTACAACGGCATGATCACCATCGACCGCCCCGACGGCGTCACGGTGGACACCGACTTCTGGGTGTACGACTCCAACTTCAACGTCATCCCCGACTACGGGAACGACGACCCCAACACCCTGACCCGCTTCTTCGCCCCCGGCACCTACTACATCGCCTTCAGCGACTACAACACCGCCAACGACCAGCCGGCCGCCTCGGACGAGTCCTTCCTCTCCAGCCCGGTCCACGACTTCCCGAACGTGGTCACCAACAGCAGCACGACGCTCCGGCCGACCCTGGGCGTCCGGATCACGGACACCTTCGACAGCGTGTCCTACTCCACCCCGAAGAACTCGCAGTTCGAGGTCGTCTGGCTCCAGTTCACCGTCGGCGACACCCCGCCGACGATGGGCGCCTGCTGCCTCTTGGACGGCACCTGCGTGCAGGCGACGGGCAACGGCTGCATCGGCCAGGGTGGCACGTACCACGGGGACAACACGGACTGCGGCGCGGTCAACTGCCCGCAGCCCGGCGCCTGCTGCCTCCCCGACTTCAACTGCATGATCCTCGCGGCCTCGGAGTGCGCCAACCTCGGCGGCCTCTTCCAGGGTGAGAGCACCGTCTGCGGCGCCTGCCCCGCACCGCCCCCGGGGTCGGTCATGATCCTCGCCGGCGACAGCAGCGCGAACATCCAGGACGTCCGCGACAAGCTCTTGGGCACCGGCCTGATCCCCTACGTGGCTGTGGGCGACGTCGTCACCGCCACTCCGAGCCTCGAGTCCCTCCAGCAGTTCGGGGCCGTCCTGGTCTTCAGCAACACCAACTTCAACGACAACGTCGCCCTGGGCAACGTCCTGGCCGACTACGTTGACGCCGGCGGCGGCGTGGTGGTGAGCATGTTCACCGTCAGCACCACCTCGACCAGCCGCTACCTCTCCGGCCGCTGGGACGACACCTACCAGATCATCCCGCAGCAGAGCGGCAACTTCACGGGCGCCGGCGCGGGCCTGGGCGCCATCCTCGTGCCCGACCACCCGATCATGCAGTCGGTGAACTCCTTCCTCGGCGGGACCTCGGGCTACCGCCCGAGCACGACGGACCTGACCTTCCACGGTCTCAAGGTCGCCGAGTGGACCGACGGCAAGACCCTCGTGGCCGTCAGCACCACCCGCCCCAACCGAGTCGACCTCGGCTTCTTCCCGCCCTCGAGCGACCGCGGCCCGGCGAACTGGGACGCCTCCACCGACGGCGCCCGGCTCATGGCCAACGCGCTGCTGTACACCCTCGCCGGTGACGAGGGCTGCCTGGCGGACTACAACAACGACGGCCAGGTGAACTCGAACGACATCAGCGCGTTCCTGTCCGCCTGGCTCGACAGCGTCCAGAACGGCAACCTGATCGCCGACTTCAACCTGGACGGCTTCGTCAACTCCAACGACATCAGCGCCTTCCTCTCCGCGTGGCTGGACGCGGTGCAGGGCGGTTGCTGAGCAGGCACCTCCTCCGGACGGGGCCGCCGCCCACGGCGTCGGCGACCCGGTCCTCGAGATGCGAGTCAACCGGGCCCCGCGGCGATTCGTCGCCGCGGGGCCCGGCGTTTTTGGGAGCCGAGGTGCGCTCGCCCGACCGGGCCGGCCCCCCGCGGCAGGCCCGGCTACGCCCGCTCCCGGACCACGCCCTCGTGGTACGCCCTCACCAGCGCCTCGAGGTCGTCGATGCGGCGGCGGATCTCCTCCCCCGCCTGGGTCTGGCCCACCGTGCGGGTCTCGCCGTACTCGCGGATCGTGGCGATCTTGGGGACGATGTCCGCGCCGTCGTCGACGACCTTCTCGACGGAGCTGAAGGCGGAATGCTCGGCGAGCTCGATGCGGTCGGGCTTGAGGACGAGCGTGAAGCCGCGGTCGCCGTAGGCCTCGCTGAAGGCCCCGTCGATGGTCACCGCGTTGCCGCCGCGCTTGACGGGCTGCTCCCCCTTCTCGATCTTCACCGGCACGTGGCCGTTGACCAGCAGGACGTCGTCGCCGCAGCCGAAGAGCCGGCCGATCTTGCGGACGAACTCGGCGTCGTGGATGAGCTCGAAGTAGGGGTTCTTGACCTCCTTGCGGGCCTCCTTGTCGGCCACGAAGTAGTTCTCGAAGGTCGCGAGCTTGTCCTTGCCGAACAGCGGCGAGCGCGGACCCCCCCAGAGGTACCAGAGCCAGTCGGCGTCCTCGTCGAGGCCGAACCACCGCTTGCGGACGGCCCGGCGGACCACCGAGCCCAGGGCGTCCATCAGCTCCCGCCCGGCGACCTCCCGCCCGTCCACGTTCATCGACAGCGGCTCGCCGGACTCGTCCACCGGGACGCAGGCGTGGAAAACCAGCACCTCGTCGTGACGCGTCCACATCCCGCCGCGGCTGACGACCCACTCCATGTGCTCGCGCAGCCGGTTGGAGCGGACGAACGACTCCTTGATCCGGTCGATGCAGATCTGCTCGGCCTCGGAGTAGGCGTACGGGTCCTCGGGGTTGATCGTCGGCAGGTGCTTGTCCAGCAGCTCGTGCTCAACCCCGCCGATCTCGACCGTCCCCTTCTTCAGGTCGATCCGGTGCAGCAGCCGGCGGTGCTCGAGCCCCCACTCCGGCCGCCGCTCCAGCATCCGCCCCTCGGCCTTGAACTGCATGATCGCCAGGGCCTTCTGCATGCGGGCGACGGTGAGGTGGTCGCGGTGGCCGGTCCCCTTGGGGATGAACCGCTCGGCGGGGTCGTCGGCGTAGACCTCCCGGACCAGCTGCTCCAGGGGGGTGGTGAGGATGCCGTACCCCTCCTCGAGCTGCGACGCCCGGCGGTAGCGGGCGCTGAAGCGCATCGTCGTCAGCAGGCACGGCTCGTGGCCGAGCATGGCGCCGATCCAGATCATGTCGTGGTTGCCCCACAGCAGCCGGACGCGGGGCTGGCGCATCAGGATCTCGATGACGCGGTCGATCCGGGGGCCGCGGTCGCCCAGGTCGCCTGCGACGAGCAGCTCGCTGATGGAGAGGTTCCGGATCAGCCGCGCCGCCCCGCGGACCGCGGCCCAGTCGCGGTCGTGCCGGGCCAGGGCCGCGATCATCTCGCGGATGTAGGCGGGCCGCAGGCCGGAGCCGAGCTCCAGGAACAGCTCGCGGTGCTCCTCCGGGATCAGCCGCTCGTAGACGTCCCGCCGGTAGCGGACGCGCAAGGCCCGGACGATCTCGAACTGCAGGCAGAGCGTCCGGTAGACCCACTCGACCCGCTCGCCGGACTCCACGATCCCCTTGGCGAAGCGGGCGATCGCCTCGCGGGGGTAGTACAGGATCGCCAGGAACTGGGCCCGCTCGGCGTCGCTGAGGCGGTCGCCGACGATCTCCTCGACGAGCGTCCGGAGGGCGCCGGAGGCGTTGTTGATGACGTGGCGGAGCTTGGCGTCCTCGCCGTGGATGTCCGAGATGACGTGGACCACGCCCTTGGGGAGCGAGAGCTTCGCCCGAAGGCCCGCCGCGGCGGCGATCGCCGACTCGACGGTCGGGTGCTGGACGGAGAGGGCGCGGAGGAGGCTCAGACGATCGGGGGAGAGGAACTGGGACATGTCGCGGAACTCCGACTCGGGCTTGGATGCTAGCCGGTTGGGCAGAAAGGCAAGCCGCCAGCCGCCGCGTGGCGGGGTACGTAGAACCGGTTTAGCATGGCGGCATGAGCGACATCAACACGGCGACCGGATCGGGCGCGGGGGCGAGGCTGCGGGCGGCGATGGACCGGGGGTGCGTGGCCGCGCCGGGGGCATTCAACGGGCTGTGCGCGAAGGCGGTCGCCGCGGCGGGCTTCGAGGCGTGCTACGTCTCGGGTGCGGCGACGAGCGTCTCGGCGGGGGTGCCGGACGTGGGCCTGCTGACGCTGGAGCACTTCGGCCGCGTCGTGCGGGAGGTGGCCGAGTCGTCCGGGTTGCCGGTCCTGGCGGATGCCGACACCGGGTTCGGGGAAGCGGAGATGGTGCGGCGGACGGTGATCGAGTACGCGAGGGCGGGGGCCGCGGGGCTGCACCTGGAAGACCAGGTCTTCCCGAAGCGGTGCGGGCACCTGGACGGGAAGGCCCTCGTCCCGGTGGACCACATGGTCGAGAAGGTCCGCTGGGCGGCGAAGGCCGCGGCGGACGTGGGGGGCGGATTCATCGTCTGCGCCCGTACGGACGCCCGCGGGGTCGAGGGGTTCGACGCGGCAGTGGAGCGGGCGCGGGCGTACGCGGAGGCTGGGGCGGCGATGATCTTCCCTGAGGGGCTGGCGAGCGAGGAGGAGTTCGCCCGCTTCGCCGGGGCAATGGGGAAGGGCCGGGGAGATGGCCGCGGCGGGCCGTACCTGCTGGCGAACATGACCGAGTTCGGCAAGACCCCGATGATCCCGCTGACGAGGTTCGCGGAGATGGGGTACTCGATCGTGATCTACCCCGTGTCGATGCTCCGCGTGGCGATGGGGGCGGTGACGCGGGCGCTGGAAGTCCTCAAGCGCGAGGGGTCGGTGGAGAGCCTGCTGGGGGAGATGCAGACGCGTAAGGAGTTGTACGAGCTGGTGGGGTACACGCCGGGGGTGGCGTGGGAGTACCCGGTGCAGAGGTAAGGAATCCGTGCCATGCGGTGGCGGCGTGCGGCGAGGATCGTGCTGGGGTGCGCGGTGCTCGGCGCTGTCACGACGGTCGCGGCGGCGTGGGGGCTGGCGCGGTGGGGCCGCGTGGGTGGGGCGGGGTACTCGATGACGACGATGGTGGATGCGGAGGGGGGCGTATGGATGTATGCGGAGGAGTTGGGGTTTGGCATGCGGCGCGTCCGGTCGGTGCCGTTCAACGTGCGATTTGGTGCGGAGGGTGTGGCGCGGTCCGAGCCCGGCCCACGGATTGTCGAACAAGAAGGGCCGCGGCGGCGTCGATGGCTGGCGGCGGAGGGGGTGCCGGGGGGCGATCTGCCGCGGCACGGGTGGGTGGACGATGCCTGCGGATGGCCGATGATCGCCTTGGCGTGCGAGATGAAGACCGTGGCGCCGACGTACATGGGAAGAAGCAGGGTCGGGGCCGTGCGGTGGGGTGTGCCGATGGCGGGGCTGGGGGCGATGCGGGCGGGGCGGCCGCGGATGTGGGCGCTGCCGCTGCGGCCGGTATGGCCGGGGTTCGTCGTGAACACCGGTGTGTTCGCGGTGGGATGGTTTGTAGTGTTCGCCGCACCGGCCGCGGTCCGTCGATGGAACCGGAGGAGGAACGGGCTGTGCCTGGGGTGCGGGTACGACCTGCGGGGGAGTCCGGGACGGAGCGCCTGCCCGGAGTGCGGGGCTGAGCTGAGGGGGGTAGCGGCCCATGGCGCCGCGAAGTAGGCTGAGGACATGTCATCGGATCGCAGCGGCGTTGTCCGGCGGTGGGTGGGGCGCGTGGCGCTCTGCGCGGGGCTCGGCGTTGTCACGACCGTCCTGATCGCGTGGGGGCTCGCGGCGTGGCTGCCGCATCGGGGGCTCACAGAACGATGGGGCAGAGTCCATATTGAGGATGGCGAGCAACTTGCGTCGCTGGTGTTCCTGGATTGGAAAGCATTTCGTCGGCCGGGCATGGAGCGCCGCTCGTGGTATTGCGACTCCTTTGGAAGGTGGACAGCGCCAGAGCCGCTTGGGTTCGAACTGCGGACAACTGGACGGATCATGAACGAGGCAGAGGATCGCCACCATTCATTGGGATGGGGTGAGTTGGCCGGCGAGATCGCAAGGTTCAGGAACTCCGAGGGCAAGCAGACTTCGGCGGGGAGGGAGGACGCACGCGGTTGGCCATGCTTGGCGCTCTGGTGCTCAATCGAGGCGCCGTGGCCCGGGACGCTCCAGGGTGCTGAAGGCGGGTTGATGCTGTCGGAATCAGGAACGCACATCGCCGATGCGCGGGTCCTCCCGCTTCGGCCGATCGTGCGTGGGGTCGCGATCAACACCGTTCTATACGCCGCGGGGTGGTGGCCCGTGCTCGGTTTGCCGTTGGCGGTGCGGGGCTGGTTGCGCCTTCAGCGAGGAGCGTGCCGCGAGTGCGGTTATGACCTGGTGGGGCAGCGGCAGGATGGGTGCCCGGAATGCGGGTGGGGGCGGGAGCCCGAGGGGCTCAACCGGGCCTGAGGCAAGGTCTACAGTTGGCGCTCCGGGGCGGCGTGGCCGCCGCCGGGGGGCCGCGGGGCGGGGTGCTGTTCGGATAGCCTTGGTGAACCCTGTGCCGCTCCCCGGGCTTGCGCTCGGGGCTCCCCTGGAGACCTGATCATGACGACCGCTCCTGCTTCCTCCGCTCCGACGCTCGCCCGTGGCCTCGAGGGGGTCATCGCCGGGCAGACCTCCATCTGCTCCGTCGAGCAGGGCAAGCTGATCTACCGCGGCTACGAGATCCACGACCTCGCGGAGCACGCGACCTTCGAAGAGGTCGCCTTCCTGCTGCTGGAGGGGAAGAAGCCGTCGTCGGACGAGCTGTCGCGGTTCAAGGGGGAGGTGATCGCCGAGCGGGCCCTGCCGCGGGCGGTGATCGAGTACCTCAAGACCGCCGGGCCGATGCTCGCCGAGGGGACCGCCGTGCCGATGGACGTGCTGCGGACGTGCGTGTCGATCCTGGGGAACCTTGACCGCGACTCGCAGGACAACTCCCCCGCGGCGAACCTGCGCAAGAGCAAGCGGCTGCTGGCCAAGATCCCGACGATCATCGGGCACATGCAGAACGTCATCGACGGGCGGCCGATGGTCGGCCTCGAGACCGGCGGCGACCCGGGCCTGGGCCACGCGGCCAACCTGCTGTACCTCATGACCGGCAAGAAGCCCAGCGAGGAGTACGCCCGCGTGGTGGACGTCTCGCTGATCCTCTACGCCGAGCACGACTACAACGCCAGCACCTTCACCAGCCGCGTCATCGCGGGCACGCTCAGCGACCTGCACGGGGCGGTGACGGGGGCGATCGCGGCCCTCAAGGGCCCGCTCCACGGCGGGGCCAACGAGGCCGCGATGGAGATGCTGAGGGAGATCATGAGCGACGTCGGCGAGCAGGGGATCGGCACCGCGGCCGTCGATCAGTGGATGGAGAAGGCCTTCGCCGAGAAGCGCAAGCTCATGGGCTTCGGCCACCGCGTGTACAAGAACGGCGACCACCGCGCGCCGATCCTGCACGGCCTGGGCCGGAAGATCGCCGAGACCGACACCAGCAACCCCGGCGGGCACGCGGCGAAGAAGTGGTTCGAGCTCGGCGAGCAGGTCCAGAAGATCATGCTCGAGAAGAAGAACATCCACCCGAACGTGGACTTCCCCTGCGGGCTGACGTACTTCACGATGGGGATCCCGGTGCCGCAGTACACGCCAATCTTCGTCGCCTCGCGGATCACCGGGTGGTGCGCCCACATCATTGAGCAGCACGCCAACAACCGGCTGATCCGGCCGCTGGCCGAGTACGTCGGCCCGGCGGAGCGGAAGTGGAAGAGCTGAGGCCCGTGCCCCACCAGCCCGATCCCCAGGAACCGGGCACGGCGGCGGGGAGCGAGGAGCCACCCCCGTGGAGACGGTGGCTGCGCTGGTTGGCTGTCTCGGTCGCCGCGGCCGCGATCTTGGCCGCGGCTGGCTTGGGCGTGTGGTGGTGGTCAACGCGCGTCACGCCGCCGCGGGAGGCCGCGCCGGGGCAGGTGGTCGGCCTCGACCGGGCCGGGGAGGCTGTGGGGCGGCTCACCGGCGTGACCAGCGAGGGTGACGCCCTCGGGCAGGGGACGGCGTTTTTCGTCGGGCCGGAGGTCGTGGTCACGGCGTGGCACGTGATCCACCTGATGTCCGGCGGGTCGGCGCGGGTCGAGATGGCCGACGGGAGGGTCTTCGAGATCACGCGGGTGCTGGGGGTGGACGAGCGGGTGGACCTGGCGGTGCTGCGCGTCTCGCCGGCCAACGAGGGGGCGGTGCTGGCGGTGGCGCCGGCCGCGGGACCGGAGGAACCGGAGGAGCCGCTCGCGGCGGTGACCACCCCCCTGCTCTTCGAGCGAACAACGGCGGAGGGGATGGGGCGGGTGCTGCACGGGACGCCGTTCTACGGGCGGCTGCTGATCCTGGAGGCTGCGACCTCGCCGGGGTGGAGCGGGAGCCCGGTGCTGGACCCGCGCGGGCGGGTGCGGGGCGTGGTGGCGATGGGCGGGCTGGCGGTGACGATGGGCGCGCCGGGGGACCTGATCGAGGAGCTGCGCCAGGAGCCCGGGACGCCGCTGAAGAGGGCGACGGGGATTCCGCGCACGGTCGAGGGGCTGGTCGTGCTCAAGCACCGGCTCGCGGAGATGATGCGCGAGGAGGAGCCCGGGGAGGCGATCCGCACGCTGCGACAGATGCTGACGTACATGCCGGATCACTGGCCGACGCGGGAGCTGCTGGGCGAGTTGCTGATCGAGCGGGGGGCGCACGAAGCGGGGCTTAAGCAGTTAGAGCAGGCCGCGTGGCTCTCGCCGTACCCACGCTGGCAGTTCCAGAGGCTGGCGGAGGAGTACGAGAAGGCCGGGAAGCCGGTGGAGGCCGCGGCGGCGCGGGCGAAGGCGGGGGAGCAAAGGACGCTCAACCCGCCAGCAGGCCGTGATTGATGCGGAGCACTGCTCGGACGGGAAGTGCGGGGCGAGGTCAATCTCGGAGCTAACGATCAGGACGGGCCCAGCGCCGCCTGCGGGTTTCCAGCCGCTTGAGTCGGCGTGGTCAGCAATGGCTCGGGCGAGCGATAGTGGGAGGCCCTCGCGAGCGACGTGCTCGGCGAGGTGGCGGGGGAGGTTGAGCGCGATGTGAGGGGAGCCGTGGTCGGGGTAGACGTGGCGGGAATGCGATGACGGCACGGCGGCAACGACGATCTGCATGGCGGGCTCGGGGGCGTCGCGGTCCGGGGCGTAGAGGACGAGGATGGTGCGGTCGGAGCCGTCGGGGAAAGGCAGCCAGGCGCCGACCGCGCCGGCGGAGCGCGTCCCGGGGGGCCAGTTGGGCCAGTTCAGGGGTGTTATGTACCACAGGGAGATGTGGGCCCCGGCGGCTCTGAAGGTGCGGACGAAGCGGGCGGCAGGGATGGTGCGGGTGATCAGGGTGTTGGCGGCGGCGGCGACGCCGATCAGAAGCAGAGCCGCGGCGAGGGGGCGGGCGACACGGTGCGCCAGCCCGGTGATGGCAAGGAATCGGCGTGCGCGGAAGCTGGAAGGATCCGCTGGGGCCGCGCACTCCGGGCAAACCGCGATGGAGGGGGCCGCGCGGTCGTAGCCGCAGCGGTGGCAGAGCGTGCCGGTCTGCTCGATGGTATTGAACAGGAGCGAGCGGGTGAGGAAGCGGGCGAGGTGGAAGAGGCCGCAGCCCAGGGACGAGAAGACCGCCAACAAGGCGAGGGAGATGTACAGATCCGTGGTGGCGGCGGTGGCGCCGCCAGTCTCGGACGTCGTGAACGTGTAGGCGAGGAAGCCGGCGGCCTGGGCGGCGCCGAAGACCAGGCCGGCAACGGTGGTGAGGCGGGGGTGCTGAGTGAAACGTGCGAGGAGCGCGCCGGCGACGAGCGGCGGCAGGACGGCGAGGTGGACAAGGAGCACCAAGCCGTAGACGGGCGTGTCGATGACGCGGTAGTTCGTGGTGAGCCAGACGAACAGCGCGAGGGTGAGCACGCCGGAGACGGCGCCGAGGGTCGCGGCGAGAGGGAGGAGGCCGCGAGGGTTGTACGGCGGGACCACACGGAGGGAGGGCATCGCGCGGACTCCGTGGCATGAAGGAGTCGAAGAGCCGTCCGGCTATTCCGCGGTAATCTCCTTCACGAGCTCGTCGGCGTCGTAGACCTTCTCGAGGGCCTCGATGATGCCGCGGCTGTCCACCGCGACGGCGCGGCCCTGCCGGTCGTCGTAGGCGATGGCCGCGCCGAGGAAGTGGATGTTGCCGTCGAAGATCAGGCCGATGACCTCGCCGGCCTTGTTGATGACGGGGGAGCCGGAGTTGCCGCCGATGATGTCCGCGGCGAGGACGAAGTTGAACGGGGTGTCGAGGTCCAGCTCGTCCTTCTTCTCGAGCCAGGACGGCGGGAGGTTGAACCCCTCCTCGCCGGCCCGCTCCTGGAATCGCTCGTAGAGGCCGGCGATGTCGGTGTAGGGGGGGATGAACGCGCCGTCCTCTTGATAGCCCTTGATGGGGCCGAAGGACATGCGGAGGGTGAAGGTTGCGTCGGGGTACACGCTGTCGCCCAAGACGGCGAAGCGGGCCGCGGCGATCCTGGCGTAAGCGTCGGTGGTGACGGCGTCCACCTCGTTCTCGGCGCGGGTCCGCAACGCGCGAGCCTCGGGGTCGAGGGTCATGGCGAGCTTGATGAGCGGGTCGTTCGTCGCGGCGAGGGCGTCGGCGCCCCCTTCGACCAGGGCCTTGCGGGCGTCGGGGTCGAAGAGGACCGAGCCGGCGACGAGCTCGGCGGCGCGATCGGCCGGGGACTTGCCCGCGAGGGCGGCGAGAACGATCGGGTCCTCGCCGCCCAGGAGTTCGGCCAAGTTGGCCAGCCCCCAGGCGAGCTTGGCACGCTCCAGGTCGGCGTAGATCGGCGCCGGGGAGTAGAGGCCGAGGTAGACGGACTCGAGGTTGGAATCGCGGTACTCGCGGAGCCGCTCAGAGGAGGGCTTGGGGAGCTCCGCCGCGAGGCGGACGATGGTGCGGGCCTTGGAGTACAGGTCGGAGCCGAAGGTGCCGCCGACGGCGCTGGAGCGGACGTAAAACTCGCGCCGAGCGTTCTGGGCCCCGGCGATGTCCTCCCAGGCGCCCCCCCACTGCTCCGCCCACCGCGGGTTCTCCGCCACCGCCGCGCGGAGGGACTCCTCCTCCCGAGCCTTGCGGGCCAGGATGCGCGGGTCCTGGAGCGTCTCGAGCTGGCCGGTGAGGAACTTGCGGCCGTTGGCGACGCCGAAGAGGTCGTCCTCGGCGATGCGGCGGTTCTCCTTCGAGCGGGCGGAGAAGTTCTGGAGCTTGACCTCCATCCGCCAGAGGTTCCGAAGGATGAAGGGATTCTCGACGTCGCGCAGGAAGCGGAGGTGGTCGAGGGTGTAGAGGCGGCGCGTCGTCCCGGGGTGGCCGATGACGATGGCGAGGTCGCCGTCGCTGCTGCCCGCCTTGCTCCAGGCGAGGTGGTGCTCGGCCTTCAGGGGCTCGCCGTCCTCGTAGATTCGGAAGAAGGTGACGTCGAGGCAGTAGCGCGGGTACTCGAAGTTGTCGGTGTCGCCGCCGAAAAAGGCGATGTCCTGCTCCGGGGCGAAGACGAGGCGGACGTCGGTGAATCGCCGGTAGCGGTAGAGGTGGTACTGCCCGCCCTGGTAGAGGGTGACGATCTGCGAGAGCAGGCCGGTGGCTTCCTGCGACTCCTTCTCGATGGTGGCCATCATCTGGCGGCGGGCGGTGTTCGCCCCGGCGCCCTGCTTCCCCGCGGCCGCGGCGTTCACGCGTTCGGTGACGTCCTCGATCGACCAGAGGACGTTGAGCTCCAAGTCGGGGCAGGGGATCTCATCGACGCGGTCGCGGGCGTGGTAGCCGGTCTTGAGCAGGTCCCGCTGCGGCGTGGAGAGCTTGGCGAGGATGTCGGAGGCGACGTGGTGGTTGGTCATCACGAGGCCGTCCTTCGACACGATCGAGCCGGAGCCGCCTGTGGAGAAGCGGACGGCGGACTTCTGGACGTGCTCGAGCCACTCGTCGGTCGGGCTGAAATCGTACTTGGACTCGAGCAGCCCGCGCGGGGGGTTGTTGAGGAGCCACATCCCCTCATCGGCGCGGGCCTGAGTCATGAAGGCGCCGGCGGCGAAGGCGAGAAGGGCGGCAGCGGCACGCGCGCGGAGGGGGCGGATGGGCATTGGTCATCTCCTAGGAACGGAGGTTATACCGCGGCCGGAGAGGCAGGAGGCGGGGAGGCGGGAGAGGTCGGAGATCCGGGCCGGGAGCCCGCGCCGCGGCGTGCGAGGACCTCGTGGTAGATCGACTCGACCTCCCGGACGTGGCCGGGGTAGGACTGGAGGACGGTCGCCTCGTGGACCTCGCGCGGGCTCGGCAGGCGGACCTCGCCGGTGACGACCTGGCGGATGCGGTCGGCGAGCTCGGCCTCGTTGCCGCCGGCGAAGAAGAGGCCGTTCTTCGGGGGTGTGATCCAGTCCACCGGGCCGCCGAGGCGGGAGCAGATGACGAACTTCCCGGCGTGGAGGTGCTCGAGCATCACCAGCGGGGAGTTCTCCAGCCAGATGTGCGACAGGATGCCGACGTCGTACTCCCCCCAGGAGCCGATGAGCTGGTAGAGGTCGTACCCGCCGCGGACGGAGACCTCCGGGTAGAGGCTCAGCCGCTTGCGGAAGGGCCACTCGTTGCCGCCGGCGTGGATGGAGAACTGGCAGCGCTGGCGGACCTCTCGCTCCAGGAGCGGGATGGCGCGGGCGAGGACCTCCAGGCCCTTGTTGGGCCGGACGGTCCCGAAGAAGGCGAATCGGACGGGGCGTGTGGCGGTCTTCGCGTCCCAGGGCGAGACGTCGTAGTACGGCGAGCGGCGGGCGCGGCGGTTGATCTGGTCGAAGTGGGGCTGGCCGAGGCGGACCCAGCGGGTCCGCGCCTCATCCACGCCCATGGCGACGTGCACCTTGCGGAGGAAGTCGCTGGGGGGGATGATCATGGATGCACGGTTGAGCGCATCGACGCCGGCCCGTCGCCGGCGGCCGTAGTCGTTGAGGACCACCAGGTGGTTCTTCGCGGCCAGCAGCCGCTCGTTCTGATCCAGCGGGGCCGAGTGGTAGTCGCGGGGCTTCTCGGAGGGGAGGAGGGGGAGGTCGTGGCGGATCAGGCCCTGGGAGGCCGGCGCAGGGTGCGGCGCGTGGCCGTTGTTCCCGGGATCGGCGGCCGCCGCGGCCGGGGGGGTGAGGCTGCACCCCCAGGCGACCTCCGGATCCGCGAGGCGATCGGGGTTGGGATGGATCGGCGCCTCCTCCACAACCGGCGGCTTCTTGCCCAGAAGCCTGCCGATCGCGGGGCCCGCGCTGTGGACCGCGCTCCGGATAGCGTCGGCCCGCGCGGGGCCGAGCTTGCGGGCGAGGGTCTGCCAGACTATGCGCTTGCGCTTCGCCTCGGCGGGGGGGAGCGCCTCGAGACAGCCGACGCAGCGGCGGCCGCCGTCGTAGTCCTCGCAGACCTGCCGCTCCTTGTGCAGCAGGTCCACCTGCGGGCAGATGAAGGCGTAGTTGTGCAGCGTGACGACGACAGGGCGGCCGGAGTCCTCGATGGCGCCGACGAGATCGAGCCCGTACCCCTCCAGCGAATGGATGTGGACAACCTGGGCCCGGACCTCGTCGAGCCAGCGGAGCACGATCGCCGTCTCCTGCGGGCAGGCGATCTCGGTCGGCGTGTTCAGGAAGTTGTGCGCGCTGGGGGCGAGGTTGGGGGAGTTGAGCAGCTCGTAGCAGTCGATCCCGCCCCAGGGCTCGCGCGGGACGATGCGGGTCCCGCCACGCGGCGTGTACGTCATCCCCGCAGAGAGATAGAAGACGTGGTGGCCGGACATGGCCAGGCCGCGGGCGAGCTCGGACTTGGAGAGGTTGTAGCCGGACCCCTCGGAGGCCTGCGCGGAGATGCGGGCCCACCCGAGGATCGCGATGCGGAGCGGGTTGGCGGTGCGGGGCCACCCCGGCGGGGGCCACGGAGCGGGGCCAGCGCCCGCGGGAGCGGCGTGGTGGTGGTCGTCAGGGGGCATGTCGAGGATGCAGCGTGCGGGGGATGAGGGGATCAGCCGTACCGTGTCGGCGAAGTGTAGGGGCGGACGCGGAGGGCGTAGAGGGCGCAGCGGAGGGCGGTGGTGGCCCAGCGGGCGAGGAAGGCTGCGCGGGGCACAAGGCCGTCGCGCTCGAGCTGCGCGGCCGTCGGCTTCCTGGTGTCGATGTGGATGTTCCAGCGGCCGCGGACGGCGGGGAAGTCGTTCGTCTGGTCGAAGACGACGACGGCGGTCGGCGGCCGGCGGAGCAGGTCGAGCTGGCGGCGGATGCGGGAGCGCATGTGGCCGCCGTAGACGATGCGCTCCGGGGTGGGCCCGGGGGCGGCCTCCCGCTCCGCGGCGAGGACGTCGTTGCGAACGACCTCCAGCCACCGGGGCTCGGCCTCGCCCGCGGCGAGGTTCTCGCGGACGTGGGCCCGCAGGTCGGCGGCCCACTTGAGCGACTCGTCGCCGCGGTCGCCCAGGGCGCACAGGAGCGCGACGCGGGCGCCGGCGCGGAGGCACCCGGCCTGGCGCAGGGCGTCGATGACGGGTACGGCGGGAGGCCCGTCGGAGGCGGTCTTGCCGGTGCGGCCGATGGCGATGTCGCGGGCGGTGGTGCGGATGATCTCGGCGTGGAAGAGGCGGCGATGCAGCCCGGCGCGGAGGCTGTCGCGGAGGATCGTCTTCATCCACTTCAGCGTGACGGCGCGCAGCTCGCGCTGGGGCAGGATCTTCTGGAGCATCCAGACGGCGTTGCGCTGGGCGTAGTAGATCCGCGCTGGGGTGAGCTTCAGGAGCCAGGGCGTGTGGTAGACGACGGCGTCGAGGTTGAGGACGACGCGGTAGCCCGCCTTGGCCATGCGGAGGCACCAGTCGGCATCGTCGCAGTAGATGAAGTACCGCCAGTCCCAGAAGCCGACCTTCTCCACGGCGGACCAGCGGGCCAGCAGCGAGCAGGCCGAGACGACGTCCACATCACGCAGGCCTGAGAACTCTCGCTTCCCTTTTGTGCCGCCGGTCCTGGCGACCCACTCGCGATGCGACTGGTAGCGCGGGTGGTGCGGCGGGGGCTCGTCGCACATTGCGCCCGTCTTGCGGTCGAGGTAGATCGTCGTCTCGATCGTCGTCGATCGGTCGGCGATGTTGACGGTGCGGGAGCCGACGATGCCGATCTTCGGGTCGGTCCGGGCCGCGCCGACGAGCTGCGCGAGGGCGTCCTCCGGGAAGCCGGCGTCGTCGTCGGCGAGCCAGACAAAGTCCGGCGGCGGCGAGGCGAGAGCGTGGGCGATGTAGCCGAAGCCGGTGTTGAACCCGCCGCAGCCGCCCATGTTGCTCGTGTTGCGGACGATGGTGAGGGAGCGGAAGCCGGCCGCGTTGGGGGCGTCCGGGAAGGGGCGGCTGGGTGGCTGGAAGTTGGGCTCGTGGGCTCGCTCGGTCGGGTTGTGGACAATCGCCTCGGGGCGGAAGCGCTCTGTCAGGTGTTCGAGCGTCCCGTCGGTGGAGGCATTGTCCACGACGACGACGTCCATCCGCTCGCGGGGGTAGGACTGGCGGGCCAGGGCCTCCAGGGCGTTAGTGACGTCGCCCTTGCGGTTCCACGTAACGACCACGACGGCGACCGACGCCGCGGCCGGGGGCGCGGCCGCCGCGCCGGCGGCGTTGCCGTTGAGATGGACCTCGACCGGTTGTTCGGCCACGGCGGGGGCGCGGCCGTCAGTTTCTGCACGCATCCGGAGCCTCGGATCCCCCGCCTCGGGGAGTGTAGCGGGGAGGGGTGGTATCCGTCAGGAACCATCGCCACTGTAAACAGCCTCGAGTTCCGCGGCGTTGACGTCGATGTCCTTCGGCGGCCGCACGTTCGGCCGCATGACGTCCAGTTGCGACGGGCTCTCGATGATCTCGACGAGCTTCGCGGCCAGGTCGCGCCGGTCGTTGGCGCGGAAGAGGCGGCCGTTGACGCCGTCCTTGACAAAGTCGGGGATCCCCCCCACTTCCGCCCCCAGGACCGGCACCCCGCAGGCCATGAACTCGAAGACCGTCTGCGGGGCATTGTCCCACCAGACGGAGCAGACGACGCCCAGGTCCTTGCCGCCGCAGAGCCAGGGGATGTCCACGTAGCGGTAGCCGTGAGAAAAGGTCAGCCGGGCCAGGCGGGGCTCCATGCGGCGGAACATCCATTCGATGCTCTGGCCGTCGAGGGCGTGGACGGCGAGGTCGATGCGGGAGAGGTGGCGGGCCTCGAGCAGGTCGAGGCTCTCGGCGAGCATGCCCAGCCCCTTGTAATAGTGGTTGTATCCCATGAACACCACGCGGATCGGACGCTGCTGGTCCCATGGGAGCCCGTCGCGGAAGGGGGGCGGGCTGAAGACGAGCCGGTGGTGGTGCGCCACGAGGTGGTTGATGCGGGTGCCGATGTGGAGCGTGCGGATGCGGCCGGGGCTGACGCCGAGGGAGATGAACTTGTCGCGCACGAAGTCGGAGACGGCCAGCACGCTGTCGCAGGTGTTGAGCATGCCGACCATCGCCTCGCGGCGGCGGGCGTAGTCGGTCGGCGGCTTGCCGCTGGGGGGCTCGGGCTGGATCACGTTGAGCAGCGGGCGGTACACCGGATCGGCGTCGAAGTCCGGGGGCGGGGCGGGGGAGAGGGAGGCGAGGATCGCGGCCGTCTGGCCGCGGTCGTCCGAGTCGAGGGGGAGCGGCCCGCTCACCGCTGCGCCGTTATCGATCGGCCGGCCGGGGAGGGGGATCTCCGGCGGAGGCGGGGCCGGCCGCGGCCGGATCACGCCCGCGCCACGCAGGGCCGCCTTCACGAGCCGGCCGGTGCGGCGGTAGGTGGTCCCGAGCCAGGAGAAGCTCTCGGCGAGCTCCGCCGCGGTCTGCGCGACCGTCGGCGGCGCCGGCGGGGGTGACAGGTCCACGCCGACGAGCTTGAGGTAGCCTTCGATGCGGCGCTGGCGTTCGACGGCGGTTGGGTTCGTCTCGATGCACCCCACGCAGGCGTGACCGTTATCGAAGTCGGTGCACGGGATGCGGTGGCCGCGCATGAGGTACACCTGCGGGCAGATGGTGTGGTAGTTGTGCAGGCTGAAGACGGTGCGGGCGCCCGCGGCGCGGCCCCGCTCGACGCAGCCGATCGAGAAGCCCTCGATGTTGTGCCAGTGCACGACGTCCGGCCGGATCGCCTCGAAGAGCCGGCCGACCTGCTCCTCGAGTTCCGGCGCGGAGACCTCCCCCAGCGGGTCCTGGTACTGCTGGATGGAGGGGGCGAGGACCGGGGAGTTGACCACCTCGAAGACACGGACGCCGAGCCAGTCGTGGTGGCGGCGGATCGTGCAGGGGGCGCGGCCCGTCGGCGAGCCGGGGGGAGGCGGGAGGTGGGTCGTGCCGCCGAAGAGGGAGATGACCTCGTGGCCCCGGGCGGTCAGGGCGAGGGCGAGGGCCTGGCAATAGCCGTTGACGCCCCCGCCGTGGGAGGCGCCGTCCCAGATCTTCGCCCAGTTCACCAGCACGATCCGCATGGGCGAAGGGTACAGGGGCCGGGGGGGCGGGGACAGCGGGGCGTCGGGCCTGTACCCTACCGGGATGGTGACCGTGACCTGCGATCGGTGCGACCGGCGGCTGGAGGTGCCCGAGGAGAAGCGCGGGACGAAGGTGGAGTGCCCGTACTGCGGGGACGTCAACATCGTGCCCGTGGGGGATGCCGATCCTGAGCCGGAACCGCGGGGCTTCGCCGCCGGTCCGCGGGATCGGGCCTCCGACCTCGGCCTGCCCCCGGATCGGGGGCCGGAGCGGCGGGTGATGAAGGTCCGGCCGGCGATGTTCCGGGCGAGGCCCGCGCTGTTCACGCTCCTCGCGGCCGTGCTGGTCGGGGGCGTCATCGGGGCCCTGGTCTTCGCCTGGCGAGGACAGCAGACGTACGCCTACGCGACGGGGGCGGCGGCGCTGGCGGCGCTCGTGTGGCTCGGGGTCTGGAAGCTGCGGACGATGTTCGTGGCCCTGGAGATCACCAACAAGCGGACGGTCGAGACCCGCGGCCTGCTCAGCCGGGCGACGAGCGAGGTGCTGCACGAGGACATCAAGAACCTGCAGATCACCCAGACCTTCTGGCAGCGGATCTGGGGCGTGGGGACGATCGGGATCTCGAGCTCCGGACAGGACGGGATCGAGATCGTGGCGGAGAACATGCCGCGGCCGGTCGAGATCAAACGGACGATCGACGCGTACCGGGACACGCTCGGCTGAACGCCTTGCGGGGAAAGCAAAGCAAAGAGCCCCCGGCGATCGCCGGGGGCTCCTGTTTGGTCGCCTGATTGCCCCGCGCCGGGTTACTTCTTCTTGGAGCGGGTCTTCTTCTCGGCGGGGGCCGACTCGCCGGCCTCGGCCTTCTCCTCAGCCTTCTCGGCCTTCTCGGCCGCCTTCTTCGAGGAGGACTTCTTGGGGGCGGGCTTGTCCGCGCCGCCGGCGGCCTTGGCCTCCGCCTCCATCGCCTTGTTGAACTCCTCGACGGGCATCTCGGTGACGTTCGCGTTGGCGAGGATGGCGTCGAGGGTCTTGTGCTCGCGGATCTGCTGGAAGACCTGGCCGACCTGGTTGCGCTGGATGAGCTCGCTGCGGAGCTTGTCGGGGCGCATGTTGTTGGCCATGGCCATCTGGACGATGCGGCTGTTCAGCTCGCCCTCGGAGACCTTGACGTCGAGCGCCTCGGCGGCCTTGTCGAGGATGAAGAAGAGCTTGAGGTCGCGGACCGCCGCGTCGCCGGAAGCGGCGCGGAGCTCGGCGATGTGCTCCTCGATCTGGTCGGCGGGCACGCCGCGGTGCATGAGCTCGAGCCGCCGGCGGGCGAGGTTCCGCTCCGCCTGGACTGCGGTGGTCCGCTCGGGAAGCTCCATCGACGTGTTGTCGATGAGGTAGCGGGCGACCTGCTGGCGCATCGCGGCCTGCTGCTCGACCGTGATGCGCTGACCCATGCGGTCCCGGATGGCGTCCTTGAGCTGCTGCACCTCCTCGAACCCGTACCCCTTGACGAGCTCCTCGTCGGTGGCCCGGATGATGCGGTCCACGCGCGTGACCTCGAAGATGATCGTCAGGTCCGCGCCGCGCACGGCCTCGTTCTCGTGGTTCTCGGGGCCCTTGACCTTGATGGTCGCCTTCTCGCCGGCCTTGGGCAGGCCCAGCTGCTTGGCGAAATCGTCCACCATGATCCCGAGGATCATCCCCTTGCCCTCCTTCTCGGGGGGCGGAACCTGGACGACGGCGTCGTTGATGTCCACCAGCGGCTCCTCAACGCCGGCGGCGGTCATCACGCCGTGGCCGGTCAGGTAGTCGCCGGGCTCGGGGGCCTCGAGCTCCTCGAGGCGGCCCTCGTGGAGGCGGAGCTTGTCCAGCTCGGCCTCGATCATCTCGTCCGTGACCTCCATGATGGGCTTGCGGACGGCGATGCCCTCGAGGGAGGGGAGATCGAACTCCGGGAGGACTTCCACCTCGACCTCGAAGGCCAGGGGCTTGCCCGCCTCGAGCTCGACCTTGTCGAGCCCCTCGCTGACCGGGTCCCCGAGGACGCGGAGCTTGTTGTCCTCGATGGCCTTCTGGTAGGCGGAGGCGACGAGCTGGTTTTTCGCCTCGCGCCGGATGGCGGAGCCGAACTTCTTCTCGATCAGCCGCTTGGGGGCCCGGCCCTTGCGGAAGCCGGGGATCTCGGCCTCGACCATCAGCGTGTCGAGCGAGGAGCCGAGCTGCTCGTCCACGGTCTCGGCCGGGATCTCGATGGAGATCTTCTTGCGGCTGGGGCCCGCATCCTCGATCTTGACGGTGTTCGGACGTTCTTCGGTCTGCGGGGCGACGGCGGTCTCTGCCATGACAGGGGCTCCGGGGTCCAGAGCCCCGGGGCCGACGCGGCCGCGGGGCTCCCCACCCGAGTGCGTTCAGGGGGGGAGTTTAGCCCCCACCCGGGGCGCCGGACGGGGCCGGGCGTGCGTCGGATTCGCCCTTCGGCGGCGAACATCGCTCGGATCGGGCTTGGACCGGTGCGCGATCTGCTGTATATTCCGAACTGGCGCGATGGGTCTGCCCCCGTTCGTGGGGTTGTCCCTGCGCGGAGTGCGACGCGGCGACGCAGCGGCCACAAGGTTAGCCGGGCGGCGCAGTCGATCTGACAGAGATGGGAGGAGCCATGCAGATGTCGATCAGGAATCTCTCCTTGGCGGCGGGGGTGTGCTGCGGACTCGCCGCGGCGGCGGCCATGGCCGGCCCCGGCCCGACGATGACGGTGATCTCGCGGGACTTCGACTTCATCAACCCGGTGGGGTCGGTGACGAACTACAACACCGTCGCGGTGAACGACCACGGCAGCTGGATCATCGAGGTGGACACCGATAACCCGGACACCAGCACGGACGTCGTGCTGCTTCGGGACGGGACGCTGCTCCTCCGCGAGGGCGACCCCCTCGACCCGCCTGGCGCCGTGCTGAGCTCGTTCGACGCGATCAACATCAACAACAACGGCAACAGCGGGTGGAACTTCTTCCTCGGGAACCTCCCCACGAACCAGGACAGCGGCGTGTACTTCAACACCACGCTGCTCATCCAGGAGGGGGACATCTCGCAGGCGGCCGGCTTCACCCCCGGCACGCCGTACATCGGGTTCTTCGAGGTGCTGATCAACGACCGCGACGAGCTGATGGTGATGGCGAGCATCGACGACCCGAACATCGACTCGACCGTCGATCGCGCGATCGTGCTCCTGTCGCTCGACGCCATGGGCAACCTCGCGACCGAGACGGTGCTCGCGAAGGAGGGCGACATCCTCCCCGGTCAGACCGAGCCCGTGGCGGACTTCATGACCGGCCCGCACTCGATGGCGTTCAACAACGCCGGCCAGGTGATGTACATCGCGGACCTCGCCGGGAACACGGCGACGGACGGCGCGGTCTACATCGACCACACGCTCGTCGCGCAGGAGGGATCCCCCTCCCCGCTGCCGGGGCGGAACTGGCGGGTGCTCGGCAGCTCCGCTCGGATCGACCTGAACAACTCCGGCGAGTACGTCATCTACGGCATGCTCGACGGCGACACCGCGACCGACTCGGTCATCGTCAAGAGCAACGGCGAGGTCGTCGTGCAGGAGGGCGTCACCTTCGACGCCATCGCCCCCTTCACCGTTACGGCCTTCGGCAGCGGGCCCGTGCTCCTCTCCGACCACGGCGACGTGCTCTGGTACGGCGACTGGAACGACCCCAACACCTCGATCGACACCGGGCTGTTCATCAACCAGGAGCTGCTGCTCCAGGAGAACGTCACGGTGATCGACGGGGAGACGGTCACCACGATCCGCGGCATCACCGACGGCTACTCGATGAGCCCGGATGGACGCTACGTGATCGCCCGGGTGGTCCTGAGCATCAGCGGCGACGCCGTCGTCCTCATCGACCGCGGCGAGCAGGGCGGCGGCTGCCCGGCCGACTGGGACGGCAGCGGCACGGTCAACTCCAACGACATCTCCGCCTTCCTGAGCGCGTGGCTCGACAGCGTCCAGAACGGCAACCTCATCGCCGACTTCGATCAGAGCGGGAGCGTGAACTCCAACGACATCAGCGCCTTCCTGAGCGCGTGGCTCGACGCCGTCGGCAACGGCTGCTGATCCTCTCCCCCTTTCAGCCCGAACCCACGACGGCCCCGGTTCAAGCCGGGGCCGTTTCTTTGCGCGCACGCGGCCGCCCGGGCGTCCAGTTCTGGCCGCCTCCTGCCCCCAGGGCTACTTCCGGTGGTAGACCGACTCCGCCTCGTTCCCGAGCGCGAACCCCCCCTCGGCGACCCGGCGGATCGCCCCGAGGATGACGTCGTTCTCCTCCCCCTTGGAGAGGTATCCCCATGCCCCCGCCTCGACCGCCCGGTCGATGTAGTCGCTCCGGACGTGGCCGCTGAGCATGATCACGCGGACCGACGGCTCGGCCGAGCTGAGCTCGGCGAGCGCCTCGAAGGAGTCGCGCCCGGGGATATCGACGTCCAGCAGCACGACCTCGGCGCCAGACTCCCGCACACGCTCGGTCAGGTCCGTCGTGTCCGGCAGCCATCCGGCCCACTCGAATCCGGGCTCGCGGCGGAGCTTCCGCTCGATCGCCTCGGCCACGAAATCGTTGTCGTCCACGCAGAGAACCTTGATCGTCTTGGATCTCATAGGTGATCTCGGCAGATGAATCGCTCGATCGGGGTGGCCGTGCAGGAAGGACGTCCGGCGATGCTCCAAAGAAGTCGCGAATGTTCCTTCGTCACAAGTTTACCAAGCCCCTCCCGGCGACGGGGTGATAACCACCGCATCGAAGCACTAAAAAAGTACTTACCCGTCACCCGACAGGTTCTACTTTCACCGACAAAAAGCGAGAAGCATCGCCCGCCGTGTATGGGCGCTCGGCCGTCGCGGCCCACCCCCTCCCCCGGTGCTCCGGCCATCCTCTGGGCTACGGCTCAATCACCCGGACGGGCACGCCGTCGGTGAGCCCCGCGGCCCCGCGCACGATGACGTTTGGAGCCCCCAACCCCCCCACGATCTCCACCAGCCCGTCCACCCGGTCGCCCGTGCGCACCCGGTGCTCCACCGCCCGCCCTTCGGCGATGCTGAAGACCTTCTGAACCCCCGCGAAGATCACCACCGCGGCCTCGGGCACGAAGACGCCCCCCTCGTCCACCCGCGTCTGGATGGCCCCCCGCGCGAAGGCGCCCGGCTTGAGCCGGCCCGCTTCGTTGGGGATGTGGACCTCCACCTGGAACGTGCGGCTCTGCGGGTCGATCCGGGGCGAGACGCGGGCGACCCGCCCCTCCACCGGCTCGCCGTACGCGTCCACCCACACCCGGACCGTTTGGCCCCCGCGGACCTGCCCCACGAAGCGTTCGGGGACGTCGGCCCGGAACTTGATCAGGTCGCTCGCGATGAGCCGGAACATGGCCCGCCCCTCGCTGACGTACTCCCCGAGGGAGACCAACCGCTCCGCAACCTGGTATCGGGGAGTCTCGCTCCCCGGGCTGCCAGGCGCCACGACCGTCGTGTCGGCGAGGCGCTGGGAGGCGACCGCGGCTTCGGCCTGCCGGGTTCTCGCCTCGGCGAGCACCGCCCGGGCCGTCAGGAGTTCGACCTCCGCCCCGCTGGCCGCGACCTCCCACTGCGTGCGGATGTCCGCGAAGTCCTGCGCCGAGATCAGCGGCGGCCTCTGCTCGAAGAGCTGCTTGGCCCGCTCGTAGCGGGCCTCGGCGTTGGAGGCCTCGGCCCTGGCCCGGATGACGGTGGGCACCTGGGACGGGTCGAAGCCCTCCGGGGGGAACTCCGAGAGCCCGACCCGCGCCAGCGAGGCCTGCACGGCCGTCCGCCGCTCGGCGAGGGCCAGCTCGTAGTCGGTCCGCTCGATCTGGGCGAGCGTCGAGCCGGGGAGCACGGTGTCGCCCACGTCCGCGGCGACCTCGACGATCCGGCCGCTGAGCTTCGCCGAGATCGTCGTCTCTTCCTCGCCGAAGAGGGTGCCGGTCACGTCGATGTGCCGGGCAATGGAGCGGCGTTCCACCGGGGCGATGGTCACCTCGACCGGGTCGGCCTCCGACGCCGCGGAGGCCCGCGTCGCCGCGTTGGTCCGGTCCCCGCACCCCGCGACGATGACCGGCGAGGCCAAGGCCAGGAGCACCAGCACGGGAGTAACAAGCCCGGGCGTCCGCGTGATCGGCATCGGTCGTTCGCTCCGTAGGTAAAATGACAAGCGGAACCGAGCGGGCCCGGGAATATCACAGGGGCTCGGCTGCTTCCGCACGTACCATAGCGTGTCCGCGGGCATCAACCGGCGGTCCGATCTGATCATTCCCAGTCCCGGAGGCAAGCCCCGGATGCTGCGACCCCTCCCCGCGCCTCGGGCCAGGGTCCCGAAGAGCCCATTGCGCGCCTCCGTCCAACCTCAGAGGCGGCGCTTGGTGGTCCCTGCGTGCTTCGCGGCGGCCGCGGTCGGTCTGCTGGCCGCCGGGTGCGCGGTGGATCAGCGGAAGGAGGTCCAGCTCTACCGCTCCGTGGTGGACCTCGGGCCTCTCCCCCCCGCCCCCGCCCCGGGGGCTCCCCTCTCCCTGGACGACGCCCTCCGCCTCGCCAACGCCTACAACGAGCGCCTCTCGATGGAGGGAGAAAACTACCTCCAGGCCCTGATCGACCGCCAACGGGCGGCGTCATCGCTCCTGCCCACCCTCGACCTCTTCGCCACCTACGTCTTCCGCGAGCGGACCGGCGGGGGACCGGCCGACGACGGCTCCGGCCGGACCTCGCAGGGGGAATCCCGCCTCTTTGATGCGGGGATCGGGGCCCAGTACACCCTCTTCAGCGGCTTCAGCAACCTCAACCGCGTCCGGGCCGCGGACGCCTCCATCGAGCAGCGCCGCTGGCTCCTGCTGGACGTCCGAGAAGCTCTGTTGCTGGAGACGGCCCGGGCCTACTACGCGGTCCTGAGCGCGGAGCGGCTCATCCAGGTCCTCGAGTCGTCCGTCGCGGTCCAGGAGGAGCGGCTCCGCGATGTCCGCGGCCGCGCCGAGGTGGGCTTCGCCCGCCCTCTGGACGTCGCCCAGATCGAGGCCCAGGCCTCCCAGACCCGGGTCACCCTCCTCGACGCCCGGAACCAGCTCGCCCTCGCCCGCTCCGCCCTCGTGCTGCTGACCGGGGCCGAGGTCGCCGAGAGCCCCCTGACCGACGGGTTCGAGGTGCCCAGCACCATCCCCAGCCCGGAGGTCTTCCTCGACATGGCCCTGGCCTACCGCCAAGACCTCGCCGCGGCAGAAGCGGCCGCCCGCGCCGCCAGGACGCTCGTGGACGCCGAGATCGGCCGCTACTACCCCACGGTGACGCTGAATCTTGACTATTTCCTCACCCGCGACACCCTCCCGACGGACCGGGACTGGGCGGGCCTGCTCTCGGTGAACCTGCCCCTGTTCTCCGCCGGGCGGATCGACGCCGACGTCCGCGCGGCCTGGTCGGAGTTCCGCCAGCGGGTGCTGGACTACTCCCTGGTCCGGCGGAGCATCCGGAGCGACGTGGAGACCGCGTACGCGGACCTCGCGGCGGCGGGCCGGCGGCTCGAGGAGCTCGGGTACCAGCTCCGCGCCGCGACGGAGGCCCTGCGGCAGGCCGAGGCCGCGTACGAGGCGGGGCTCGGGACCAACCTCGAGCGGATCAGCGCCCAGGACCAGGTCCTCAGCGCCCAGGTGCGTCTGGCGAGCGAGGAGTTCAACCGGAAGGCGGCGTACCTCGCGGTCCTCCGCGCGACCGGCGCCCTCGCCGCGGGGGCCGGCGGCGCCCCCCCACCTCCCGATGGAGCCGCCGCCCCGGAAGCGGATCGGCCGGCCCCGACCTCACCCTTCCTGAACCTTCCCGGCGCCCCCGCCGCGGAGCCGATGTAAGACGACCCCGGAGCCCGACACGTGCAGAAGCTGGCCGAAGTCTGTATCCGACGACCAATCTTCGCGGCGATGCTGATCCTCGCCCTGGTGGTCGTCGGCGCCGCCAGCTACACCCGCCTGGCCGTCGATCGGCTCCCATCGGTGGACCTGCCGACAGTCAGCGTCCGCACGATCCTCCCCGGCGCCGCCCCCGAGGAGGTCGAGACGGAGGTCTCGCAGCGGATCGAGGAGGTCGTCAATACCGTCGAGGGGATCGACGAGCTGCGTTCGATCTCCGGCCAGGGGATGTCGATCATCATCGCCACGTTCCGGCTGGACCGCGACATCGACGTCGCGGCCCAGGACGTCCGGGACCGCGTCTCGACGGTCCTCCGCCACCTCCCCCAGGGCGTGGAGCCGCCGACGGTCTCCAAGTTCGACAACGACTCCAGCCCCGTGCTGACCATCGCCCTCTCGGGGAACCTCTCCGTCCGCGAGCTGACGGAGATCGCGGACAAGACGATCAAGCCCCAGATCGAGCGATCCACCGGGGTGGGGCAGGTCAGCATCGTCGGCGGGCTGGAGCGGGCCATCAACGTCTGGGTGGACGCCGACCGCCTCGCCGCGTACGGCATCCCCATCACCGCCGTGCGGGACGCCGTCGCGCGGCAGAACTCGGACGTCCCCGGCGGGAATCTCACCGGGGAGGCCAGCGAGCAGGTGCTGCGGACGCTCGGCCGCATCGACAACCCCGAGGCCTTCAACGACATCGTCGTGGCGATGGTCAACGGCGCCCCGGTGCGCATCCGTGACATCGGCCGGGCCGAGGACGGCACGAAGGAGCGCCGCTCCTCGGCCCGGCTCGACGGCCAGCCCGCGGTCTCCCTCGAGGTCCGCCGCCAGTCCGGCGCGAACACCGTGGAGGTGATCGAGGGGGTCAAGGCCCAGCTCGACACGCTCCGCGCCCAGATGCCCCGCGGCGTTCGGCTCGAGGTCATCCGCGACCAGTCCGAGTACATCTACGCCGCCCTGCACGAGATCGACGTCCACCTCGTCCTGGGCGCCACGCTCGCCTGCCTCGTCGTGCTCGCCTTCATGCGGTCCTGGCGGTCCACCATCATCGCCGGCATCGCCATCCCCACCTCCGTCGTCTCCACCTTCGCCGTGATGTGGGCCCTGGATTTCACGCTCAACAGCGTCACCATGCTGGCCCTGGTGCTGATGGTCGGCATCGTCATCGACGACGCCATCGTCGTCCTCGAGAACATCTACCGCTTCGCCGAGGAGAAGGGCCTCCCCCCGATGGAGGCCGCCAGGCAGGGGACCGCCGAGATCGGCCTCGCCGTGCTCGCCACGACCCTGTCGCTGGTGGTCATCTTCGTCCCCGTCTCGTTCATGTCGTCGATCTCGGGGCGGTTCCTCTACCAGTTCGGCATCACCGCGGCCGTCGCCGTGCTGGTCAGCCTGCTGGTCTCCTTCACGCTCACCCCCGCGCTCTCGGCCCGGATGCTCCACCCCGGGGGCCACTCCGCCCACGGCCCCGCCTCCCGCGCTGGGTTCTACCGGGTGATCGACGCGGCGTACACCGCGATGCTGCGGGTCGTCGTCCGCTTCCGCCTGCTCGCCGCGGCGGTCGCGGTGCTGATCATGCTCTCGGCCATCCCGCTGTTCGGGATGATCCGCCAGGACTACCTGCCCAGCAACGTGGACGAGGGTGAGTTCAGCGTCAACATCAGCGGCCCGGAGGGGACGAGCTTCGAGGCCTTCGACGCCGCGGTCCGCGCCGTCGAGAACGACGTCCGCGCCCACCCCGCCGTCCGGACCACGCTCGCCTCCGCCGGCGGCTCGTTCCTCGGGCAGGTCAACCGGGCCGACATCTACGTCCGCATCGCCCCGCACGAGGAGCGTCGGTTCTCCGTCAAGCGGCTCATCAGGGCCGCGCTCGACGGCGACCCCGGCGCCGCCTTCCGGGGCAACTACACCCAGCGGGAGGTCATGAGCGAGATCCGCCGCACCCTCTCGAAGTACAAGGACCTGCGGATCTCCACGCGCAGCTTCGCCGCGTTCAACATCGGCGGCGGCAACTTCGACATCGACATCGCCATCCGCGGTCCGGACCTGGAGAAGCTCGCCGAGTACACCGAGGAGCTGCGCGTGCGGTCCCAGAGCATCGACGGCGTCGTGGACGCCGACACCACGCTCAAGCTCACCACGCCCGAGCTCCGCGTCCGCATCGACCGCGACCGGGCCGCGGACCTGGGCGTCAGCCCGCGCGACATCGGCACCGCCCTGCGTCTGCTGGTCGGCGGCGACGAGGAGATCTCCCGCTTCCGCGACCCCCTGACCAGCGAGGACTACGACGTCCAGCTCCGCCTGGTGGAGAAGGACCGGTCCGACCCGTCGATGCTCCCCCGCCTGCTCGTGCCCGGCAGCGCGGCGCAGAACGGCCCCCGCCTGGTCGAGCTCCGCAACATCGCCTCCGTTGAGCCGGCGACCACCGCCGCCCGCATCGACCGCCTCGACCGGCAGCGGGCCGCCAGCCTGCGCGCCTCGGTCGGCCCCGGGCACGCCCTGGCCGACCGCCTCGAGGCGCTCCACGCGGAGATCGCCGAGATGAACATGCCCCCCGCGTACACCGTGCGGGTGATGGGGCGAGGGCGCGAGCTCGAGCGGACCTTCAACGAGTTCATCTGGGCCTTCGCGCTCTCGCTGGTCTTCATGTACATGATCCTCGCGGCCAACTACGAGAGCCTCGTCCACCCCTTCACCATCATGCTCTCCCTGCCGCTGGCCGTCCCCTTCGCGCTGCTGTCGATGTGGGCCCTGGGCGGGACGCTCAACCTCTACTCGGCGCTGGGCATCCTCGTGCTCTTCGGCGTGGTCAAGAAGAACGCCATCCTCCAGATCGACCACATGAACCACCTCCGCGCCGCCGGCATGCCGCGGCTGGAGGCGGTCATCCAGGGCAACCGCGACCGGCTCCGCCCCATCCTGATGACCACCCTCGCCCTCGTCGGCGGCATGCTCCCGCTGGCCGTGGGCTCCGGCCCCGGCGCGGAGGAGCGCCGCGCCGTCGCCGTCGTGGTGATCGGCGGCCAGACGCTCTCGCTCCTGCTGACGCTGCTGATGACCCCGGCGGTCTACCTGATCCTCGACGACATCGGCGCCGCGCTCAAGCGGACGGCGACACGCAGCGGGCGACGGCACGAGCCCGCGCCCCGGACGCCCGCGCCCGCGGCCACGCCGCTCGAACGCGCGGGCGTGCTCCCGCAGAAGTAGGCGCCCGCACGCTCCGTCGCCACGTGCGCGCAGCCTTCGGTCATACGTTCCGGCGGGGCGCTGCCGGGCTCGATCGTCCACCGATCAGGCCGGCTCTGGCTGAACCCGGCCGCGGGGGGCTCCCGCGCCGGGGGCGCTCCGTCGCACCACCAGGAAGCAGCCGGCCGCGGTCAGCGCGAGCAGGATGAAGCCGAAGGTGAACGAGCCGGTCGCGGAGTGGATGACCCCGAGCACCAGCGGCGGGAAGAAGCCGCCGAGCCCGCCCGCCGCGCCGACGAGGCCCGTCACGCTCCCCACGGTCTGCGGGAAGTACTCCGGCACGAGCTTGAAGACGGCGCCGTTGCCCAGGCCGATCGCCGCGGCCATGCCCAGGGCGCCGATCGTGAACGTCGGCATCGTCGGGCAGGCCATGAAGATCGCCATCAGCGCGGTCATCGGGAAGACCCACAGCAGGATCGTGCGGCCGCCGACGCGGTCGGCGAGCGTCCCCCCGACGGGGCGCATCAGCGTCGCGAGGACGACGAAGCCGGCGGTGCGGAGCCCGGCGTCGGCGAGCTCGAGGCCGAACATCTCGGTGAGGAAGATCGGCAGGTAGATGCTCATGGCGACGAAGCCGCCGAAGGTGAGGAAGTAGTAGAGGCTCAGGACCCAGCTCATCCGGTCCCGGAGCGGCGCGAGGGTCTCCTTCAGCGACTTGGGCGCCCCGGGTCGGGGCGGGTTGCGGGCCGCGAGCGCGAAGAGGACGAGCCAGGCGACCGCAAGCACGTCAAAGGCCCAGAACCCCCAGGCGAAGCCCGCGGCCGCGGCGATGGAGGGCGCGCCGAAGGCCGCGAGCGACTGGCCGATGGTCCCCGCGCCGTAGATGCCCAGCGCCCGGCCCTGCGCCCGCGGCGGGTACCACCGGCTGACGAACGCCGCGCCGACGGAGAAGCTCGCCAGCCCGATGCCGAGGAACAGGCCGCAGACGATCAGTTGCCAGTACTCCCGCACGAATCCCATGAGCAGCTCGGCGAGGGCGGCCGCGGCCATGACGCCGGTGAAGACCCACCGGCCGCCGTAACGGTCGGTCATGATCCCCAGCGGGATCCGGCCCAGGCTCCCCAGCAGCACCGGGACGGCGAGCGCGACGCTGACCTGAAGCGCGCTCAGCCCGAGGTCCCGCTTGAGGATCGGCATCATCGCGGAGACCGAGCCGAAGACGGCGAAGCAGACCGCGAAGGCGCCGGTGGCGAGGACGAGCTGGAAGGAGTTGCCCGCGGCGGGGGCGGCCGCGGGGGCCGGCCCGGCCGGCGCGGGGGTTGCGGGGTCGGGCTGGCTCATGAACGCTCCAGGGCGTAGAGGTAGCGGAGCAGGCCGAGGTTCAGCAGGAAGCAGACGAAGCTCGCCGCGGCCGCGGGCCAGACCACAGCGGTGTCGCCGCCGAGGTAGGCGTTCATCGTCGCCGTGAGCAGCCAGAGCTGCATGACCACGAGGATGAGCACCACGGCGAGGATGCCGTAGACGATGGTCAGGAGCTGGTCGCGTGTGGTTCGCTGCTTCATGTCGCGGTCCTCGCGGGGCGGTCAGACGGTCCTGACCTCGACGCCCGTGGCGTAGATGACCCCGTCGCGGATCTCCAGCGTGATCCGCGGCAGCGGGCGGCGTGGCGGCCCGGCGATCGGCCGGCCGGTGGCGAGGTCGAAGTCGCCGTTGTGGCAGGGGCAGTGCAGCCGGCCGGTCTCGACCCTCGGGATGACGGGGCACATCAGGTGGGTGCACTTGTTGTCGTAGGCGAGGAAGGTCTCCTCCCCGGTGCGGATCAGCACGCACGAGTCGTGCTCGCCCGGGTAGGCGAAGGAGCGGACCGAGCCGACGGGGACCTCCTCCACCTTGGCGATCGGCGCGATCGGGGGCTCGCCGCGGCGCCGCCGCCGCGTGTTCTGCACCGCGATCCACACCTGGCCGACCACGAAGGCGAAGCTCGTCAGGACGAGGAACTTGGTGAAGTCCCGCCGGGCGACATAGTGGTCCTGCGGCCAGTCAATGGGGAAGTCGCGCCGCCACTTGGGCTGCTCCTCCGGCGGGCGGCCGTCGGGGGTCTCGACGCGGGGCAGCTGCGGGAGCGGGAGGTGCGGCGGCGGTCGGTCGTCGGTGCTCTGGGCCATCGGCGGGGTTCCTGGCTCCGGAAATGCCGGCGGGGTCAGGCGCTCAGGACGGGGAGGGAGACGGTGCGGCCGACGGGGCCGCCGTGCATCGCGGCGGTGACGTCGATGTGCACCTGCGCGCCCGCCTCCCGGGGGATCATCATGTTGACCTTCGTGGTGATCGTCTGCCGGCCGAAGCGGAAGCGGTTGGTCGGCGCCGACTTCGGCCGCAGCGCCTCGATCTGTTCGCGGGTGCCGAAGAAGAGGGCCTGGCTCGGGCAGACCGAGGCGCACATGGGCTTGAGGCCGATCGAGGCCCGGTCGTAGCACATGTCGCACTTCATCATGATCTCGAGCTCGGACTTCATCTTCGGGACGCCGAACGGGCACGCCAGCACGCAGTTGCTGCACGCGATGCACCGCGGCTTGCGGGCGCTCTGGACCACCCCGTCGCCGGTCCGCTTGATGGCGTCCGCCGGGCAGACCTCGGCGCACGTCGGCGAGTGACAGTGCATGCAGATGACCGGGACGGTCTGCGTGGAGGCGGAGCGCTCGACGTACTCCAGGTGGATCATCGAGTGCCCCTTGTGCGTGTCGCACTCGCTGCACGCCTGCACGCACGCCTGGCAGCCGATGCAGCGGCTGGGGTCGATGAAGAACTCCATGTGGTCGGGGACTGGCATCGCGGCTCCCGGCGGCTTGGGCCTTAGCGTGGTCGGTCTCTAGCCCTGCTGCGGCTCCAGCACGCCGGCGTACTCCGGCGGGGCCTCCGCCCGGCGGATCCGCACCGCGCAGGCCTTGTACTCGGGGATCTTCGACACCGGGTCCTGCGCGGCGATCGTCAGCTGGTTCGCGCTCTTGCGCCCCGGCCAGTGGTACGGGATGAAGACCGTGTCCGGCCGGATCGTCGTCACCACCATCGCCCGCAGCGTGCACTCCCCGCGCCGGGACTCGGCCGTCACCCAGTCCCCGTCCTTGATCCCGTGCCGCTCCGCCAGGCGCGGATGGATCTCGATCCGCGGCTCCGGGTACTGGTCCACCAGCGGCCCGATCCGCCGCGTCTGCGTCCCGGAGAGGAACTGGCTGATCACCCGCCCCGTGGTGAGGATCAGCGGGTACTGCCCGTCCACATCCTCCGCCGGCGGCGCGTACTCCGTCACGTTGAACCGCGCCTTGCCGTCGGGGAAGTAGAACGGCCCGGCCCCCTTGGCGACCGGGTTCCACGACCCCTCCTCGAACAGCCGCGGCGTGCCGGGGTGGTCGATCGGATTCCCGTCCGGGTCCTCGCTGTAGCAGGGCCAGAAGACCCCCATCTGCCGCTCGACCTTCTCGTACGTCACTCCCGAGTAGTCCGCGACCCCCCCCTTCGACGCGACCCGCAGCTCCTCGAAGATCTCCCGCGGCTCGCCGAACGTGAACCCCTTCGGCCGCCCCAGGGCCGCGGCGATGTCCTGGATTATCCGCCAGTCCCGCCGCGCCTCGCCGGGGCAGTCGACCACCTTGTTGATCTTGATGATCCGCCCCTCCACCTGCGTCACCACCCCCTCATCCTCCTCCTGGAGCGAGCCCGGCAGCACGATGTCCGCGTGACGGGCCGTCTCGTTGAGGAAGAAATCGATCGAGCAGTAGAACTCGAGCTTGTCCAGGCACATGGCGACGAAGTTGTTGTCCGGGAGCGAGACCTTCGGGTTGAAGCAGATGCTGATGAGCCCCTTGATCTCACCGGCGTCGATCTTGCGGAACATCTCGTAGCAGTCCACCCCCGGGCCGGGGATCTCCTGCTCCGGAACGTCCCAGACCTTGGCGATGTACGCGCGGTGCTCCGGGTTGGCGATGTCCCGCCAGCCGGGGAGCTGATCGCACTTCTGCCCGTGCTCCCGCCCCCCCTGGCCGTTGGCCTGTCCGGTGATGGTCCCGTACCCGCACCCCTCCCGCCCCAGCCGCCCGGAGGCCAGGACGATGTTGATCGCGCTGAGGCAGTTGTTCACCCCGTGGGAGTGGTGCTCCATGCCGCGGGCGTGAAGGAGGAAGCTCGTCGGGGCCGTCCCCCACCACTCCGCGCCCTGGCGTATGGCCTTCTCGGCGATGCCGGTGACCTCGGCCGTGCGGGCGGGCGTCCACGGCCGGACGGACTCGGCGACCTTCTCGAACCCGACGGTGTTGCGACGGATGTAGTCGTGGTCGAGCCAGTCGTTCTCGATCATCAGGTTCAGGATGCCGCAGTACAGCGCCACGTCCCGCCCCGGGCGGACCGGCAGGAACAGGTCGCACGTCCGCGCGATCGGCGTGACCCGCGGATCGACCACCACGATCCTGGCCCCGTTCTCTCTCGCCTGCCAGACGTACTCGGTCGTGATCGGCGAGCACTCGGCGACGTTGGACCCGCCGATCCACACCACGCCCCCGGGCCCGACCTTCGGGATGTCGCTCCACGGGTTCGCCGAGCGGTCCACGCCGAAGGCCTTCTTCCCCGCCGCCCCGGCGCTGACCATGCACAGACGGCCGTTGTAGTCGATGTAGGGCGTCTTCAGGCACACCCGGGCGAACTTGCCCATCAGGTACGCCTTCTCGGTCGTCAGGCTCGCCCCGCTGAGCACGCCGACCGCGCTGTGGCCGTAGGCCGACTGGATCCGCCCGATCTCCGAGGCGACATGGGCGATCGCGTCCTGGTACGGGATCGGGCTGAACCCCTCCGGGACGGCCTCGTCCCGCCGCAGCGCGGTCAGCAGCCGGTCCGGGTGGGCCCCCTGCAGGTACCGCTTGATCCCCTTGGGACAGAGCATCCCGCGGTTGAAGGGGAACTCGTACCACGGCTCGAAGCCGATCACGACGTTGTCCTTGGCCTTGAGCTTGATCCCGCACTGCTGCCCGCAGAAGCAGCAGTGCGTGTTGACCACCCGGTCCGGCTCGACGTCGGTCGAGAGCCGCACGCCCGCGGAGCGCGACAGGTGGGGGCCGAAGCGCTCGAGGACCGGCAGCAGGTTGCTGGGAGGGGTGGTCATTCGATCGGTTCCGTCGCCGCGGGCCGCCGCTCGTCGGCGGAGCGGAGGTTGACGGTCAGGAGCATGACGCTGGGCCGCAGGGCCGCCACCTCGTGCCGGACGCCCGGCGCGAGCGTCACGATCGAGCCCGCCGGCAGGAGGTACTGCTGGGCATCCGTGCCGACGCGCAGCTCCCCCTCGACGGTCTGGATGATCACCGTGCCATCCGCCGTGTGCGGCGGCAGGGCCGCGCCCTGCTCGAAGACGAACAGCGCGAGGGTCGTCGGGCCGTGGCGGTAGAGGACCTGCTGGCGGTGGCCGTGCCGCCCGGCGCCCGGTTCGGCGCGGAGCGTCGCGGCCGCGGCGGCGAGGCTGAAGACGGCCTGGTTGGTCGCGAAGCGGTCGTGCGGGTGCTCGCGGAGCCGGTCGCCTGGGGTTTGTGTCATCGCGTATCTCCTCCCGACGGCCCCGGTCCGGTGTCCATGGCGGACTCTATGTCAAAGACCGGCGAGGTCTCGACCATGCCCTGGCCGCGGGCCTGCTGCCAGAGCCTTCCCTGCGCGATCGCGAGCATGGAGCGGCGGCAGCGCGGACAGACCCGCTGGTAGTGCCCCGCCTCCTCGCCCGGGAGCTCGTAGCTGTAGCCCAGCCGACGCTCGACCTCGATGAGGTCCTCCACGTGCAGCTTCGACGCGTACGCCTCGCCGCAGCGGGCGCACAGGGCCTGCTCGCCCGTCGCCCCCTGGTCGCGGTAGAACGCGACCCCAAGCTGCGCCGGGCGCTGGAAGATGTGGAAGAACTTGCCGAACGGCAGGTACAGCAGCGTCACAATGACGGTCACCGCGTGGATGATCGCCAGGAAGTCGTACGCGTACCCGCGCATCCACGTGTAGCTCGCCGTCAGCATCAGCCCGGTGATGCTGATCGCGAACAGCAGGATCAGCGGCAGGAAGTCCTCCGCGAACTGCTGCACCGCCCGCGCCCCGTGGTCCACCATCCGCCGGCGCATCGCCACCATCACCCCGCCGATGACCAGGAACGACGCCCAGACCAGCCCGTGAAAGATCATGAACGCCAGCGGGCTCTCGACCGGGAAGCGGAGCGTCGGGAAGCCGAAGAGGTAGACCCGGTAGTGCCCCAGGTCCCCCGGGGGCGTCTGGAAGTGGATCCACCCGAAGACCAGCGGGAACGTGATCGCCGCGGCGAGGATGCACCCCCACATGATGAACCAGTGCGCCGCCCAGCGCCGCCGGCCCCGCCGCCAGATGAAGTTGTTCAGGGCGAACATCCCCGTGAACCGCTCCAGCCACACCCGCAGGTTCCGCGCGATGTGCCCGCGCCGGAAGAAGACCTGCCAGCCGCGGCGCCAGTACAGCGCCGTCGGCGGCCGCTGCAGCCACATGGAGTAGCGGTAGGTGATCCCGAAGACCGCAAAGAGCGTCGCGAAGGTGTAGCCGACGAGCGCGGCGTCGAAATGGGCGAGGTTGCGCGACCCGATGCCGATGAGCACGGCCAGGACCAGCGTGAACAGCACCCCCCACCCGGCGGCCCGCACCGCCTCGGGCGCGGACCGCGGCAGGAGGCCTCGCGGACTCGCCCCGCTGAGCTCCTCGCCGGGAGCGGGCGGGATGATCCGGTCGGAGCCCTCGATTGGTGCGCTGGAGCCTGCGGCCATGGCGTCCTCTCAACTCTGCCCCGGGCTTGGCGGAAGGGCTCGGAGCATCGGCACCCGGGCAGCATACACAATTCCTGCGACCGGTTTCATGCCATCAACGTGAAGAACTCCTGACCCGTCTCACCCCCCGTCGGCCGGCTCCGGTGGCGCGGGGCCGGAGAACAGCTCCGACCGGCGCCGAGCCCCCGGCCGGTGGTGCTCGATCCGGCGCGTTTGCTCGGCGATCTTCTCGGCCGCGGCCTGCGACATGTCCGCCTCCACCATCGGGAACAGGACCCGCTCCTCCCAGCGGATGTGGTCGTGCAAGAGCCGACCGGCCCGGGCGCACAGGTCGGGGTCCGGCGGGTCGCCCGGGTCCTGACCCGCGGCGGCGGCCGCGAGCCGCTCGATCTCCCGGTGCTCCCCGATGAGCCGCTCGTGGAGGCGGGGATCGGCGATCAGCGGGCCGAGCAGGCGCTCCTCATCGTCGAAGTGGGGCTTGAGTTCATCGGCCCACGCCGCGGCGAACCGTTGCAGGGCGGAGCGGCGCTCTCGCTCCCCCGCGCCCGCGTGCGAGGCCTTCACCAGGTCGCGCGCGATCACCAGGCCGCCGAAGTGCTCGCGTGAGAACGGCTGAAGGGCCGGGTGGCGCGGCAGCGGCGGGTTGTCCATGCGGCGGTTCGTGTCGGTCATGCCGCCCCTTCCTCCTCCTGGCGGCGCTGCGGCCGCGGCGTGGTGATCGGGACGATCGCCGCGCACCGCTCCATGCTCGCGTTCCCCTCCAGCATCTCCGCGAGGGTTGTCTCGCGGAACGTCCGCTCGATCGCCGCCAGCGCATCGTCGAGTCGCTGGTGGAGCGAGCACAGCGTCTTGTGGAGCGGGTTCCCCACCGGGCACTCGCGGATCCGCACGATGGGGTCGACCGCGCTCACCACATCCAGGATGGTGATCCGCTCCGGCGGACGGGCGAGCACGAAGCCCCCGTTGGGGCCGCGGAAGGAGGAGACGAGCCCGGCGACGACGAGGTCCCTCATGACCTTGGAAAGATAGCCCGGTGGGACGCGGGTCTGCGCGGCGATGGTCTGGCTGTTCACAGCCGTGCCGTCGAGCGAGCCGAGATACATCATCGCCCTGAGCGCGTACTCGACGGTTTGCGAGAGCATGGCGGGTTCTCCAGGGGATTCAAGCGGGCCGGGCTCAGGGCGCCCCGGCGGGCCTTCCGTAGCGGGCCCACATCCAGTCGCGCCGCGCCTCGCCCAGGCGCTGGTAGTCCAGGATCTCCCCGCCCACCTCGCCGCGCCTGGCCTCCGCGGCGGCACGCTCCGCATAGGCGACGATCCCCGAGCCCATCGGCGTCGGCAGCAGGTCGCGGTCGGCGAAGAGGAAGTGGGCGTCGGCGGCCCGCACCCACGCCCGCGTCGGGTGGTCGTGGACGAACGCGTCCACCGCCGCGAACTCACCCGCCCGGCCCCGCTCGTAATCGAGCATGCAGCCGATGTCGTCGAACAGGACGTGCTCGCGCCTCCCGCCCCGCTCGACCAGAATCGCGCTCGAGCAGCGGTCCTCGCTGATGATCATCCCGCACTCGCCGCACTCGTCGCGCCCCACCCGCAGCTCCGGCGGGCCGGAGAGCTCCCCGCGCGAGCATCCCGGCAGCAGCGCCAACGCGGCAAGCCCCGACACGGCGACACCCAGCAGAGCCCGTTTCATAGCGGCGACCTCCGAGAGAAGATGACCCCCGCCAGCACCAGCGGCGCCACGGCCCACGCGGCCAGGCACGCCCCGAAGAGCAGGTGCAGCCTCCCGCCGTACTCCTCCGTCGCGTACAGCCCCGCGGGGCCGAGGACGTCGAGCGTCGCATCGATCGCGTGCAGCGACCACATCTTGTAGACCTGCAGCGGATTGACCAGGCTCAGCGCGAAGAGCTCCTCGATCCGCAGCCGCAGCGCCAGCACGCCCGCCATCAGCCCCAGGTCCGTCACGAACACCAGCGTGAGCCAGAGGAAGATCGCCGTGCCCACCGCGACCGACGCCTTGCGGGCCATCGACGAGACGAGCATCCCCAGGCTGAGCATCCCCATCGCCAGACCGAAGGTCAGCCCCGCGAGCCACAGGATGCTCGCCGGCTCGGCCGTCCCCCCCTGCCACGCGAGCACCGCCGCGCACGCCCCGAGCCCAAGGCAGATGCACGCCAGCAGCGCCGCGGCCAGCCCGAGGTACTTCCCCAGCAGGACCTCCACCCGCGTCACCGGCTGCGCCAGCAGGTAGGCCAGCATGCCCCGCTCGCGGTCCGAGGCGATCGCCCCGGCCCCGGCGGTGAGCGCCATCAGCGGCACCACCAGGAGGACGAGATTGATCAGCCCGGCGGTGGTGCGGCCGAAGCTGGCCAGCCCGGAACCGCCCGCGCTGGCGGCGGAGAGGTACGACACCCCCAGGCCCAGGGCCGCGAACGCAACGGTGTACAGGAGGAACCAGCGGCTGCGGACCGCCTCGCGCAGCTCGCGCCGCGCGATCGCGGCGATGTTCTTCACCGGGGACGGCACGGCGATGCGGGCCGGCGCGGTCGAGATGGCCGGCGTGGGTGCGAGCGTGGTCATGGCCTGCCCTCCTCCGCCGCCGGCGCGTGCCCCGCCCCGGCGACGAGCTCGAAGTCGTCCACCGAGATCCGCCCGTCCGCGAGCACGCGGAAGGGCGCCGCCTTCTGCGACGCGGGCACCGGCACCAGCAGCCCCACCCCGTTCATCCTGGCCGCGAAGCCTCGCTCCCGCAGCAGCCGCAGCGCCGGGTCCCTGGCCGCGGGGCTCATGTGCAGGTGCAGCACGGCCTCCAGGCCCAGGTGCGGCACGAACCGCGCCGCCGGCACTTCGGCCGTGATCCTCCCGCGCTCGAGCACCACGACGCGCTTGGCCAGCGTCGTCACCTCGTCCACCCGGTGCGAGGCGAAGAGCATCGTCCGCCCCGCGCCCGAGAGCCGGGTCAGCAGCGCGATGAACTCCTCGCGTCCGCAGGCGTCCAGGCTCGCGGTCACCTCGTCGAGCACTAGCACCGGCGGGTCGCCCAGCAGCGCGATCGCCAGGGCCAGCCGCTGCTTCATCCCCCCCGACAGCTCGCGGATCCGCTTGCGACCGTGCCCATCGAGCCCGACGCGCCCGAGGGCCCCGCCCACATCATCGACGGCACGCACGCCCTTGAGCCGCGCGAAGAACCGCACCGCCTCCGCGACGCCCAGGTCGTCGTAGAAGCCCAGCTCCTGCGGCACGTAGCCGATCAGCTTGCGGGCCTGCTTGCCGTGCCGGCGGACGTCGAACCCCCCCACCGTAATCCGCCCGCGGCAGCGCAGCAGCCCCAGCACGCACCGGATGATCGTCGTCTTGCCCGCGCCGTTGACGCCCCAGAGGGCGACCGAGTCCCCCGCCGGGATCTCAAGCGAGACCCCGTCCACGGCGGTCGCTCGACCGAAGCGTTTGGTCAGTCCCCCGATGCGGATCATGCGGCACCTCCTCGCGGCGCGGGCCGCCCGGCGAGCAGCACCGCGGCCCCCAGCCCGATGAGCCCCGCGCCCACCCCCGCCAGCATCCCCCGCTCAGGCCGGGCCCCCGACGCGACCGCCCCGACGCAGACCGGCGCCATCAGCGGCACCTCGTCCACGAACTTCGGCTCCGGCCGCACCGCCGGCAGCGCCCGGCCCACCAGCTCGATCGCCTGCTGCGCCGGGCTGAAGAGCAGGATGCGGAGCTTGGGCTCCTTGTCCATCAGGTTCTCGAAGAGCGTCTGCGACTCGTGCACGAAATCCCCCACGCCGTCGTGGTCGCCGTCGTAGCCGGTGTAGTCGCTCCAGAAGTTCCCCCGCTCCTCCTTCCAAAACTGATTCGCCCCCAGCCCGCCGCGCCCCGAGACCGAGACCTGCTCGATGTTGTCGATGAAGTTGTTGTCCCACAGCAGGTTGCCGCGGACCGAAGGGAGGAAGGTCAGGCCGACGTCGTTGTACGCCAGCGTGTTGCGGGTGAACTCCCCGGGCCTGGCGTCGGTGAACGGCGAGCCGTCGAGATATACGCCCACGCGGTTGCCGACGATCAGGTTGTCCTCGACCGTGAAGCGGTCCGTCTCCTTCAGGCCCAGGCCGTAGCCGCTGGGCCCGCGGTTGCGGAGCAGCCGGTTGCCGCGCACCTCCACGCCGCTGCTGTACATCAGGTACACGCCGACGGAGTTGCCGGAGAACTCGTTGTCCTCGATCACCACCGAGTCGCTGAACATCAGGTGGAAGCCGTAGCGGCAGCGCGTCCCGGTGTTCCCCCGGACCGTGACCCCGGTGGAGTACCAGATGATCGAGTCGCGTCCATCGTGGATCACGTTGTTCTCGATGAGCGAGTCGTCCGACCGCCACAGACGGATCCCGTCGCCGCGCCGGGCGATGTCCAGGTCCTTGCCGCCGATGCGGTTGCCGCGGACAACGCTCCGCGGCGCCTGCCGCAGGTCGATGCCGAAGAGGATGTCCTCGACCGTGTTCCCCTCGACGGTGACCCCGGGCGCGAGCACGCGGATCGCGGCGTTCTCCTTGTCCAGGTCGGCGCCCGTGTTGCGGATCGTGAAGCCCCGCAGCGCGGCCCCGGGGGCGGTGATCTCGACGATGTCCCCGCGTCCGCCGCCGTCGATCACCGGGTTCCCTACGCCCACCAGCGTGACGGCGCGATCGATCCGGATGCGCTCGCGGTACACGCCCGGGCCGATCTCGATGACGTCGCCGTCGCCGGCCGCGGCGATCCGCCGGCCGATCTCCCCGGTGTTCCAGGCTGCCGCGGGATCGGCCTGCGCTGGCAGCGCCGCCGGCGGCGCCATCTCGTCACCGGGCTGGCCCGCCGCGGCGGGCATCACCCCGAGGGCGCCCACACCCGCGAGGAGCGAAGCAACCAGGGTGGGCGTGCGGCGGTTCATGCGGCCCCCAGGGTGAGATTCGTGCGGGCTGCGTCGTGCAGCGGCTTGTACGCGCGGCGGTGCAGCAGCAGCGAGCCGGCGGTCAGCCCCGCGGCCGCCAGCGCCAGGAGGTACCCGGCGCCCACCTCCGAGTACGTCCTGAACTGCCCGATCCCACCCTCGCCCAGGATCGTCGGCGTGAACGGCTTGACGGATGTGGACAGCGGCGCCCCCGGGTCCAGGTTCTGCCCGAAGGTGTGCAGCCAGTACTGCAGGTCCACCAGGAACCCGACGGGGAAGAGCACCGCCGGCAGCACCAGCAGCACCGCCCAGCGCGTGTGGATGAACGCCGCCCCCTCCACCAGCAGCACCATCGCCACGATCATCCACACCGACGCCGCCCGCTCGAACCTCGCGGCCTCGTGCAGCGGCTTCATGCCGATGTAGTGGTTCAGCGTGTCGATCTCGCGGACGTCCCCCTCCAGGCGGTTGACGTACGCGGTCACGAACAGCCCGTCGGGGTACTGCGGGGCGTCCAGCTCCATGTGCCAATACGGCAGAAAAATGGAGACCAGCAGCAGCACACGGGCGGCGGCCAGCAGGGCCGTCGGCGCCAGGTACCGCCCCGGCCGCCGCCGCAGCTCCTCCACCGGCACCCGGGGCCCGATCAGCGTTGCGAGCACGCGCTGCATGGTGATCTCCTTTCGATCGGACGCCCGCACGCGGCGTCGTGGTTCATCCAAGGCCCGCGCGGCGCTTCCGTGCCGCGCGGACGGCCGGGGCCGTGTGGGTGCCCCTACTTGCTCGCGTCGGCGCTCCCCTTGGGCTTGACGTGCAGGTACCCCATCATCTCCAGGTGCAGGGCCGAGCAGAACTCCGTGCAGTAGAACGGGTACGTCCCCGCGCGGTCCGCCGTGAAGCGGAGCTCGACGAACTCGCCCGGCTCCACGCTCTGGTGCAGGTTGTACCCGCCGATGCAGAACCCGTGCGTGGCGTCCATGGTCGTCTCAAGCGACGTGAGCCGCCAGACCACCGTGTCACCCTCCTCGACCACCACGTGCTCGGGCGTGAAGTGGCTCCGGATGACGGTCATGTTCACCGTCACCGTGCTCCCGTCGCGCACCACGCCCTCCTTGCCCTTCTGCGGCGCCCGCGGGTCGGGCCGCTGCTCGTGCGGGTCCCAGCCGATCTCCGGGTACACCGTCCAGGGCTTCAGCTTGTCCGCCTTGATGATCACCGCGTAGTGCGGCTCGCCCACGCCGACCGGGGCGTCGTAGATCACCGGCATCGCCGACCCGCCCTCGGAGATGTCCAGGAGCTGGAAGTTCTGCGGCAGCAGCGGCCCGGTCGGGAAGTACCGGTCAACCGACCACTTCGACATCGACACCAGGTACTTGCCGTCGGGGCTGACCGTGTCCCCCTCGGCCGCCGCCAGGTGGCCGATGTTGTAGTGCACCGGCGTCTTCTGCACCAGCTTCCACGGCTGCTCGCCGTGCAGCTTGGCGTACTCCCCGCCGAGCGACCACCGCGCCACCGCCGAGTCCAGGAACAGCGAGGTGTAGGCGTACCCCTTGTCGTCGAACTGCGTGTGCAGCGGGCCAAGGCCCACCTCGACCTGCGCCTCCTTCACCGCGTCGAAGTCCAGGATCGGCACGCCGTACACGTCCGTGCCGGAGTACGCCTTCGAGGCGATCGCCTTGCGGATCTTCGAGGCCGAGTACACCGTCACGTGCGGGTCGAGCTTCCCGGCGACCACCAGGTGCTCCCCGTTGGGCGTCACGTCCACCCCGTGCGGGCTCTTGGGCTCGGGCGCGAAGTGCAGCAGCCCCTCGGCGACGCTCGTCTCGATCCGGATCACCGGGAACCCGTTGATCCGCTCGAACTTGCCGGCCTTGAAGGCCGCCTCGGCCTTCCGCCAGTCGATGATGTGCAGGTAGTCCGTGTCCCGCATGCTCGCCCCGGCCTCGAAGGGCGGGTGGCCCGACTCGATCCCCCCGGTGGCCATCTCGACGTTGAACGAGTTGATGAACAGCAGCCCGTCGCTGGCGAGCTTGCCCGCGTCGGCGAGGTCCTGCCAGTACGGCGGCAGCTCCAGGCAGAACGACTGGTCCACGTCGATCCGCCCCCTCGAGCGGTCGAACTTCCACATCGTCACCATCCCCCGGTACGACTCCTTGTACTGCTCCGGCGGGGCGTAGCCGTACCCCAGGACCGTCCCGTACTGCCCCCCCTCGATGATGTAGTCGGTATTGGGCGTGACGAACGCCGCCCCGTGGTCGCTGAGCGTCAGCGGATTCTTGACGATCTGCTTGGTCTCGAAGTCCCGCAGGTCGATCACCGCCAGGCGGGCGTTGGCCTTGTCGCCGATGAACAGGAACTGCCCGTCGTACTCCCCCCCGGTCTCCGACAGCGCGGGGTGGTGCGTGTCGCCCCAGGAGACCTCCCGGCCGTTGACCATCAGCCGCTCGCGGACATGGTCCCCGTCGCCGCTGTAGCCGTACCCCTGCCACGGCTCCGGCGTGAACACCGCGATGCTCCGCAGCAGCCGCATCGACGGCACGCCCATGACGAACACCTGCCCGCTGTGCCCCCCCGAGGCGAACATGATGTATTCGTCGTGCCGCCCGCTGGGCATGTACGTCTTGGCCGCCGCCACCAGGTCGTCCAGGTTCAGCTGCCGCTCGTTGGCGATCCTCGCCACCTCGCCCAGCTGCGCCGGCGTCAGGTCGACGTGCTGGGCCTCCTGCGTGCGCCGGCGGCGTCGACGGGACTCCTGCGCCGACGCATCGTCGGTGACCGGCGAGAGCGCCGTCACCAGGAATCCGGCCGCGATCGCCGCGGCCGTCGCCGCGGCACTCCGGGAACGTCGCTTCACGGGTTGCATGGGGTGCTTCCTTCTGCTGCGTGTCCGACCGCGGCACGGGTCGCGAACGACGCGCCCGGCCCGGTGCGGTGTGCGGGAACGCGGGTCAGTTCTTCGTCAGGCTCGCCGGCTTCAGCGAGCGCAGGTATTCGATGATGTCGAGGATGTCGTCCTCGCTGAGCGCGGGGTTGCCCCCCTTGGCCGGCATGCCGACGCCGGTGGTGTTCGCGGGGTCGCTCGGGTCGCGACCGCGCTGGATGAACGCCAGCAGCTCCTCATCGTCCAGCGAGTCGCAGAACGCGCTGTTGACCAGGTCCTTGCCGTTGCCGGCGATCCCCTTCGCATCCGCGCCGTGGCACGCCGCGCACGACGAGGCGTAGAGCTTCCGCCCGCTGGCGATGTACTCCGCCAGCTCCTCGTCACCCCCCGCCGCGGCCAGGGCGTCGGCCAGCTCGTCCTCCGTCGGCGCCGCCGATGCAACCGCGGCCGCCGCCGGCAGCTCCGGCAGCCGCCGCGGGTCCTGCAGCCCACGCATGTACAGCACGATGTCCCCCAGGTCCGCGTCGCTCAGGTCCGTCCGCCCGCCCCTGGGGGGCATCGGCATCCGCGTCGTGTTGTCCGGCGCGTTCGCCTCGCGCCCCTCCGCCAGGAACCGCGCCAGCTCGCCATCGTCGAGCGCCGCCACGAACCAGCTCGTGGTCAGGTCCTTCCCCAATCCCGGCACCCCCGTCCCCGCCGCGCTGTGGCACGCCGCGCACGCGCTCAGGAACAGGTCGCGCCCGTGCGCCGTCGCCCCCACCGGCAGCATCTCCAGCGGCGCCGCGGCGATCAGCCGGTCGTACGCCCCCAGCCGCTCCGACGCGGCGATCCTGGCCGACTCTCGCTCGGCGTACCCCGCGTAGACGATCCACCCCCCGGGGACCACCACCGCCGCCACCGCGGCCAGCGCGATGAGCAGCGCCTTGCCCACCTCGCCGAAGCCGTGCCCCGGATCCGGCCGCCACTCCTCTTCGCCGCCGGTCGCCCGCATCGCTCCTCGTGCTCCGTTGCTGCCGCTCATGGCTGGCCTCCGCTGCAACCCCGACCCTGGTCAATGCCAGATATCTGGAGTTGTATGTTGATATATTGGCCAAGCGGCGTCAAGTCAACATCGCCGGCGGCTCAGGGCGACAAAAGTGGATAACTTCCCGCCCCCGGCGCGGGCTGTTCGCGTTCTGCTTGCTGTGATAACGACGAGGCCTTCGCCGCGGCTACCGCGCCGCTCCACCCCGTGAAGCCGGCGGCGCCTTCGCCCCCTTGACCGTCGGGAAGATGCACTTCGTCCCCGCCTTGGACGGCTCGACCATCTCGGCGATCGTGCTCGACCCGAACGCCTCCTCGATCAGCGCGATCGCATCATCCAGTTTCTGGTGCAGCCGGCACAGTTGAGTCCCGTGCGACGGGATCCCCAGCGGGCACGTCCGGATCCGCTCGATCCGGTCCACCGCGTTGACCACCTCGAGCACCGTCAGCTTGTCCGCCTCCCGCGCGAGCGAGAAGCCCCCTCGCGGCCCGCGCTGCGAGTTGACGATCCCCGCGTCCGCCAGGTCCTTGAGCACCTTCGACAGGTACCCCTGCGGAACCTTGGTCGCCTCCGCGATCGCGTGCGAACTCGACAGCCCCTCCCTTTGCGTGGCGAGGTACACGACGGCCCGAAGGGCGTACTCGGCAGTGCTTGAGAACATCGAACTCCCTGGTGCGTGCTGCTTCCCGTTCCTGCCACGGCCTTGCGGCGGGCCGTTCCATGATACCGCGGGGGCCATACCAAAGGCCCCGCTCTCTCTACCCCACCACCCCAGCCTTTTCCCGGAGAAATGATAGATATATTGGTCTTGATATTGTCGATAGCCGACGTACGCTTCCATCATGCCGGCGCCCCGCGGCCCGCCGGACCCGAGCCCCCCGCCGCGACGGAGTGCAGCGATGACCACGTCCACCCCCGAAATGACCGTCGGCCAGCTTGTCGTCGAACGCCCCGCCCGGGCCAGGATCTTCGAGCGCCTCGGCATCGACTACTGCTGCGGCGGCCGCCTGCCCCTCTCCGAGGCGTGCGCCAAGCGCGGCCTGGACACCGCCAAGGTCCTCGAGGAGCTCCGAGCCGACGACGCCTCCGCCGGCTCGACCACCGAGCGAGACTGGGCCGCGGCCACCGCCGCCGAACTCGCCGACAACATCGAGGCCACGCACCACGCCTACCTCAAGCGCGAGCTCCCCCGCCTGATCGCCCTGACCCGGCGCGTCGCCGAGGTCCACGGCGGCCACCGCCCCAGCCTGATCGAGCTCCGCGACGTCTTCGACAAGTTCGCCGGCGAGCTCGTCTCGCACATGGCCAAGGAGGAGCGCGTCCTCTTCCCGTGGATCCGCCTCCTGGAGTCGGGTGGCGACCACGTCCCCGCCGGCGTGGGCCGGCCGGTGCAGCAGATGATCCACGAGCACGACGACGCCGGCGCCGACCTCGCCCGCATGAGCGAGCTCACGAACGCATTCACGCCCCCGATGGACGCCTGCAACACCTATCGTGCCATGCTGGACGGCCTCAAGCACCTCGAGGCCGACATGCACACACACGTCCACAAGGAGAACAACATCCTCTTCCCCAAGGCCGAACGCCTGGAGCGCCAGCGCCCCGGCGCCGCCCCCGGCGCCTCATCCTGCTGCACCCCGGGCTCCGGCTGCTGCGGAGGCTAAGCCATGGCCATCTCCCTCGGCGCCAGGCCCGAGCACGGCTTCGACCAGCCGCTTGGGCTCCTGAGCGACTGCCACCGGCGCATCGAGCGTTTCCTCGACACGCTGATCCGCGTCACCGACGAGTGTCCCGACGGGACGCTCACCCCGCGGGCCCGCCAGGGGCTCGAGGTCGCGCTCCGCTACTTCCGCGAGGCCGCCCCGCGGCACACCGCCGATGAGGAGGCCTCGCTCTTCCCACGCCTGCGGGCCTCGCCCGACCCCCGCGCCCGAGACGCGATGGAGGCGATCGACCGCCTCGAGGCCCAGCACGACGCCGCGGATGCGCTCCACGCCGAGGTAGACTGCCTCGGCCGCGCATGGCTCGCCGACGAGCGCCTCGCCGCCGCCGACCTCGCCCGTCTCCGCAAGATGCTCATCCAGCTCCGCTCGATCTACGAGGAGCACATCGCCGCGGAGGACCACGGCGTCTTCCCGCTCGCGGCCGAACTCCTCGACGCCGCCGCCCTCGCCGAGGTTGGGCGCGAGATGGCCGCCCGCCGCGGCCTGACGCACCCGGGGACGCCCTCATGATCCAGGACCACCCCGCCGCGCACGACCCCTCCTCTTCCGGCCTCGTCGCGATCATCGGCGCCGGCGCGACCGGCACCACTCTCGCCGCCCTCGTCGGCCGGATCGCCCCGGTCGTCATGGTCTGCCGCGACGCGGATCGCGCGGCCACGCTCGAGCGCCACGGCGCCCGAGTCACCGGCGCCCTTGAGGCCGCCTCCCGCCCCATGATCGTGCCGAGCACCGCCGCCCTCGAGCGAGTCGGCCCGATCCGCACGATCTTCGTCACCACCAAGACCACCGCCATCCCCGCCGTCGCGGCCGACCTCCGCGCCCTGCTCCCGCGTCTGCATTTCGGCGCCCCCTTCATCGTCAGCTTCCAGAACGGCATCGAGCCCGGGCGCGAGATGATCCACCGCCTCGGCAGCGACCGCGTCCTCCGCATGGTGCTGACCTTCGGCGCCACCCTCCCCGACCCCACCGGCCCCGCCGTCGCCACGCTCCTGGCCCCTCCGGTGTACATCGGCTGCCTCGCCCCGGAGCACCGCCCGGCCTGCGAGAGCCTCGCCGCGCTCCTCTCCCACGCCGGCCTCGCGACGCAGTTCGACCCCGACATCGAGCGCCGCATCTGGGCCAAGGCGCTGCTCAACGCCTCGATGAACCCCGTCGCCGCCCTGGTCAACGCCACCGTCGGCGAGGTCCTCGACTCCCCCTCGCGCCTGCTCGTCGAGCGTCTCCTCGACGAGGCCATCGCCACGGCCCGCGCCGAGGGCCTCGACCTGGGGGACGATCCCGCCGCGGCGGCCTGGGCCGCCTTCGAGCGGGCCCGACCCCATACCCCCAGCATGGTCGAGGACATCCGCGCCGGACGCGAGAGCGAGGTCGGCCAGCTCAACCGCCAGATCGTCCAGCACGCGCAGCGCCTCGGCGTCCCGACGCCCACCCACGAGGCCGTCGCCGCCCTCATCGAAACGTTCGACTGGAAGGTCTACCGGCGGCACGCGCAGCGGCCCCAGCCCGCCCACGCCGGGCACGCGGCGGAGGCGGTGGCCTGACTTCCGTCTCGACGCGGGAGGTCATGCCTACCGGCGCACCGCATCCAGCCCCCCGGGCGTGTTGATGTTCACCGCCTCGGCCGGATCGATCCCCACCAGCCGCACCCGCTCCGCCGGCACGAGGTCGTGCAGGCTCCCTCTCCCCTCGCGCAGCCGCATCCGAAGCGCCTCGACGAGGATGCGCCGGTAGAGCCCGATGCACGGCTCCGGGTGGTCGCTTCGCGCGAGCACCGCCCACGCTTCGCCGCTTCTCTCCGCTTCCGCCATCACCGCCCGCACGCTCGCCGCCGTCACCCCCAGCAGATCACCCGCCAGCACGAACACATCCCCCTGCGTTGCATCCAGCGCCGACAAAACCCCCCCCGCCGGCCCTGCCCCCGGCCACACATCGGCGATCACCCCATCCCCCCGCGCCGCTACCGCCGGATCGCACTCCCCCACCAGCGCGACTCTCGCCCCGAAGACCTCCCGCAGCGCCCGGATCGGCCGGTCCACCAACCACTCCCCGCTCCCCCCACCCCTCTCATCCCCGACCGGCTCGCGCAGCTTGTCCCGTCCGAACCTCCGGCTCCTCCCCCCGACCAGCACGATCGGCTGCACCGACTCCCACACGCTTAGTCCCCGTGCTCCACCACCCGCCCGGTCACCGGCCTCGCCGCCGGCCTCCCGTCGTCCTGCACCTCGCCGCGGAGCGTCTCGATCGCGTGCGGCAGCACATCCAGCAGCGCCTTCAGAGTCTCCGTCGCCCCGCGCACCGACCCCGGCAGCGTGATCACCAGCGTCCGCCCCACCGTACCCGCCACCCCGCGCGACAGGTACGCCCGCGCCGTCTTCGCCCCGCACCGCGCTCTTGCCAGCTCCATCAGCCCGTCGTGCCGCCGCTCCAGGACCTCTAGGGCGGCCTCCGGCGTCACGTCCCGCGGCGACAGCCCCGTCCCCCCCGTGCTCAGCACCAGGTCGATCCGGCGCGACGGCTCCGCCCACGCCCGCAGCGCTGCGCTGATCCTCTCCCGCTCATCCGGCACGCACGCCGCATCCACCACTTCCCCCCCGAGCCGCTCGCGCACCATCGCCGTCAGCGCAGGCCCGGACCCGTCCACCGCCTCCCCGCGCGAGCAGCGGTCGCTGACCGTCAGGATCGCCGCCCGGATCGCCACGCTCACGCCCGGCCCCCCTCCGCATCCGCGGCCCGCCAGTCCCCGCTCCGCCCGCCTCGCTTCTCGATCACGCGGATCCCCTCGATCACCATCCCCTTGTCCACCGCCTTCCCCATGTCCACCACCGTCAGCGCCGCCACCGCCACAGCCATCAGCGCCTCCATCTCGACCCCGGTTCGCGAGTGCGTCCGCGCCGTCGCCGTCAGCCGCACCCGCCCCCCATCCCCTTCCCCTTCCAGCGCCGCCTCCACGTCCACATGATCCAGTGGCAGCGAGTGACACAGCGGGATCAACTCTTCCGTCCGCTTCGCCGCCATCACCCCAGCCAGCCGCGCCACCTCCAGCACGTTCCCCTTCGCAACCGCATTCTCCCGGATCCTGGCCGCGAGCTCCGGCGAGATGCGCACGAATCCCTCCGCCACCGCCACCCGCTCCGTCACCGGCTTTTCGCCCACGTCCACCATCCGCGCCCGCCCATCCGCCCCCACGTGCGTGAGCCCGCCCTGCTCGCCTGCCGTCATCGACGCCGCGCTCCTCTCCCCGCTCGCCCCGTTTACACCATCGCCCATGAATAGAACGTCCGCGGCCCCTCCCCCGCCGACTCCCCCGGCGGGACTTCCACGAACCCGTCGCTCCGCGCCGCCGCTGCAACATCCCCCGACCCCATCCCCCCGACCAGCTCCACCTCCCCTGGCCCGACGATCCGCGCGAGCCGGTGCCACCACAGCTCCAGCCGCTTTCCATCCTCCCCTTTCACGCGTACGACCGGCGGAACTTCCGGCTCCACGATCCCCGCCAGCGCCCTCAGCACCGGCGCCAGCATCCGCCGCGCCGTCACCATCACCGACACCGGGTTGCCCGGCAGCGCCAGCACCGGCACCGCAACCCCCCGCCGCTCCACCACCCCCCCAAGCACCGGCTTCCCCGGCCGCTGCGGCAGCTTGTGGAACAGCACCTCCGCCCCCGCCTCCCGCAGCACCCGCGGCACAAAGTCCCTCTCCCCCATCGACACGCCCCCGGTCACCACCAGCGCATCGCACCCCTCAAGCGCCCCCTCGACGGCCCGCCGCAGCGTCCCCAGGTCGTCCCCCCCTCGCCCGGCATCGACCGCCTCCACCCACCGCTTCCCCGACAGCATCGCCCGCAGCGCGGCCCCGTTGGAATCCCGCAGATGCCACGCCTCCGGCGCCGACTCCACCGGCAGCACCTCGTCCCCCGTCACCAGCACCGCCACACGCACACACCTGTGCACCAGCGGCCTCGCCACGCCGAACGCCGCGAGCGCCCCCGCCACCGCCGCCGTCACCTCCCGCCCGCCATCGACGACCACCTCCCCAGCCGCGATGTTCTCGCCGCGTCGGCGGATGTTCTCCCCGGCACGCACCGCGCCCGCGACCGCCCGGCTCACCGCGATCCACCCGTCTCCCTCCTCCACATCCTCGCGCCTCACCACCGCCTCCGCCCCCGATGGAATCACCGCCCCCGTCCCGATCCGCACCGCTGTCCCCGCCTCGAGCATCACCGGCGCCATCCCCGCCGCCGCCTCCGCGCTGATGCGCAGCCGCTCCGCGCCCAGGTCCCCCACCCGCACCGCGTATCCATCCATGGCGCTCACATCCGCCGCGGGGCTCGGCCGGTCCGCGACCACCGCCTCCGCCAGCACCCGCCCCGCCCCCTCGCGCAGAACCACCCGCTCCGTCCCCACCGCCCGCAGCCGCGCCGTCAGCGCCGCCACCGCCTCCGCCGGCGTCCGCGGCGCACCGTTCATGCCCCCCCCCGCCGCTCCCCCGCCCTCGCTCTTTCCCTTCCCCTCGGCCTTGCCGACGACGTCCTGCACCCACTTCCGCCCCCGCATCATCGCCGGGAACCCGATCGTCGGCGTGCAGAGCGTCGCCACGTGCAGCAACTCCTCCTTCGTGCACCCCGCTTCGAGCGCCTTGCGCGCGTGCGAGTGCGCCGCCCCCTCCAGCCCCGCCGACAGCGAGATCCCCAGTTTCACCAGCGCGACCGTCTTCGCGTCCAGCGGCCCCGCCGCCGCGCACGCCTCCCCGAGCGCCTCGTACGCCGCCATCACCTCCGGGAGCTGCGCCCGCAGCGCCGTGTACGACGATGGAATCCCGAGTTGCCCCATGCGCCGACCCTCCGCCCCCCCTCCCCGCCCCCTCACCCCATCACCTCACGGTAGACCTCCACCACCGGAGGCTCCGCCAGGAGCCCCCGCCACCGCTCCAAGTATCCCTTCATCACCGGATCACCCGCCACCCGCTCCTGATCCCGCTCGTACACCCCCTCGTCCGCGTACTCCACCACCTCGATGTACCGGTCCGCATCCGCCGCATCCTGCAGCAGCCGCACGCGGATCCCGCCCGGCGACTCGTAGTACGCCCTCGCCTCGTCGAGAAACGCCCGAAGCGCACCGCCGCCCCCCGGCGGCACGCGGACTCGCAGGTGCAGGCTCACCATTCCCATCGCCGACGCTCCCTCGATCCATCCACGCGTAGACTCCGCCATGTCCATCCGGGTTCTTCTCTTCGGCCCCGAGGCCGCCGCCCTCGGGCGGGATCACATCCTCGTCGCTCTCGAGCCCGGCGACAACTGCGCGGCGCTCCTCGAACGCCTCCACGCCGACTTCCCGGCGCTCCGCCCCAGTCTCGCCGCGGCACGCCTCGCCGTCAATAGCGAGTTCGCCCCCCCCGACCACCCCGTCCGCGCCGGCGACGAGGTCGCGCTCATCGGCATGGTGTCCGGCGGATGAGCGCCCCCACGCCGGACATCGAGGTCCACCTCCACGACGGCCCCCTGCCGGTCAGGACTCCCCTTGTGCCCGCCCCCGGCGCGGGCGCAAGCGTGCTCTTCGAAGGGATCGTCCGCCCCACCGAGACGGGCGACCCCATCGCCGCCCTCCGCTACCAGGCCTACGAGCCGATGGCCCAGCGCCAACTCCGCAACATCGCGGAGGACGTCGTCCAGCGCTTCGGCCTTCGCCGCCTCCACGTGCACCACAGCCGCGGCCGTGTCGGCGTCGGTGAGTGCTCCTTCCGTTTGCTCGTGGAATCCCCCCACCGCAAGGAGGCCCTCGCGGCGATGGACGAGTTCATCGACCGGCTCAAGCGCGACGTCCCGATCTGGAAGTCCCCCGTCCCCGCTGACGCCCCGGCCGCCGCGTCCGACTAAGGAAGGCCCAGCCACTCGGCTCACACCGGCGCATCGCGGAACAGCGCGACCGACGCCGTGTGCCCGTGCAGGAACACCTCGTCCCCGATCGGCCCGATCTCCCCCGCCGCGAAGAACCCCGCCAGCGGGATCTGCCCGCCCCCGTTGCCCGCCGCCACCGGCGCCCCCTTGACCGGCCCCAGCGGCTTGCCCCCCTTGGCCTTCTCCTCCGCGGCCAGATTCGGCGCGAACGCCCGCACGATCGCCGCGGCGTCGTGGTGCGGCGCCTCGAACAGGCGCGACCCGCGCCCGTTGCACGTGAACAGCAGCGCCCCCGCCGGCGGGTCGTACAGCTTCTGCATGTCCAGCAGCAGCCCGAGGTCCTCGTCCGCCGTCGCGGCGTCGCGCATGTGGAACTGAACAGTCTGCCCCACGCGCAGCATGTCCGCCACCGCGATCGAGCCCGATTCCTGGTCCACGCCGACGACGCTGCGGATCAGGAAGTCCCCCCGGCCGAAGCGATCCTTGTACTCGTTGATCACCCGCCCGAGGAACACGCCGCGCTTGAGCAGCTGCTTCGAATCTTCGTCGAGCGACTCGATCGCCTCGTGCAGCGCCTGCAGCGACGGCCGCCCCCCGAGCCGCTGCACGAGCTGGTTCCTCGCCGCGGTCACCACGAACGTCGGCCCGAACGGCCGGCACCCCTGCGACACCAGCGAGTCCATCCGCACCGCCCCGTGCAGGCTCACCCCCACCGCCCCACGGTGCAGCACCTCGTCCCCCAGCAGCAGCGCGTTGCTCAGCGGCCGGTTCGACGCCGACGCCATCCCACCCACCAGCGGCGCCCTCGGTCCGTGCGTTCTCGACGGCGGCCTCGCCCTCGACAACGCGGGCAGCACCGCGTTCATCGCCACGCTGAACGGGTCCGCCAGCAGGATCGTCCCGCGGTACCCCCCCGCGTCGTCGGTCATCCCCGCCGCCGCGCCCACCGCGGCGATCTCTTCGTCGCTCCCCTCGCGGATCTGCGGCAGGTCCTCCAGCCGGAACGGCCGCAGCTCCACCCCTGGCATCGACGCCGCCAGCAGCGACACGCCCGCCGCGTCCTCGAGCTCCACCTCCCCCCCCACCACGCTCTCCCCCGATGCGCCGATCAGCACGCCGGCGCCCAGCCGTCGCCGCACCACCTCCGCGATCGTCCCCGCCTCTTCCAGGTGCTGCGCCGAGAGGAAGAGCAACGCGAGGTCCGCCGCCGCTCCCCCCAGCGCCTCGGCGCACCGCTCGCACACCTGCTCCGCCGCCCGCACCGGGTCCAGGTGCCCCGAGAGGGCGCTGCCGATTCGAACCCGAGTGGCGGGAGGGGCGTGCTCCATCGCAGCACTGTAGGAAACCCGGCCCCGATCGTCCCCACCGGCCTCATGGTTCATACCCGTGCGCCCCGGAGGGACTACCGTACCCCGCCAGCGTTTCCTGACGTCCCCGGCCGCGGGAGGACGCCCGGAGGGACCACCATGCGGGCCGCGATCGTCCTCGTCGTTTACGCCGTCCTGCTGCTCGCCGGCGGGCTCTACGCCTACACCTCCGCCCCGGAGGGGGCCAACGCCAAAACGGCCCTGATCATCCCCGGCGCGTGCGCCGTCGTCGTGCTGGCCTGCGCCGCGATGGCCGCGATGTTCAAGCGCAACCGAAGGCTCGGCATGATCGGCATCCACGCCGGCCTGGTCTTCCCCCTGCTCTTCGCGGTGGCCCTCGGCCAGCGGGCCTGGAAGAGCACCCAGACCGTCGAACGCTTCCCCGCCGTGCACGCCGAGTACCAGGAAGCCCTCGCGGATAACCCCGCCCTCGCCGAGCCCGACGCCCGCCGCGAGTTCTTCCGCTCCCGCGGCACCACCGACCACGACGCCACCTACCTCCGTAACACCCTCTGGGGCCTCACCGGCCTGAGCGTCGCCGCGTTCCTGGCCCTCCTCGTCGTCCGGCCCCGGCCCGAGCAGCGCGGGCGTCACGAGATCCCCAAGGTGCTCCAGTCCGAGGAGCACCCACTCGGCACGCCCTCCAACCCGCCACCGCTCGAGCCCCCATCGGGCGACGCAGGCACACGCCCCTGATTCCCCGACAACTCACTCCCGGCTCGCCCGCGCCTCCCCGACCACGCCGCGCAGCGCCGCCGCGAGCCGCTCCTCGATCGCCGCGGCCCCTCGATCGTTGAGGTGCTGGAACGAGTCGAACGCGCCGTCCGCCCCCACCGCGGTCGCCCCCGGCTCGAGCAGCCTTGTCGCGTCGAGCCGATCCGCGATCCGCATCCAGTCCTCTTCTCGCTGCGACACCTGCTCGAGGAACTCCGGGCCCATCCACGGCGGCGTCGCGTGGCACGAGGGCATCACCATCAGCTCCGCCCCTCGCTCCGCGCACACCCGCGCGAGCCACTCGAGCGTCCGGACCCCGATGCTCCCCTCGAAGTCGTAGTTCTCCGGCGCGACCTCCAGGACGTACCACGCCCCCCACCGACCCGCCGGCCGCGGCCCCGGCCGCGGGCATGTCAGGTTCCCGTCGCCATCCACGTAGCCCAACTCGTACCCGTTCGGGCCGCGAAACTCCATCCATTCGCGGTCCCCTTTGAGCCGCGCGATCCCGCGCACGACCGCCGCGTACGTCTCCCACTCCATCCGCCCCCGGTACCGGTTCCACCGGGACCGCAGGGCGGTCCACTGCCGCAGCGGCGCGCGCCCCAGCGGATCGTCCACGCCCTCCACCCCGCGCATCGCGAGCCAGTCCGACCGCAGCGCGGGGTTGACCGTCCCCACCGGCCGGAAGTGCTGCAGCTCCGGCGCGAAGACGACCACGTCCCCGCGCCGGATCAGCCGCGCAGCTCCCCGCGCGATCACGTCGATCCCCAGCCCCGCGTTGAGGCCGTACGGAAGCACCGACGCCCCGACCCGCTCCTCGAGCGACCTCGCACGCACCGCGAACGCCACGCTGCTGCCGCCGACGAAGATCACCCGCGGCCCGTCCCCCTCCGTCCTCGCGGCCTTCGCCTCCACACCCGCCGCGACCCGGTCGGACCACCAGAACTGCGCCTCCGCCGGCCCGAACCCCAGCCCATCCAGGGCGACCACCAGCGGCGTCAGCGCGAGCGCCAGCGACACCACGAGAAACCACCTCGCCCCCATCCCGCCAGGGTTCGTCTCAGAACTCATAGTACAGAAACTCCGGGGGCTCGATCCGCCCCAGCACATACGCCAGCGCCGCCGCCAGCATCACACCGGTCCACAGCGCCCACAGCAGCGTCGGCCGGAACCGCTCCGCCAGCTCGACGCTGTTGGGACACGCCAGCGCCAGCAGCGTGCCGGCCAGCAGGTACGGCGCGGGCCCGAGCAGGTTCCCGTCGTACCCGCGGACGATCTCCTCGCTCCCGCCGAGCATCGCGCTCCACAGCGCCGCGGCGTCCGCCAGGCTCTCCGCCCGGAACGGCACCCACCCCAGCACCACCACCACCATGGTCAGCCCCCACCCCACCGCCGCGGGCAGCGCGATGCCCAGGCTCCGCCACGCGTGGTTCATCACCAGCGCGGCCCCGTGGATCGCCCCCCACAGGATGAACGTCCACCCCGCCCCGTGCCAGATTCCCCCCAGCAGCATCGTCAGCAGCAGGTTCGCCGCGGTCCGCCCCCCGCCCGCCCGCGACCCGCCCAGCGGGATGTACACGTACCGCTTGAGGAACTCCGAGAGCGTGACGTGCCACCGCCGCCAGAACGCCGCGACGCTCGTCGCCTTGTACGGCGAGAGGAAGTTCGCCGGCAGGCGCACGCCGAAGAACCGGGCCAGTCCCGTCGCCATGTCCGAGTACCCGGAGAAGTCGAAGTACAGCTGCAGCGTGTACGTCCCCGCCAGCGCCCACGCGTTGATCAGCGGCAGCCCCGCCGGGCTCGCGAACCCCGCATCCGCGTAGTACGCCAGCGAGTCCGCGATCACGACCTTCTTGAACAGCCCCGCCGCCAGGATGAACAGCCCCACCGCGCCGTCCGCCGCGCTCGCCCTGGCCCGGTCCAGCTGCGGCATCATGTCGCCGTGGTGCACGATCGGCCCCGCCACCAGCTGCGGGAAGAACGAGATGAACAGCAGGTGCCGCCACAGCCCCATGTGCGGCGCCAGCCCGCGGGCGCGGTCCACCAGGTACGCCACCGTCTGGAACGTGAAGAACGAGATCCCCAGCGGCAGGGCCCGCGCTGGCAGCGCCGCGCCGATCACCCCCGCGCTCACCAGGATCCCCGACAGGAACGCCGCGTACTTGAACCACGCCAGCAGCAGCAGGTTCGCCCCCACCGCCCCACTCAGCAGCGCACGCGTCCACGGCCGCCCCGGCGTCAGCCCGGCCGCGAGCGCGCAGTTCACCATCACGGACCCCAGCAGCACCGCCAGGTGCGCCTGGTTCCACATCCCGTAGAACACCAGCGACGCCGCCGCCAGCACCGCGAGGCCCGCCCTCGGGCCGAGCCACCGCCGCGCGACGACGAACGCTCCGACCGTCAAGGGCAGGAAGACGAAGAGAAAACCGACCGTGGAAAAAACCACAGCGACTCACGCTCGTTGTGGGCGAGCCCGAGTAGAAGATCCGTCCGGATTGCTGTGGGCGGCGAACTCGAGAATCCGGCGGCCGAACCCCGTCACGAAACGGGCCGCCGGGTGAGCGTGGTGAGACTAGGCGCAGCCGCCGCGCCGGGCAACCCCCCCGGCGCTCACGATTCCGCCACGGCCCTGTGGACCAGGGTCACCCCTTCTTGAGAGGCGTCGAGAACGACCAATGGTGCCCGAACGGGTCCTGCACCTGCCCGTAGCGATCGCCCCAGAACGCGTCCATCGCCGGCATCGTCACCGTCGCCCCCGCCGCCGCCGTGGAACGGGGCAAGCCCCCCCCACTGCTCCGGCAGCGCCCGCACCCTCTGGCTCCTCCGACAGCCTGTGCCCTTGCGACGAGACCGCTTGCACCTGAAAAAAATGACCGCGGCGGGGGATAGGAGGACTGCGATGCAAACTCCCCCGCCGCGGCGGCACGATCATCCAGAGCCGGACCGGCCCCCGGCCGGCCCCGCTTCCATCACGGATGATGCAGCTCGAAGTCGGCGTGGACCACGTCGCGCACCTCCGACGACGCCCGCGCATCCCGCAGGCAGTCCTCCGACTCGATGTGCAGGAAGGCCTGCGTCCCGTACCGCACGACCAGCACGTAGTGCCCGCGGGGGATGCTGAACCTGACGGCGGGCTGCCAGGCGCTCTGGTTCGGCCCCACGGAGATGAACCCCGACGCGATGCCGAGCTCGCCGGCGTCCACAGCGCAGTTGCCGTTCGCGTCCGCGATCACCTCCCACGACATCCACGTGTACCCCGTGGTCGGCCCTGAGTCCGTCCGTGCCGCGGTGAAGTTGTCCACCACCATGTGCGCGCCGTTGCCCCCGCCCACGATGAACGGGATGTCGGCGTTGAACTTGCCCGAGTGCGGCTGGTACGTCGCCGTGTCCACCGTCACCAGGCCCCCGCCGCCGAAGGAGAAAGGCCCGCGGCTGATGCCCGCCGCGTGGTCCTGGGCCGACTGCAGCTCGATCGTCATGACGTCGTTGTCGCCGACGAAGCGGTAAGCCGTGTCCCCGACCGCCGTCGCCTTGGTGGTCGTTGTGCAGCCCTCGGCCACGAACGTGCGCTCGAACCGCACGCCGGCCGTGGCGCCGCCGCTGAAGGCGAGCTGGTCCAGGCTCGTCGGCGCGTACACCCCCGCGAGGCTGTCCGTGTCGCTTTGGCCGAAGAACCCGGACCCGTCCGCCCAGACGTACGCCTCGGCGACGAGCGAGCCGGCCACAGTGGCATCGCACGGGTACCCCAGGAACTCGGCCTGCCCCAGCGCGGGCGTGGCGGCGAGGCCGGTCGATCCGAGTGCGACAGCGAAGGCGGCGCGTGCTGCTGTTCTCCACGACATGATGTGTCTCCTCGTTGCATGAGCCGGACGAACCAGTGCAACACCGACGCCCTTGCAGCGGGCGCCGGCCACGACGCGGAATATCCCAGCGGCCAGCCGATCGGAGGCAGCCTCCAGCCCTCGGCGGACCGTTCTCGTCGTCCGTGTCGATCGTGGATGGACGGCGGCGGCGATGGTACCGCAGACCGGCCCGGCGTCAAGAGTCATTCGCACAATTTGCTGCCACACTTTGCGCACCATGATCGGAGACACAGCGATGTGTCTCATCCCTGTCCAGATAGCACATCTGCGTGCGACCACCCCCCCGCGGTCAAGAGAGGATACTTCCACCCCCATCCTGCAGTGCTCCAACTCGGCCCACAACAGCACGCCGACACCCAGGGATAACCCCGGCTCGCAACCGGAGCACCCAACAGCCGCACCGCCTCAATGAAGGCCCACGCCACCCCTACAACACAGCACAGATGCACAGGGCCTCGGCTCCGTACATCCCCCGCTCGCCATCAGGCGACGAGCGGATCCCGGCGGCAGGGGCCACGCTCACACCCGTCTTGCTTGCGCGTGCGCAAGCACGCCACCCCGCTCACTTCTTCGCCGCCGCCTCCGTCTTCTCCTTCCGCCGGCGCTGCAGCTCCGCGTCCACGAAGTCCTCGATCTCGCCCCGCAGCACCTTCTCGTAGTCCCCCGACTCGTGCCCGGTGCGGTGGTCCTTCACGCGGTTGTCGTAGAAGACGTACGAGCGGATCTGCGTCCCCCAGCCCCGCTCGAGCGTCCCGCCGCTGGCCGCGGCGATCTCCTGCTCCCGCTTCTCATCCTCGATCTGCTGGAGTTTCGCCGTCAGCAGGGCCAGCGCCTGCGCCCGGTTCTGCGGCATCTCCTTGAACGTGTTGGTCACGACCTGGATGCCGGTGGGCTTGTGCGTCACCCGCACCGCCGTGGCGACCTTGTTGACGTTCTGGCCGCCGGGGCCGGCCGAGCGAGCGAAGACCACGATCTCCAGGTCCTTCTCCGGGATCTTGACCTCCGTCTCCTCGATCTCCGGCGTCACCTCGACGCTCGCGAAGCTCGTCTGCCGCTTCCCCTGCGCGTTGAACGGCGAGACCCGCGCCAGCCGGTGCGTCCCGCGCTCGCACGTCAGGTACCCGAACGCGAACGGCCCCTTCACGTGCAGCGTCACCGAGTCGAGCCCCACCTCGCTCCCGTACGACTTCTCCACCTCCTCCACCTCCCACCCCATCCGCTCGCAGTAGTACAGGTACATCCGGAAGAGCATCTCGCACCAGTCGTTCGCCTCCGTCCCGCCGTCGCCGGCCGAGATCGTCAGGAACGCGTTCCGATGGTCGTGCTTCCCGGACAGAAGGCTCTGCCGCTCGACCTTCGCCATCCGCCCCGTCAGGTCGAAGAGCTGCTCGTCCGCCTCCTTCAGCAGGTCCTTGTCGCCGGACTCCTTCGCCATCTCGTACGCCAGCTTGGCGTTCTCGAAGTCCGCAATGACCTTCTTCAGCGGCTCGATCTGAGCCTTGAGGCCCTTGAGACGCGCGACGACGGCCTTGGCCTTCTCCTGGTCATCCCAGAAGCCGGCCTCGCCCATCTGGGCCTCCAGCTGCTCCAGGTCCTGGATGCGGCGGTCGTAGTCAAAGAGAGTCGCGGATCGTTAAAATCCGCGCCTCAAGGTCGTCAATGACCGGTCCGTGGGCGTCGTAGTGCATACCGGGGAAGTGTAGGCCGGTGCAGGCCGGCTGGGGGAACTACCAGATCGCATTGCGCAAGGGACGGTCAGCGCCGGAACACCTCGGCCTCGCCGTTTCCTCGTGCGGGAGAGGAGGGGTCTAGGAGGACAGCCATGAGAACACTCGCTTCGCGCCGCATCGTGATCACGTCCCTTCTCGCTGGGCTCTTGCTACTCCTGCCCAGGCCGACACTTGCCCAAGCGCCGACGGTGCCGCTGGCCATCGCAGATCACCAGGGCGGCGCACCCGAGGCGCTCCTCGACACCATGGGCAAGTACATCGAGGGCGCGGTCCTTCCGGAGGGCGAGATCGACCCGCCGACCGGCCACTTGGCCGCCAAGCTGATCTCGCAACTCTACACGGACTGGGCGAATCCGGTCGTCAACTTCGAGTACCAATCGCAACTCATCGACTGGGCGCTCGATCTTCGGGTCATGACCGATCCCCAGCACGTCGCAGAAGTATCGACGACGCTCGGCGACGGACTCATCCAGTTCTACGGGAACTCCAACGTGGGCGCTGTCGGTGCCGAAGGCGTGACCCTTCGGAGCGTGCTCTTCGTCGAACTAGCAGCGGCGATCGTCGCCTCACCGGGGAGCGACGCCGCGTTGGCGAACGCCGTTGTGCAGCAAATCGTAGCGCTCCACGGCCCCTCGCACCCGATGGCCGCAGATCCTCTCTTCTGGAACTATCTCGCCAATCCTCTTGATGGTGCGGTTCGTGAGCAATGGCAACGGGGCCTGAATGTAGCACTCGGCGGCGACCCCGATATTGAAACACTCGCCGCGGGACCCATTGGCCGCAGCGCCTATAGGAAGTGCGTGCAAGGGTGCCAGAAGCGCTGCAACTCGTTCGCCAATCCACGCAGCAGAGTCGCGTGCCGTATTGCCTGCCGCGCCGGGTGTGCTCCGCTGCTTCGCATCCCGATTTGAGTTGCGTCTCCGGTGTCGGACTGGACGATCAGACACATCGGCCACAGGGCGGCTTGAAGGCGCCCTGTGGCCGCCTTAATGGACTTGCTTGATTCAGCCAACCCTCGCCTAGGTGGGAATCTTTTTGAAAGCCAGCAGCCCAGTCCATCTGCACCAGTGGCCGAATTACGAGAGACCACTTAGAGTTCTTGCGCTGCCCTCTGAGGACGATACTGGAGCGTCTTCTTGTGATACACCGAAAACCGACAATTCTAGTTGGTGCAGCCTTGATGATCGGCCTTTTGGTCGGCACGCGCTGGCTGGCCGCCCGGGATCGTGCGAATCGGTTTGCGAATACGACCAGCCCCATCAGGACGTCTCCCGTGGCCATTCACCCTCATGAACTCCTTGAGTCGGCGGCCCGCCATTACTCCAGCCCCCGTCCACTCTGGGCCCAGATCACGATGTCGCCACCACCGGATGCCGCGTACCCTCTGCCGGCATACGAGTTCGCTTGGCGCCCGCCGAACCGCTTCCTCCTTCGGCCGACCTCTGCCTCGCCGGGCGACGCCTCCATGATAAGCGACGGCGAGCACCTCTACACCTCGATGAGCCTTGGCCCAGGCCAGCACTTCTACTCGGCAAGCGCGGCGCCGAGCAGTATCGGTTCGCTTCTGGATCATCCGGACTTCGGCCTCATGCCGGCGGGCGGCCTCGACATGTTCGTGATTCTCCCGTTCCTCGCTGGCACCGTCGATGAGAGCCTGCTGGAGGGCGTTACCCAGGTCGAGCATGTCGGGATGGCCGACGATGCAGGCGTGCGCTGCCACAGGCTTCGACTGACCGAGCCGGAGGGTGTTTCAGAGTTATGGTTCCATGCAGACGGCCCCCCGCATCTACGCAAGCTGGTCATCCCCGGTCCGGACGGCGAGACGATCTCATTCGCATGGAACGATGCCGATCCCCCGGCGTCATTGTTCGATTTCACCCCACCCCTAGGCGCCCGCGAGGTAAGTTCCATCTGGGATATCGACTTCGGCGAAGGTGACGAGGCCGAGCCGCACCCGCTCATCGGAATGCCCGCGCCCTCGTTCGCGTTGCCGCTGCACGGAGGGGCCGGTCGCCGCCTCGATCTTGCCGCCGGGGATGAGGTCGTGGTCCTAGATTTCTGGGCGTCTTGGTGCGCGCCATGCATGCGATCGCTGCCGATCGTCGCCCGCGTAGCGGGCGAGTTTGAGGGGCGCGGCGTCGCCTTCTACACCGTGAACATCCAAGACACAGACGAGACGATCTCTCGCATCAGGGAGAAACGATCGTTCGACTTCCCGATTGCAATGGACCGCGATGGGGCCGCGGCCGCCGCGTTCGGAGCAGACGCCATCCCACTGACGGTCGTGATCAGGCGAGACGGGATCGTAGTTGCTGCACATGTCGGCGCAGTCCCGAACTTGGAGGCGACCCTTCGCCGTGACATAGAGGCCGCGTTGGCAACAGAGCAACAAAAGCCGGGCGATGACTAGGTTCTGTCTCACGGCCCGGTTTGCGTTCGTAGAGTGGCGTGCAAGGCAAGGAGGCCGACCATGCGACGCTACGAGCTCACGGATGAGCAGTGGCGGCTGATCGTGGATCTGCTCCCGCCCACCGGCGGCGAGGGCGGGCAGTGGCGCGATCACCGCCAGGTGCTCAACGGCATCTTCTGGATCCTGCACACCGGCGCCCAGTGGCGCGAGCTGCCCGAGCGCTACGGCTCCTGGAAGACGGCCAACGGCCGCTTCCGACGCTGGACTCGCGAGGGGCTCTTTGACCGCATCCTCGAGCGCCTGCGGGTGCGGCTGGACGAACAGGGCCGGATCGACTGGGATCTCTGGTGCGTGGACGGGACCAGCGTCCGGGCCAGCCGCTCCGCCGCCGGCGGGCCAAAGGGGGGGCTCCCGAGGAGCCCGGCGACCACGCGCTGGGCCGCAGCAGAGGGGGGTACGGCACCAAGATCGTCCTGGTTACTGACGGCCACGGCCATCCGCTGAGCGCGGTGCTCCTGCCCGGCCAGGCCCACGAGTCCACCGCGCTGGAGCCGGCGCTGCGGGCCGTGCGCATCGGCCGGCGAACTCGGCCCGGGCGGCTGGCCGGGGACAAGGGCTTCAGCTACCCCCGCGTGCGGCGCTGGCTGCGCCGACGCCGGATCGCGCCGGTGATCCCCACCCGCTCGGACCAGCGACCGGACCCCGGGTTCGACCGGGAGGCCTACCGCGGACGCAACGTCATCGAGCGGTGTGTGGGCTGGCTCAAGGAGAACAGGCGGCTGGGCACCCGATACGAGAAGCTCGCCGGCAGCTTCCTGGCCATGGTCAAGCTCGCCATCATCCGCAGATACCTACGCCTGCTCGGGCCGTGAGACAGAACCTAGCGCTAACTCCGAGCGGCGAAGGGCTCGGCCGATCGAGGCTGCAACCTGAGATTCTTTCGCCGAGTAGTTCACATTCGATCACGAGCACCGACTGTACTGAGGCGGGGGAGAGCCTCGGACAGTTTGGGGGGGTCAGCAGGTGCTCGGTGGAAACCGCCTCGGACAAAACGGACAAGGGCACCGAATGCCTCCCCGGCCAAGTGCGAACTGCCGCACAGAACTCGGATGGGAAGGGGGTAGAAGCAGCCGCGGGCGTCGCTGTGCGCCCACCGCCCCCCTCCCCCGCGCCGGCCTCTCCCGACCTCGCCGCCCTCTCCCGCGCCATCGCCAGAGGCGACGAGGCCGCCCTCGCCGCCCTCTACGAGCTCTGGTTCGATCGCGCCCTCTCCCTCGCCGCGCGGCGACGCGCCGCACCCCGCTCTCGTCGGAAGCCGCCCGTCTCGACATCGTGCAGGACGCCTTCGTCCGCGTGATCCGGTCCATCCGCCCGATGGCGACCGCGCAGGACGTCGAGCGCTGGCTCGCCCGCATCATCAAGACTACCGCCCTCGACCACATGCGCCGCGAGTCGCGCCGACTCGCCCGCGAGCGCCGGCGCCCCACCGATCACGCCCCGCCACCCCCGACCGACCCGGACGACGCCGCCGACCTCGCCGAGCGCATCGCGTGGCTCCGAGCACGCTTGGAGGATCTGACCGAGGAGGAGCGATCCCTCCTGGGCCTGCGTTTCGGCCATGGCTCCACGCTCGACGAAGCCGGCGCCGCCACCGGGATCACCGGCCACGCCGCCCACGGCCGCCTCCGCCGCGCCATCGACAAACTCCGTCTCTCCGCGAGGAATCTGTTCCATGAACGCTCATGACGCCACACAGGCCGAGTCCGCGGTGCAGCGACGCAAGGGTGAGATCTACGCCGTGCTCCGCACAGAACTCCGCCGCCGAACCCGCCGGCGTCGGGCCGCCCGCGCAGCCGCGGCAGGGGCAATGTGCGTCGTTGCCGCGGCGACGGCCCTCCTGCTCCGCACCGCCGGCCCCTCCTCCACCGGCACGCCCGCCGCGCCAAGCCCCCCCATCGCGCACGTCCCCACCCCTGCGCAGAAAAGCACGCCGCCTCCCACCCCCGCCGCCCGGGTCGCCATCATCCGCACCGATCCCGGCATCGTCGCCCGCCTCGCCGTGCGCCCGCCCACGGCCCCCCTGGTGCGCCGCATCGACGACTCCGAACTCCTCGCGGCCCTCGACGAAGCCGGCGGAGAGCGGTTCGGTCTGGTCCGAACCGGCGCCCAGGTCGCCGTGGTCTGCCAGACCTGCGTCGCCGGCAGTCACGCCGGGCCTGCATGGATGCAGGAACTCCGGCGCGAGTGGACCGGCCGCGTCCGTCCTGGTCACCCCGGCGTCTTCGACCCCGGCGGGGATCGCGCCGCGCCGCCGCTATAGTCCGGCCATGAACGCCTGGGCCGAACGGACCATCGCCACCGCGCTCCAGGGCGCGAGCCGCGCCCTCGCCGCCGCCCCGACGCCTCCAAGCGGCAGCCGCGCCGAGGCCCGCACGCTCCTGGGCGTCCTGACCATCATCATCGCCCTGCTCGTCATCCTGATCGTGCTGGTCGCGTTCTCCTTCCTCCACCGTCGCATCAGGGCAGCCACCGGAGAGCGCGCCGCGGCACGCGGATCCACCGGCCGCACCCGCACACGGCGCGTCGACGCCTGGGCCGAAGCCGGCCGCCGGGCCGTCCTCGCCTCCCCGCCCCCGCCCGACACCGACGATCACGATCAGGACAGCGCCTCATCGACGGACGATCGCCCGTGATCCCCCCCACCGCCCTCATCACCGGCGCCGCCAGACGCGTCGGCGCCGCCATCGCCCGTGAACTCGCGCGAGCCTGGGACCACCGCTGCCGCATCGTCATCACCTACCGCGCCAGCGACGACCACGCCCGCCGACTCGCCGACGACCTGCACGCCGGCGGCGCCGATGTGATCCTCGAACAGATCGACCTCGCCGACCTTGCCGCGGTCGAGGCGCTCACGGCCCGTCTCGCAACCTCCCTCGGCCGTCTCGACGTCCTCGTCCACAACGCCTCGACCTACATCCCCACTCCGCTCGACACCCTCGCCGCCGACGACCTCCTCAGCGCCTACCGCATCAACGCCGCCGCCCCCGTCCTCCTCTCCCGCGGCCTCGCCCCGCTCCTTCGCGCCTCCCCGCTCAAGTCCGGCGGCGCGATCGTCGCCATGTGCGACATCCACGCCCTCGGCGAGCACGGCCTCCCCCGCCCCGGCTTCATCGGCTACGGCATGTCCAAGGCCGCCCTCGCCGAGATGGTCCGCGCTCTCGCCCGCGAACTCGCCCCCCACATCCGCGTCAACGGCGTCGCTCCCGGCGTCGTCGCCTGGCCCGAGACTGGTTACGAAAGCGACGAGGCCATGCAGCAGGCCTATCTCAGCCGCGTCCCCCTCGCCCGCCCCGGCACCCCCGAGGACGCCGCCGGCGCCGTGCGCTGGCTGGCGCTCGAAGCCGCCTACGTGACCGGCGAGATCATCCGCCTCGATGGTGGGCGCTCGCTGCGCTGACCGCCGTCACGGCTACTCCGCCCCCGCCGCCGCGAGCGATCCCACCAGTTCCTTCGCCCCCGCGTGCCCCAGCATCGACGCCGTCTTCGCCGCCGCCAGCGCCTCGTCCACCTTCCCCGCCCGCTGCAGCCACATTGCCGCCTGGTAGTGGTGCTCCGCGTTCGCCGGCTCCCGCTTCGCCGCGGCCATGTACAGTTCCGCCGCTTCCGCGGGCATGCTCAGCATCCCGAAGCACTCCGCCGTCACCGTCAGCGCCTCCCCGCTGGTCCGGTCCGCCTCGTCCATCGCCAGCAGGACCTCCAGCGCCTCCCGCGGCTTGACCTGCCGCTTCAGGATCTTCGCCTCCACGATCCGCCACCGCGGCTGCCGCGGCTGCAACTCCCTCGCCCTCGCGATGTTCGGCATCGCGATCTCGAGCTTGTTGTCCCGCAGGTACACCTCCGCCAGCGTCCCGTACGCCTCCGCGCTCTCCGGGTCCAGCTTGATCGCCCGCAGCAGGCTCGCCACCCCCGGCTCGGTCTTCCCCTGCCGCAGCTGCACCATCGCCAGGTACAGCGGGTACTCCGCCCGCGACGCATCCCCCGACTGCGCCATCGAGTAGTGCTCCTCCGCCCGGTCCAGCATCCCCGCCTTCGCCGCGACCGTCCCCGCCTGGAAGTGCAGCGCCGGCGAGGCCTTGTCCCCCTCGATCGCCAGCACCCGCTCGAACTGCCGGTACGCCCCCTCGTAGTCCCGCTCCCCCAGCCTGGCTTCCGCCAGCGCGAGGTTCACCGCCGGGTCCGCCACCGCGTCCGGGTCCTCATCGAGCAGCCGCGTCAGGATCGCCGCGGCCTTGGCGTACTCCTGCGCCGCCAGCGCCTTCTGCGCGGCGTCGAACGTCGCGCTCTCGTGCGGCGTCAGCCGACCCGGCGCCACCGTGCTCCCCCCCGCCCGCGGCCCCGACAACCC
>JBIQJK010000048.1:0-26264 GCA_044507535.1 Planctomycetaceae bacterium | reverse complement strand
CGCGCGGGATCGTCCGCGGTGGGCGCACGGATCGCGAGATGCTCGTGCGGGCACAAGCGTGCCACCCGGGGGGTGACCGTTGGCATGGGGATCGCTGTGGGTGGGGTATGGGGCGAGGGGGATGCGGGGTGCGCGTGATGCGGTGTTTGATGGTGATGGTTGCGGCGGTCTTTGCGCTGTCGGGCGCAGCGTTGGCGCAGGTCGGGGGCGGGTCGGCGGCGCCGGCGTCGATGAGCATCCAGGACATGGTGCGGATCCAGGGGCAGGGGAGCACGCCGCTGCGGGGGATCGGGATCGTGGTGGGGCTGCGGGGGACGGGGGACAGCGGGGCGGAGCTGGCGCTGGCGCGGCCGCTGGCGGCGATCTACGAGGCCAACGGGGTGCCGCTGGCGGACCTGCGGGAGCTGGCGAAGGGGAAGTCGGCCGCGATCGTGGCGATCTCGGCGGAGGTCCCCGCGAGCGGGGGGCGGGCGGACGACCGGTTCGATGTGTCGGTGTCGGTGCTGCACAGCGCGTCGAGCCTGGAGGGTGGTGAGCTGTTCATCGCGCCGCTGTCGGGGCCGCTGCCGGGGCAGGGGGTGTACGCGATGGCGGTGGGGCCGATCGTGATCGAGGACCCGTCGGTGCCGACGCGGGGGCGGATCCGGCGGGGAGCGACGCTGATCCGGGACATCACGATGCCGGCGATCACGGACACGCTGACGCTGGTGGTGGACCCGGACCTGCGGGGATGGACGACGACGCGGACGCTGGCGGGGGAGATCAACGGGGCGGCGATGCGGCTGGACGAGGAGGCGCCGGGGGAGCCGATCGCGCGGGCGGTGGATGAGATGACGGTGCGGGTGACGGTGCCGGAGGCGGAGCGGCGGGACCCGGCGAACTTCATCGCGAAGGTGATGTCGATGCGGTTCAGCCCGACGCTGCTGGACCTGCCGGCGCAGGTGGTGATCAACGAGCGGACGGGGACGATCACGTTCACGGGGGACGTGGAGATCTCGCCGGTGGCGATCGCGCACAAGGACCTGGTGGTGACGACGACCACGCCGCCGCCGGTGCCGACGGCGGCGGACCCGCTGGTGCAGCGGGAGAACTGGGTGGGGATGCACACGACGGGGCGGGCGAGCGAGCGGGCGCGGCTGAGCGACCTGATCGAGGCGTTCAAGCTGCTGGATGTGCCGGTGCAGGACCAGATCCACATCATCACGCAGATCCACAGCTCGGGGCGGCTGCACGGGAAGCTGGTGGTGGAGTAGGGGCAGGGGGGCAGAGGGGCAAAGAGCCAAATGGCAAAGGGCCGAAGGGCCAAATGAGGCGTGTGTGATGATGACGCTGGCGGCGACATCGGGTGGGGTGATGGGCGAGAGGGTGTGGACGCAGGGGGTGGTGTCGCCTCTGGCGGCGCGGCAGGACGACTTTGCGTCCGTGCTGGCGCGGGCGCGGGGGGCGGGGGGGAGGACGGCGGAGGAGTCGGCGCGGGCGGCGGCGGAGGAGTTCGTGTCGATCACGCTGGTGCAGCCGCTGCTGGCGGGGCTGAGGGAGGGCAACGGGGCCGCGCCGCCGTTCGCGCCGTCGCGGGGGGAGCGGCAGTTTCAGTCGCTGCTGGATGCGCATGTTGCGCAGCAGGTGGTGCGGGCGGCGCAGTTCCCGCTGGTTGACCGGCTGGCACGGCAGTTGATGAGCGAGGGGACGTGAGCACAGCGGTTCTGAACAAGCCGAGGCCCGCACCCGCGGCCGGGAACGCCGCGGCGACGGCGGCGCTGGTCGAGTCGCTGGAGTCGGCGCTCGGCGGGCTGATCGAGGAGCACGAGCGGCTGGCGGAGCTGGCCAGGGCGCAGCGGGCGGCGATCGGAGCGGCGGATGCGGCGGAGCTCGAGCGGGTGGCGCGGGAGCAGCGGGAGCGGATGCGCGCGATCGCGGCGCTGGACGCCCGCCGGCAGGAGGCGTCGGCGCAGCTGGCGGCGCGGTACGGGGTGGCGCGGCAGGGGGCGGGGCCGACGGTGACGGCGATCGCCGCGGCGCTGCCGGGGTCGGGGGGCGACCGGCTGAGGCTGCTGGCGGAACAGCTGCGGGGGACGCTGCGGGCGCTGCAGCGGGAGCACGAGGTGATCCGGGCCGCGGCGGAGACGGTCTTCGCGCACATCGACGGGCTGATGCAGCAGCTGTCGCGCCGGCTGTCGCAGGCGGGGACGTACACGCGGCCGGGGACGAGGGCGCCGGCGGTGAATCTGGCCTCGGCGATCGACCTGACGTCGTGACCCCCCACTTCCCTTGCGAGTGAGCACACGATGGGCCTGACATCCTCGCTCCAGATCGGACGCTCGGCGCTGACGGCCAGCCAGATCGCGCTGCAGGTGACGGGGAACAACCTGGCCAACGTGGCGACGCCGGGGTACTCGCGGCAGGTGGCGACGCTGGCGCCGATGCGCGATGCGCGGGCCGGGGGGCTGTTCCTGGGGCGCGGGGTGACGGTGCTGGACGTCAACCGGCAGATCGACATCGCGCTGCAGACGCGGCTGTGGTCGGGGATCTCGCAGCAGGCGGCGAGCCGGACGGACCTGGAGCTGCTGTCGTCGGTGGAAGCGACGCTCAACGAGCTGTCGGACTCGGACCTGTCGAGCGAGCTGTCGGCGTTCTTCGGGAGCTGGTCGGAGCTGGCGAACTCGCCGGCGGCGACGGGGGCGCGGTCGCTGGTGATCCAGAAGGGGGCGGCGCTGACGGCGTTCATCCGGCAGATGCGGGCGGACCTTGAATCGACGCGGGCGCAGATCGACCGGCAGCTGGACGCGAGCGTGGCGAGGGCCGACCAGCTGCTGTCGGAGATCGCGGGGCTCAACGCGGCGATCGTGACGGCCGAGGGGGGTGCGGGGACGGCGAACGGGCTGCGGGACCAGCGCGACGCCCTGATCTCGGAGCTGAGCGAGATCCTGGACGTCTCGACGGTGCAGCGCGACGGGGGGGCGGTGGACGTGCTGGTGGGGTCCACTCCGGTGGTGCTCGCCGGGCGCAGCCGCGGGCTGACGCTGGAGCGGCGGGCGGGGGCGGGGGGGACCGAGGTGAGCATCCGGCTGCGGGAGAGCCCGCAGGATGTGTCGGTGACGTCGGGGCGGATCGGGTCGCTGCTGGGGCAGCGCGGGACGCTGGTGGACGACACGATCGAGCGGCTGGACGCGGTGGCGAGCCAGCTGATCTTCCAGGTCAACCGGCTGCACAGCACGGGGTTCTCCTCCGCGCCGCTGACGTCGGTGACGGGGACGCGGGTCCTGCCCGGGGGGGACGCGGCGCGGGCGCTCAACGACCCGGCGAACGCGACCTTCGCGGGGCTGCCGTTCCAGGCGGCCAACGGCGGGTTCCTGGTGACGGTGACGGACCAGACGACGGGGGCGGCGCAGACGGTGCGGATCGACGTGGACCTGGACGGGATCGACGACAACGGGAACCCGGGGTACGGGGACGATTCGTCGGTGCAGTCGATCGCGGCCGCGCTCAACGCGGTGCCGAACCTGACGGCGACGGTGAACGCCAACGGGACGATCTCGATCAGCGCGGCCTCCGGGTACAGCTTCGGGTTCTCGGAGGACACCTCCGGGGCGCTGGCGGTGCTGGGGATCAACACGTTCTTCACGGGGGCGACGGGGGAGGACATCGGGGTGCGGGCGGAGCTGCGGGCGGCGCCGTCGCTGCTGAACGCGGGGCGGATCGCGGGCGGGGAGGTGGTGGACAACGGGGCCGCGCTGGCGATCGCGGGGCTGGGGGACCTGGGGCTGACCGCGCTGGGGGGGGCGTCGATCCGGGAGTCGTGGCTGGAGGCCACGCAGTCGATCGGGATCCGGGCCGGGGCGGCGAAGACGCGGTCGGAGGCCGCGGACCTGGTGCGGGAGAACCTCGAGGCGCAGCGGGCGTCGGTGTCGGGGGTGAGCATCGACGAGGAGTCGATCAACATGCTCAACTCGCAGCGGCAGTACCAGGGGGCGGCGAGGTTCATCACGGTGATCGACGAGCTGACGCAGACGCTGCTTTCCATGATCTGACCCGGTTGCCATGAGCTCGATCCCCTCCAACATCTCGCGCGTCACGACGCTGATGTCGTCGCGGCTGTTCCTGACGAACCTGACGCGGACGAACCTGTCGATGCTGGGGCTGCAAACCCGGATGGCGACGGGGCGGTCGGTGAACCGGCCGTCGGACGATCCGGTGCGGGCCTCGGCGATCGAGGTGCTCAACGGGCGGCTGGAGCAGGGCCAGCAGCGGCTGCGGAACCTGTCGGCGGCGGAGACGTCGCTGAACCTGCTCGACGCGGCGGTCGGGGAGGCGTCGGACCTGGTGCTGCAGGCCAAGTCGATCGCGGCGAGCCAGATCGGGGCGACCTCGGACGCGGAGACGCGGCGGCAGGAGGCGGTGGTCATCGACTCGCTGATCCGCCAGCTGTACGACCTGACGAACCGCGAGCACAACGGGCTGTACCTCTTCGGGGGCTCGACGGCGACGCGCCGGCCGGTGAGCGAGCTCGCCGGCGGGTTCCGGTACACGGGGCGGGGGAGCGGGCTGCTGACGGACCTGGGCGCGGCGGGGGACATCCCGGTGACGCTGGGGGCGGGGTCGGCGCTGGGGGAGGTGTCGGCGCGGCTGCGGTCGGCGGTGGACCTGAACCCCGGGCTGACGCCGCAGACGAGGCTGTCGGATTTGCGGGGGGCGCGCGGGCTGGGGGTGGCGCCGTCGGTGGTGGAGTTCTCGTTCGACGGCGGGCCGGTCGGCGCGGTGGACCTCTCCGGGGCGGACACGGTGCAGGACGTGGTGGACGCGCTGACCAGCGCGATCCGGGCGTACGAGGCGGAGCACAACGTGGCGGCGCTGGGGCCGGCGGGGGTGTACCTCGCGGGCGGGTCGATCGGGTTCGACCTGCCGGTGGGCGGGGGGGAGCTGACGTTCGCGGATGTGGGGTCGGGGTCGGGGGCGCGGGACCTGGGGCTGACGGGTCCGCTCACGGGGATGAGCCCGTTGTCGGCGGACCTGGACCCGAAGGTGACGGGGCTGACGGAGCTGTCGTCGATCGGCTCGCTGACGCTGCCGCTCGGGGAGGTGCAGATGCGTCTCTCGACGGCGACGGGGTCCACGGTGCGGCGGGTGGACCTGTCGTCGGCGCGGACGATCGGGGACGTGATCAACCTGATCGAGTCGGGGGCGCCGGGGGTGCGGGCGCGGGTGAACGACGCGGGGACGGGGATCGACGTGATGAACGAGGTGGCGGGGCCGACGCTGTCGATCGAGGAGGTCCCCGGGAACAACCAGACGGCGGGGCAGCTGGGGATCCGGTCGTACAGCCCGCAGACGCGGATCGCGGACTTCAACGGGGGGCGCGGGGTGCGGATCGTGGAGGGGGCGACGGACCCGCAGACGGGGCTGCCGGACCCGGCGCGGGACGTGGACTTCACGGTGACGCTGGGGGACGGGTCGAGCTTCACGGTGGACCTGCGGGCGCAGGACCTGGCGACGGTCCAGACGGTGATCGACCGGATCAACGAGGAGGCGGCCGCGGCGGTGGCGGCGGGGACGATCCCGGCCGGGGCGTTCCAGGCGGGGCTGTCGGCGGATGCGAACGGGATCGCGTTCTACGACCTGCAGGGGCTGGGGCCGATCGCGGTGGCGAAGGCGAACAACTCGCCGGCGGCGGGGGACCTGGGGCTGCTGGACGGGGCGTACGACGCGGGGAGCGCAACGTTTACCGCGCAAGATCGGGCGGGGATCCGCGTGGAGAGCGTGTTTACCGCGCTGATCGACCTTCGGGACGCGCTGCTGGCCAACGACAGCGCTGGCATCACGCTTGCTGGGGAGGCTCTTGAGGTCCACGTGGACCGCATCGCATCGACCCGGGCCCTGGTCGGGGTCCACGCCAACCGGGTGGTGCGCGCGGTGGAGCGTCAGGAGGACCAGTCGTTGCTGGACGAGAAGATCAGGAGCGAGCTGAGGGACCTGGACTACACGGAGGCGGCGATCCGCCTGAGCATGCTTCAGACGCAGCTCCAGGCGGGGATGATGGCGACGGCGCAGTCGCAGTCGAGATCACTGCTGGACTTCCTCGGCTAGCGGCCGCGGGTCCGGATTGAAACGGAGCGTCGCCGGCTCGGCCCCGGCGGTCGCGAGGGACAGGACGTCACCCGGCGGAGCGCCGGTCTGTCAGGATGAAAGGCCGAAAGTGCGGAGCGCACCGATGCAAGTGCGGACGACCCGGTTCGGGACGATCGAGATCGCGGAGGACCGCGTGATCACCTTCCCCAAGGGGCTCCTGGGGTTTGCGGAGTACAAGCGGTACTGCCTGCTGGAGCCCGCGGACGACGCGTGCTTCTTCTGGCTTCAGTCGCTGGACGACCCGTCGCTGGCGTTCGTGGTGACGGACCCGAGCTTCTTCGTGAGCGAGTACTCGGTGCCGATCCGGGACGACCAGATGGCGGAGCTGAAGCTGCCGCGGCTGGAGGATGCGCAGGTGTTCGTGATCGTGAACAAGATCGACCAGTCGCTGACGGGGAACCTCCAGGGCCCGCTGGTGGTCAACACGATCACGCGGTCGGCGGAGCAGTTCGTGCTTGCGGAGAAGCGCTGGACGACGCGGCACCCGCTGGTGAACCTGGCGGAGACGTCCAGGCGAGCGGCGGTCTCCGCGTAGGGCGCCCCCCGGGATCGAGATGGCCAGGCCACCGCGGATCCCGGCACTCTCTTCCCCGGCGCGGCGCACGATGCCGAGCCGGGCGTGTCCTCCCGCGCCCGAGCCACGGATGGCGACGGGCCCTACCCCACCACCCCCTCCCCCCTCTGGTCCGCGGCGAGCTTGCCGGGCCGGGCCGAGGAAGGAGCCGATCGATGCTGGTTCTTTCCAGACAGCGCGACGAGACGATCATGATCGGCGACGAGATCGAGATCACGGTCGTCGATATCCGGGGCGACAAGGTCCGGCTCGGGATCACCGCCCCGACCCGGATCGCCGTGCACCGCAAGGAGGTGTACGACGCCATCAAAGCGGAGAACCAGCGGGCGGCGCAGATCAACGCCCCGGAGATGGACCTGCTCCGGCGGACCATCAGCCCCGGGCCGGCGAGGTCGCGTCCGTTCCCGCGTCCGGCGACGCTGGCGTCGCTGGCGAGCCCCAAGCCGCGGCCCCCCGCGGCGGGGGGGGACGCGCGGACGGCGTCGTAGCCGCCCGCGGGGGGCGGGGGGCCGCGCGGGCGAACCCGCGCCGGCGGAATGATCAGCACCGGCCGCGAAACGGCCGCCAGACCAGCAGGCACGGCCGCGGCGTCCGACGGAACTCGGGCGCCTCCCACCCGCACGCTTAGCCTCAATCACGGAGGATTGCCATGGCTAGGATCAACTCGAACGTCCCCAGCCTGATCGCGCGGTCGAACCTGAGCCGCGCCAACGACGACCTCTCGGTCCGCCTGCAGCGGCTCTCGACGGGCCTGCAGATCAACCGCGGCGCCGACAACCCCGCGGGGCTCATCGTCTCGGAGCGGATCCGCTCGGAGATCTCGGGGCTGAACCAGGCCATCAGCAACTCGGACCGCGCGTCGTCGGTGATCGCGACGACGGAGGGTTCGCTGGCGGAGGTGTCGGACCTGCTCAACTCGATCAAGGCGCTGGTGGTCGAGGCCGCCAACACGGGGGCGATCTCCCCGGAGGAGCGGGCGGCGAACCAGCTCCAGATCGACTCGGCGATCGAGTCGATCACGCGGATCAGCAACTCGGCGTCGTTCGCGGGGCTCAAGCTCCTCAACGGGTCGCTGGACTACGTGCTCTCGGGCGTGAGCAGCACGGCGATCTCCAAGGCGCAGGTGCACGGGGCGAACTTCGCCGGCCAGCCGAACATCCAGGTGAACGTGCAGGTGCTCGCCTCGGCGCAGACGGCGAACCTGTACCTCCGCGGGGACTACGGCGACCCGAACCGGACCGACGGGACGCTGGTGTCGGCGACGACGCTGGAGATCGCCGGGCCGCTGGGCGTGCAGGTGATGAGCTTCCCGTCGGGGACGCCGCTGAACCTGGTCCGCGACTCGGTGAACAACTTCACGCAGGCGACGGGCGTCACCGCGGAGCTGATCAACGGCAACACGCTCTCGGGGCTGAGGTTCAGCTCGCAGGACTACGGGAGCGAGGCGTTCGTGTCGGTGCGCCGCCTCGGGGCGCCGGCGACGGGCGACTTCTTCCAGACGTACGAGATCGTGGACAACGGGCCGGTGCCCGCGGCGTTCTCGTTCTCCACGTTCCCGCCGGGGAACCTGAGCGCGTCGAACCGGGACGAGGGGCGGGACGTGACCGCGATCGTCAACGGGACGCTGGGCTCGGGGCGGGGGCTGAAGCTCTCGATCCAGAACACCACGTCGCTGTCGCTGGAGCTGATGCTGCACCCGGACTTCGCGACGCAGAACAACTCCGTCTCGACGTTCCACATCACCGGCGGGGGCGCGCTGTACCAGCTCGGCGGGGAGATCAACACCTCGCAGCAGCTGAACATCGGCATCCCGTCGGTGGCCGCCAGCCGGCTGGGGGGGACGCTGATCGACGGGGAGCTGCGGTTCCTCTCGGAGCTGAAGTCCGGCGGCGCGATGGACCTGTCCTCCAAGCGATTCGACAGCGCCAGCAAGATCCTCGAGAGCGCGATCGACGAGGTCTCGATCATCCGCGGCCGGCTGGGGGCGCTGGAGCGGAACACGCTGCAGACCAACGTGCGGTCGCTGCAGGCGGCGATCGAGAACCTGACGGCGTCGGAGTCGGCGATCCGCGACGCGGACTTCGCGAAGGAGACCAGCGCCCTGACGCGTGCCCAGATCCTGACCTCCGCGGGCACGTCGGTGCTGTCGCTGGCGAACCAGCAGTCGCAGCAGGTGCTGGCGCTGCTGCAATAGCTGCGCGTCCACCCGGCCCGGGCCCGAACAGGCGGGCCCGGCACAACCCACAGACTCCTCCGGGCACCCCCGACCCCCCAGGGCCGGGGGTGCTTCGCGTTCAGACCGAAAAAAAACAGCGACCGGAAAGGGGCGGCCTCAACTCGCCCCTTTGGTCTTCCGATGCCCATGCGTGCCCCGGGCCGCTGACGCGGCGGGGCCGGCCCCGGGCCCGGTACGGATACCGGGCGGGCGAGCAGCCGCCGGGGTCGAGCGGGCCGTCAGGTACGGCCGAATCGCCCGAGATGACCGGGCGGGCGTCCTCGAGCCGGACGCCGCAACGAGTGCACGGAGGACTCCATGAGCCGTATCAACACGAACGTCCAGTCCCTGATCGCGCAGCGCGTGCTGACGCAGAACAACCAGACGCTGAACCAGTCGCTCGAGCGTCTGAGCACGGGTCTGCGGATCAGCCGCGGCAAGGACGACCCGGCGGGTCTGATCGCGTCGGAGAACCTGCGGGCGGAGAAGGCGGCGGTCGGGGCGGCGATCTCCAACGCCGAGCGCGCGGACCAGGTGGTGAACATCGCCGAGGGCGGCCTGCAGGAGATCTCCTCGCTGCTGACGGAGCTGCAGGGCCTGGTGACGGCGACGGCGAACAAGGCCGGCGTGTCGCAGGCGGAGAAGGAGGCGAACCAGCTGCAGATCGACTCGATCCTGCAGACCATCGACCGGATCTCCTCGGCGACGAGCTTCCAGGGCGTGAAGCTGCTCAACGGCAACTTCGACTACCAGACGACGGCCGTCTCGGCGGGCGTCGTGGACTTCAAGGTCAACGCGGCGAAGCTGCAGCCCGGCCAGAACCTGGACGTGACCGCGGTCGTGACGACCTCGGCGCAGAAGGCCGGCCTGTACCTCTCCACGGGCGGCACGCTGGACCTCAACGGCGGGACGAACTCGGCGTTCACGATCGAGATCTCCGGCGCGCTGGGCTCCCGGCAGCTGTCGTTCAGCTCGACGACCACCACGGACCAGATCGCCGCGACGATCAACACCTTCACGGAGGTCACGGGCGTCAAGGCGTCGGTCCGCAACTCGGGCTCGAGCCAGGGCGTGAACCTGGAGTCCACCGAGTTCGGCTCCGACTCCTTCGTGTCGGTGAAGGTGATCAACGCCGCGAACATCCAGGGCGCGAACGTCGGCATCTACAACCGCGAGGCGACGGCCTTCGACTCCGTCAACACGACGATGGCCGCCGCGTTCAACTCCACGGCGGCGACCAACGGCTACCGCGACGAGGGCCAGGACCTGGTCGCGACGATCAACGGCATCGCCGCCACGGCCAAGGGCAAGACGGCCCGGATCAACACGGACTTCCTGAACGTCTCCGTGACGCTCTCGGACGCCCAGGCGACGGCCCGCGGCACGAAGCAGATCTTCACCATCACCGGCGGCGGCGCCGACTTCCAGCTCGCCGGCGACGTGAACATCGGCTCGAAGGTCGCCATCGGCATCGGCGACATGGCGGCCCGCAAGCTGGGGACGACCGACGTCAACGGCACGCTGCGGTTCCTCTCCGACCTCTCCTCGGGCAAGAGCCTGAACGTGGTGGACGGGGACATCACCAACGCCCAGAAGGTCATCAGCCAGGCGATCAACCAGATCACCTCGACCCGCGGGCGTCTGGGCGCGTTCCAGAAGAACACCGTCGGCGCCACGATCCGCTCGCTGAGCGTGTCGCTGGAGAACACCACCGCGGCCGAGTCGGTCATCCGCGACGCGGACTTCGCGCAGGAGACGGCGTCGCTGACCCGGGCCCAGATCCTCGCCCAGGCCTCGACGAACATCCTCGCGATGGCCAACAGCCAGCCGCAGTCGGCCCTGTCGCTCCTGCGGTGAGCCGCGGCTGACGCGAGCCTGACCTGACCCCCCACGCCCCGGCGGAGACCCGCCGGGGCGTTTTCTCTTTTGACCTCGTGAAGGCGGCACCGATCATTAGGGTGTGCCACGCCGCGCCGATCCGGAGCCCTCTGCGTCTTCTCCCCCCCCACCGCCCGCGCTGCCGGCGCCGCTGGAGCGGCTCCGGGCGGGGTTTTACGCGTTCATCCGGATCGAGTGCGGGCTGGCGGCCAACACGCTGGAGGCGTACGACCGCGACGTCCGCGAGCTGCTGGCGTTCCTCGCCGGGCGGGGGCGGGCCGGGATGGAGCAGGTCGCGCCGCGCGACCTGGCCGACCACCTCGCCGAGCTCAAGACCAGGCGCGGGCTCTCGGCGGCGACGATCACCCGCCACCTGGCCACCACGCGGGTCTTCTGCCGGTGGCTGCTCTCCACCGGGACGATCAAGGAGAACCCGGCGGACTTCCTGGAGCGGCCGACGCGGTGGCGGCGGCTGCCGGATGTGCTCTCGCCGCGGCAGGTGAAGCTGCTGCTGGAGGCCCCCAAGCCTCCGCCCCCCCCGCCATCGCCATCGTCGCCGCCGGCAAGGGCGCCGCGGTCGCGGGGCAAGAAGGAGGACCCGGCCGCGGCGGTGCTCTACCTGCGGGACCGGGCGATGCTGGAGCTGATGTACGCCTCGGGGCTGCGGGCCTCGGAGGTGGCGTCGCTGGCGGTGCGCGACTACCACGAGGCGATGGGGACGGTGCTGGTGACGGGCAAGGGGGACAAGCAGCGGATCGTGCCGGTGGGGGCGCCGGCGCGGGAGGCGGTGGCGGGGTACCTGGGGCGGTGCCGGCCGCTGCTGGTGCGCGGCGACGGGCGCGACCGCGGGAGGCTCCTGCTGTCGCGGACGGGGCGGCCGCTTGAGCGGGTGGCGGTGTGGCAACTGGTGAAGAAGCACGCGGCCGCGGCGGGGCTGAGCAACGTCCACCCGCACACGCTGCGGCACTCGTTCGCGACGCACCTGCTCGCCGGGGGGGCGGACCTGCGGATCGTGCAGGACCTGCTCGGGCACGCGGACATCGCGACGACGCAGGTGTACACGCACGTGGACTCGTCGCGGCTGAAGCAGGTGCACAAGAAGTTCCACCCGCGCCCGTAGGCGGGGGCGACGTGGGCCTCAGACGCCGGCGGGGAAGGTCAGCGGCATCTGGCTCGGCTCGGGGCGGAGGTGGAGGGGGTGGAGCGCGCGGGTGCCCTCGAAGGAGAGGAGGGCGTCGTACCGGCGCCGCAGGTTGGTGGGGACGTAGTTGCCGTAGCGCTCCCGGTCGGGGTTGTAGACGACGCCGATGGCACGGTGGCCGCGGGGCTCATCAAAGACCGGGTCGGCCTCGTCGCCCAGGAGCAGGAGCTTGTGGCCGGGGCCGGCGCGGTGGAGGGCGTCCTCCCAGGAGCCCTCGCGGGCCGGGGGGACGGGCATCTCCTCCATGGGCGCGCCCCACCAGCGGCCGGCGATGACCCGGCCGCGGTGCGCGGCGAAGCCGACGAGGACGACGCCCTCGCGGTGGCGGCGCTCGCGGGCGAGCTGGCCGATGTTGAACATCCCGGCCGCGGCCATGTCGGTGTAGCGGGCGTCTCCGATGTGGGTGTTGTGGGCCCAGACGACGGCGCGGGGGCCGGGTCCGTGGAAGTCCAGGAGGCGGTCGAGGGTGTCGGCCATGTGCTCGTCGCGGACGTTCCAGGACTCCTCGTCGGCGCGGACCATGGAGCGGTAGTAGCGCTCGGCGTTGACGGCGACGAGGGCGTTCTGCTCGGCGCTGAAGCGGGCCTCGCCGTCGTCGGGGTAGACGGGGGCGAGGCGGCGGAGCTCGGAAAGAACGGCGACGACGTCCTCGGCGCAGCCGGCGGGGGCGATGGCCAGGTGGCGGGCGTAGCGCTGCTCGTCGCAGTTGAAGGGCTCGAAGCAGCGGTAGGCGGCCCTGGCGTGCTCGAGCGCGCCGGGGTCCACGCGGCTGAGGTAGGAGAGCACGGCGTCCATGGACTCGAAGAGGGAGTAGACGTCCAGGCCGTAGAAGCCGATGCGCTCCTCGGGGGGGAGCCCGGCGTTGTGCTCGTAGAGCCACTCGACGAGGGCGACGACCTCGCGGTTGGCCCACATCCACGTCGGCCAGCGCTCGAAGTCGTCCATGACGGCGTAGGCGGACTCGCCGGCGTGCTCGTAGTGCTTGACGAAGCGGTTGACGCGGTAGCAGTCGGGCCAGTCTCCCTCGACGGCGATGAAGCGGAAGCCCTTCTCGAGGATGAGCCGCTGGGTGATCCGCGTCCGCCATGTGTAGAACTCGCTGGTGCCGTGGGAGGCCTCGCCGAGGAGGACGAGGCGGGCGTCGCCGATGCGGTCCATGAGCGGGTCGAGGTCGCCGGCGCGGGCGAGGGGGAGGGCGGCGGCGCGGATGGCCGCGGGGGCGTCACCGAACGAACGAGCTTCCCGGACCATGGAGAGGCCCTCGCTTGCGTGCGGCTCGCAGCGCGGCACGCGGCATTCCGGAGGTTGACTGTAGCGGCGGCGAGTCGCGGCACGGCGAGCGCATCCGAACCGGGCGCACGGGGCGTGCGGGCATGAACGCGAGCGCCCGGTCGCCGGGCGCAAACCTCGTCTCTCCATGGGTGGCCGGCTCCACCGCGTCAACCGTTAGCATCCGACAGGAACCGCTGCGATCGCAGCGGATGCGACCTTTCTTTCTTGTGAAAGGACTCGAGATGGCAGGCCAGCAGAACCAGGGCGGGCGGGATCAGAACATGCGCGGACAGCAGGAGCAGCGGAACAAGAACTCGGGCCAGGAGATGCCCGGGCGCGAGAGCCAGGAAGAGATGCAGGCCAAGCAGCGCCAGCAGGAGCAGCAGCGCAACCAGCAGCAGTCGCAGCAGCAGCAGCAGGCCCAGCAGCGCGGCCAGCAGGGGGGCATGGGCGGCCAGCCGTAGCGGCCGCGACGGCGCGGGGCCGGGGCCGGCGGCGAGCGCCCCGGGGGCGGGCGCGCCGCCGGCCCCGCGGCGCCGATGCGATGACAGTTCTTTCACGACAGCGCCGCCCGGATCCGTGGTATTCGCCGAGATGATCGCGCGTTTTACTTGTCCCGGTCGCTCCGTGACGCTTTAGCATCGCTCACCGCCGGAATCGTTCCGGCACACGAGCGGCAGTCATCTGAGAGGATGCGATCATGGCTCAGCAGCAGAATCAGGGCGACCCCCGAGGCGAGGAAGACCGGGGCATGGCCCAGCAGCAGCGAAAACAGGACGAATCCGCTCAGACGCCGGGGCGGCAGCAGGAGGGCGGCCAGGAGCCGATGGGCGACCTGGGCATCGGGCGCGACATCGGGCGCGAGGACGAGGCGAGCGAAGGCGGCGGCTCCATCGGCACGCCGGGGACCGCCGGGACCGTGGACGAGCGCGAGCTGAGCGACGCCGAGATCCGCAGCATGCGCGGCGAGGAGGCCGAGTCCGAGGCCGAGCTCGGGCTGAGCGAAGAGGAGGATGTGCTCGGCGAGGCCGGCCTGACCGACGAGCTCGGCGCCGACGAGGACGACGACCTGGGCACCCCGCTGTAGGGGCGCCGCACCGCAGGGGATCGAGGGGCGCGGGGGACGCGGGGAGGGGGGCGCACGGGGCGTGCGGAGGGGGCCGGCCGCCGCGGGCGCGACGCCGCGGCGGCCGGCGCTGCCAGGGACGGGCACGACGCCCGCCCCTTCGCCCTCAGGAGGGCCGGACATGGCGGGAAGGCACGAGCCGGACACCGAGGGGCCGGACATCCGCGGGAATGTGGGGCGTGGACGGGACTCCGACCCGCCGGCGTCGCACGCGGAGTTGTACATCTTCGAGATGGAGTACCCGGCGCGCAAGGGGGACCTCATCGAGCGGGCGACACGGGAGGGCGCGGCGGAGGACGTCCGGGAGTTCCTGGACCGCCTGCCCGACCGGGAGTTCCACAGCCCGGAGGAGGTCTACCGGGCCATCGGCGGCATGACGGGGGCGTGCGAGGAGGACGTGGGGGCGTAGGCGGGACGGCGCAGCGGAGCGCCGGGGCCGGCCCGGGGGTTTCATGGGGGCGGCGCGGCACCTATATTTCCCGCCGTGATCGACGCCCTGGAGCCGCTCGCCAAGCGCATCGACGATGCGATGCTCGCCGACCGCCCGCGCCTGCGCGGGCGGCTGCGGTCGCTCCGCGGCCAGGCGGGGCGGGAGCGCGACCTCGAGCGGCTCGCGCAGGAGATCGAACGCTCGGCGCAGCGGCGGCAGCGCCGGGAGGCATCGCGCCCGCAGCCGAAGTTCTGCCTCGACCTGCCGGTCCTCGCCAAGCGGGAGGAGATCGCCAAGGCGATCAGCGAGCACCAGGTGGTGGTGATCTGCGGCGAGACGGGGTCGGGGAAGACGACGCAGCTCCCTCAGATCTGCCTCGACCTGGGCCGGGGCGTGGCGGGGGTGATCGGGCACACCCAGCCGCGGCGGATCGCGGCCCGGACGGTGGCGGCGCGGATCTCGCAGGAGCTCGGCAGGCCGCTGGGCTCGACCGTCGGGTTCAAGGTGCGGTTCGGGGACCAGACCGGGCCGGACACGATGATCAAGGTGATGACCGACGGCGTCCTGCTCGCCGAGACGCAGACCGATCGGAACCTGTGGCAGTACGACACGCTGATCATCGACGAGGCGCACGAGCGGTCGCTGAACATCGACTTCCTGCTGGGGTACCTCAGGCACCTGCTGCCGCGCCGGCCGGACCTGAAGGTGATCATCACCTCGGCGACGATCGACCCGCAGCGGTTCGCCAGGCACTTCGCGCAGCACGGGGTGGATGCGCCGATCGTGGAGGTCTCGGGGCGGACGTACCCGGTGGAGGTGCGCTACCGCCCGGTCACGGACTTCGACCCCGACGACGAGGAGCGGAACCAGGAGCTGGCGATCCTGGAGGCGGTGGACGAGCTGGCGCGCGTGGGCGGCCACGGGGACATCCTCGTGTTCCTCAGCGGCGAGCGGGAGATCCGCAACGCCGCGGAGGCGCTGCGCAAGCACCACCCGGAGGGGACGCAGATCCTGCCGCTGTACGCGCGGCTGAGCCCGGCGGAGCAGATGCGCGCCTTCCAGCCGCACCCGGGGCGGCGGATCGTGCTGGCGACCAACGTCGCGGAGACGTCGCTGACGGTGCCCGGGATCCGCTACGTGGTGGACACGGGGCTCGCGCGGATCAGCCGGTACTCCGCGCGGACGAAGGTCCAGCGGCTGCCGATCGAGCCGATCTCGCAGGCGAGCGCCGACCAGCGCAAGGGCCGCTGCGGCCGCGTCGCCGAGGGGATCTGCATCCGGCTCTACTCGGAGGAGGACTTCAACCAGCGCCCCCGGTTCACCGAGCCGGAGATCCTGCGGACCAACCTCGCCAGCGTCATCCTGCAGATGAAGGCCCTGAAGCTCGGCGCCATCGAGGACTTCCCCTTCGTCGAGCCGCCGGACGGGCGGATGATCCGCGACGGGTACGAGACGCTCCAGGAACTCGGGGCGATGGACGCGGAGGGGAACCTCACCGAGATCGGCCGGCGCCTGGCGAAGCTGCCGATCGACCCGCGGATCGGCCGGATGCTGCTGGCGGGGGCGGAGGAGGGGGTGCTCGGGGAGGTCCTCGTCATCGCCTCCGCCCTCTCGGTGCAGGACCCGCGCGACCGGCCGATGGACAAGCAGGAGCAGGCCGACCAGGCGCACGCGCGGTTCAAGAGCGAGGGGTCGGACTTCTTCACGCTGCTGAACCTGTGGCGGGCGTACCAGGACGAGGCCCGACGCCTCTCCCGCAACAAGCTCCGCGGGTGGTGCCACGAGCACTTCCTCTCCTTCAACCGCATGCGGGAGTGGGAGGAGGTGCACCACCAGCTGCACGCCATGATCGGGGAGATGAGGCTCGCGACGGCGAACCGGCCGCGGGCGGAGCGGGATGCGGCCGACGCGGTCCACAAGGCCCTGCTCTCGGGCCTGCTCTCGAACGTCGCGCAGAAGGGGGAGGGGTACGAGTACCTCGGCGCGCGGGGGACGAAGGTCAGCATCTTCCCGGCCTCCGTGCTGTTCAAGAAGAACCCGAAGTGGATCGCCGCGGCGGAGATCGTCCAGACGACCAAGCTCTACGCCCGCACCGTCGCGAAGGTCGAGCCGGAGTGGATCGAGCGGCTCGCCCAGCACGTGGTGAAGCGCTCCTACTCCGATATCCACTGGCAGGAGGAGACGGGGCAGGTGTGCGCCTTCGAGCGGGTGACGCTCTACGGGATCGTGCTGGCGCCGCGACGGCGCGTGCACTACGGGCCGATCGACCCCAGGGCCGCCCGCGAGGTCTTCATCCACCGCGCCCTCGTCGAGGGGGACTACCGGAGCAAGGGGGCCTTCCAGGAGCACAACCGCAAGGTCATCGAGGAGGTGAAGCGCCTGGAGGCCAAGGCCCGCAAGAGCGACCTGCTCGCCGACGCCAGGGCGATGTACGCCTTCTACGACGCCCGCATCCCGGAGCACGTCTACAGCGCGGGGATCTTCGAGAAGTGGCGTCGGGAGGCGGAGCGGGAGAGCCCGCGGCTGCTGCACATGTCGCCGCGGGACGTCATGGTCAAGGAGGTCGGCGACCTCTCCCCCGAGCGCTACCCCGACCACGTCCCCGTCGGCGGCTCGCGGCTGAGGCTCGACTACAAGCTCGAGCCGGGGGAGGCGGACGACGGCGTCACGCTCAACGTCCCGCTGGAGGCCCTGGCGCAGATCGACCCGGTGCGCTGCGAGTGGGTCGTGCCGGGGCTGGTGCAGGAGAAGGTGCACTTCCTGCTCAAGACGCTCCCGAAGCAGCACCGCACGCAGCTGGACCCGCTGGCGCAGACCGCGGAGAAGGTCGCCGCGGCGATGCCGTACGGGCGGGGGCCGTTCCTGGACGCGCTGGGGGAGGCGGTGCTGAAGGTCCGCGGCGTGGAGGTGCCGCGGAGCGCGTGGCAGGTCCGCGGGCTTCCGGCGCACCTGAGCCTGAACATCCGCGTGCTGGACGACCACGGCAAGGAGATCGCCCAGGGGCGCGACGCCGCGGAGCTGCAGCAGCGGCTCGCCGGCCGGATGCGCAAGGCTCTCGCCGGCATGGCCCGGAGCGAGTTCGGGCGCGAGGGGATCAAGGAGTGGAACTTCGGCGAGCTGCCGGACCGCTACGAGGTCGTCAAGAACGGGGCGAGGGTCGTCAGCTACCCCGCGCTGGTGGACCGCGGCTCGGACGTGCAGCTGACGCTGCTGGAGTCCCCCGAGGCGGCGGCGGCGGCGACCCGCGCGGGCGTCCGCCGGCTCTTCATCATCGAGGCGGCCAAGGAGATGGAGCACTACCTCAAGGGCCAGCCGCAGGTGGAGAAGATGGTGGTGCTGCACGCCCCCATCGGCCGCGCCCGCGACCTGCGGGCGATGCTCGTGGAGCTGATCGCCGAGCAGACGTTCCTCGCCGGGCAGCCGGAGGTGCGCACGCAGGCGGAGTTCCAGGTGCGGCTGGCGCAGCACTGGGGGCGGATCGGGAAGGTCGCCCGCGACGTGATCAACCTGGCCGAGGCGATCTTCACCGCCAAGCACGGCATCGACGTCAAGCTCGCGGAGAAGCACCCGCCGGCGTGGGGGCCGGCGGTGACCGACATGCGGCAGCAGCTCCAGGGGCTGTTCTTCAAAGGCTTCCTCGGCGCGGTGCCGCTGGAGCACCTGCGCGAGTACCCGCGGTACATCGCGGGGATGCAGACGCGCCTCCGCAAGCTCGCCAACGCCGGGCTGCAGCGGGACCAGCGATGGATGCAGGAGCTGGCCCCCCACTGGCGCCGGGTCATCGAGGTCTGGACGCTGCTGAACCAGCCCGACGGCGCGGCCCGCGTCAACCCCGCCGAGTTCAGCGCGTACCGGTGGATGGTCGAGGAGCTGCGCATCTCCCTCTTCGCCCAGGAGCTGGGGACCAAGTCCCCCGTCTCGGCGAAGCGGCTGGAGGAGAAGTGGGCGGGGGTGCTCCGACGCGTCTGACCCGCCGCCGGGCACGCCGGGCCGCTAATCTTCGCGGATGATCGTGACCCTGCTGGGCGGTATCGGCCTGTTCCTCCTGGGCATGACCCTGATGACCGACGGGCTCAAGGCCCTGGCGGGGAGCGCGCTGCGCCGGGTGCTGACGCGGTCGGTCCGCGGCCCGGTCTCGGGGCTGCTGTGGGGCGCGGGCGTCACCGCGATCGTGCAGTCCTCCACCGCGACGACGCTCACCACCATCGGCTTCGTCAGCGCGGGGCTGCTGACCTTCCCGCAGTCCGTCGGCGTCATCCTGGGGGCCAACCTCGGCGTCTCGAGCACCGGCTGGATCGTCAGCGTGCTGGGGTTCAAGCTCTCCGTCGGGGCCGCCGCGCTGCCGGTGATCTTCGGCGGCGCGATGATGAGGCTGCTGGGCCGCGAGCGCGTCGGCGCGACCGGGATCGCCCTGGCCGGCTTCGGACTGCTCTTCCTCGGCATCGGGACGCTCCAGGAGGGGATGTCCGGGCTGACCGAGTGGCTCCGGCCGGCCGACCTCCCCGGCGACGGCCTCGCGGGACGGGCCATGCTGGTGGGGATCGGCCTGGTGATGACCGTCGTGATGCAGTCGAGCAGCGCGGCGCTGGCGATGACGATCGTGGCGCTCAGCTCCGGGGCGGTCACGCTCAACCAGGCCGCGGCCCTGGTCATCGGCCAGAACGTCGGCTCCGCAGTCTCGACCGCCATCGCCTCGGTCGGCGCCTCGGCGCCGGCGAAGCGGACGGCGCTGGCGCACATCCTCTTCAACGTGGTCTCCGCGGCCGCGGCGTTCGTGATCCTGCCCCTGCTGACCGGCCTGCTTGCCGCCGCGGCCGCTCGCGCCGGCGGCAAGCCGGGGGCGGTGTCGCTGGCCGCCTTCCACACGGCGTTCAACGTCCTGGGCGTGCTGCTGCTCTTCCCGGTCGTCGGGCTGTTCTCGCAGCTGGTCACCCGGATGGTCCCCGAGCGAGGGCCGGTGCTGACGCGGCGGCTCGACCGCAGCGTCGCCGAGGCGGGGCCGGTGGCGATCGAGGCGGCCCGCCGGACGCTGATGGACATCGCCGCGGTCGCCACCGAGTCGGCGCGGGCCCTGGCGACGGGAGACGGGCCGCGGCGGCACGCCATCGAGCCGCTGGATGCGGCCGAGCGGGCCCTCGCGGAGACGCGCCGGTTCGTCGGCCGCCTCGGGGCCGCGCCGCAGACGGCGGACGAGCGAGGGCGGCACGTCTCGATCCTGCACGCCATCGACCACATCGCCCTGCTGCTGGAGGCGTGCCGCGAGCAGGAGCCGCCGGCGACGGTGCGTGAGAACCCCGCGCTCGCCGAACTCGCCGCGGGCGTCGCGGCGATGCTCCGGGACGCGGAGCAGTGGCTGAAAGAAGAGGGGACGGCCCCGGTGGAGTCGCTCGAGGCGACCTCCCGCGCCATCGCCGTCCGCCGCCGAGCCGAGCGGGCCAGGACGCTCGAGAAGACCGCCGCGGGGAAGCTCGACCCCGATCGGGCGCTGGCGGAGATCGAGGCGCTCCGGTGGCTCGACCGGCTGGGGTACCACACCTGGCGGGCCGCCCACCACCTGCACGACCCGCCGCCGAGCGAGAGCAACGACCGCGGCGAGCAGTTCCGCGACACCCCGGATCGGACCACGCCCGAGTCCGTGGACTGACCGGCCCCGCCCCTTCTTCATGAGCACCGGCCCAATGCACGGGCCCCCGACGGCGGCAAGAGTCCGGCGTCCGCCGCGCCCGCCGCGGCGGAAGGAGGCCGGCCATGCCCGCACCGATCGGCAGGATGCGCTGGGCGATCGCCGAGGGGTACATCCCCGCGCAGAGCACCGGCCCCGCGCCGGAGATGACCAGCCACGAGACGGCGTGCATCCTCAACGCTTCCGGCCGCGATGCGCACGTGCGGATCACCGTCTACTTCGCGGACCGTCCCCCCGCCGGGCCGTATGAAGTGACCGTGCCCGCGGAGCGCACGCTGCACCTGCGGTTCAACGACCTGAAGGACCCTGAGCCGATCCCGCTGGGGACCGACTTCGCCAGCGTGTTCGAGTCCGACGCGCCGATCGTGGTGCAGCACACGCGGCTGGACTCGCGCCAGGCCGCCAACGCTCTGCTGAGCACCATCGCCTTCCCCGCCGACTGATCGCACGGGGCGTCGGCAGCGCGGGCAGCCTTGAGAGGATCACGCCCCCTGCTCCGCCGGGACCTCGGCGGGGTGGTAGCCGCGCCGGGCGAATCCGCTCTCGCCGCGATCTTCATCGAGGCGGTGCGCGATGTACCCGGTCGCGCCCCCCCAGATGATGTGCCCGGCGATCATCAGCGCGTTGCGCCGGGCCGGGTGCCTCGTCGCCGGCCCGAGGATCCCCGCCGCGGGGAGCCACCCCAGGTAGCTCACCGTCCACACGCCAAGGCCGTACAGCACCCCGCTCGCCACCGGCCCGCAGCGCATCCGCTCGGCGATCGGCGCGTACGCCGCGCCCGCGGCCGCGCCGTAGGCGAAGTGGCTCAGCAGCGCGAGCTCGCGCCGGCGCGACTCGTCCAGCTCCCCTTCGAGCCCCGCGGCCCCGATGAGCCGATCCGTGATGCGGCGCGGCGGCAGCGGGTACCGCTCCCGGCGCGGCAGGCCGCGGAACATCAGCTCCATCGCCACCGTCATCGGGACCGTCGCGGCAAAGCCGGCGACGAGGCCGGCGAGCGGACGCGGCATGGCAAGCCTCCTCACATCGCTCGGTGCACGGATCTCCGAGTCCCATCCGCCCACGGCCGGGGCGCACCCGTCGGGCGCTCGCCTCATCAATCCCCGCCCCCTGCGTGCCGGGGCATGGCGACACACTATCCGCGCGAGATGACAGGGGAACCGAGGCTGTGAAAGGCATATTGCGCTCCCTGAGCCCCGCCTCATGAACCCGCCAACGTCCGCGCATCGTGTCGGTAGAGTTCGCCGGCAGCGCTCCCGCGGCGCCCGGTCGCGCGGACGCCGGGCGCGGACGCCAAGGAGCCCGCATGGTCGCCCACGGTCCCACGCAGGTCGTCGTCGTCACCGGCGCCTCCGCGGGCGTCGGCCGCGCCACCGCCGTCGAGTTCGCCCGGCGCGGCGCCCGCGTCGCGCTGCTGGCCCGGGGCGAGGCGGGGCTCGCCGGCGCGGCCCGCGACGTCGAGGCCGCGGGCGGCCGCGCCCTGGCACTGCCCACCGACGTCGCCGATTACGAGCAGGTCGAGCGGGCCGCCCGCTTCGTCGAGGAGCGCTTCGGCCCCATCGACGTCTGGGTCAACAACGCCACGGTCTCGGTCTTCTCCCCCGCCATGGAGATGACCCCCGACGAGTTCCGCCGCGTCACCGAGGTCTCCTATCTCGGCGCCGTCCACGGCACGCTCGCCGCCCTGCGCCGCATGCGCCGGCGCAACCGCGGCGTGATCATCCAGGTCGGCTCGGCCCTCGCCTACCGCGGCATCCCGCTGCAGTCCGCCTACTGCGCCGCCAAGCACGCCATCCAGGGCTTCACCGAGTCGCTCCGCACGGAGCTGATGCACGACCGCATCAACGTCCACCTCTGCATGGTCCAGCTCCCCGGCCTCAACACGCCGCAGTTCCGCTGGACCAAGAGCCGCATGCCCTACAAGGCCCAGCCCATCCCCCCCATCTTCCAGCCCGAGGTCGCCGCCCGCGCCATCGAGTGGGCATCCCGCCACCGCAAGCGCGAGCTCTTCGTCGGCTACCCCACCATCAAGGCGATCTGGGGCAACCGCGTCGCCCCCTGGTACGCCGACCGCGTCCTGGCCAGGACCGGCTACCAGCGCCAGCAGACGAGCGAGCCCGAGGACCCCAACCGCCCGCACAACCTCTGGAAGCCCGTTCCCGGCGACCACGGCGCCCACGGCGCCTTCGACGCCCGCGCCTGGCCCTACAGCACACAACTCTGGATGAACACCCACAAGGGCCTCGTCGCCGGCATCCTCGCCGCCGCGGCGGGGATCGCCCTGGCCGCGCTGGCCGTGCCCGCGCCCCAACGCGAGCGCCCGCGCCGTGCGCGGGCCTACCTCCCCCGCTAGCCTCCGATCGGCGGCCGCTCCGCCGCGGCCAGGCGCCCCGCCCGCCTCACCAGCAACGCCCGCAGCCGCTTCGCATCAAAGACCGCGTGCCCGCCCCAGTCGTTGTTGAAGTACGCGTACACGTCGATCCCCTCACGCAGCCACCCACGGATCTCCCCCGCCGCGGCCCGCAGCGCACGATCCGTGTACCCGCCGTCCACCGCACCGCCCGCGGCGGTCCCGTGGAACCGCAGGTACGTCCAACCCGCCGTCAGCACGCGCGGGTGATCGGGGATCATGTCGTGGAGGCACAGCGCAGCGCGGGCGCGCCGCAGCACCGCGTACACCTCCTCGCGCAGCCAGCTCTCGTCCCGCACCTCCACCGCCCATCGCACGCCCCGGTAGCGCGACGCCACATCAAGAAACGCCCCCAGCCGCGACGTGTTCACCCGCCACCGCGGCGGCAGGTGCACCAGCACCGGCCCGAGCGTCCCCCTCAGCTCCCGCGCCCGCTCCATGAACAGCCCCACCGTCCCCTCCGGGTCCAGCAGCTTCTTCATGTGCGTGCCGAAGCGGCTGAACTTCACGGCGTAGACGAACCCCGCGGGCGCCCGCCCGCGCCAGGCCGCGAATGTCGCCGCCGCCGGCAATCGGTAGAACGTGTTGTCGATCTCGACGGTGTCGAACTCCCCCGCGTACAGCGCGAACCAGCGCGACACCGGCGCCCCAGCCGGGTACACCACCCCGCGCCAGTGGTTGTACTGGTACCCGCTGGTCCCGATCCGCAGCCCGCCCTGCCGAGGCGACATGCTCACCCGCCCATCCGCCCCGGCCGCTCAGATCGGCGGCGACTCCCCCGCCTCGTTGTTCCGCTCCACCGCCCGCTCCAGCGACCCCGCCATCCCCCAGCGAACCCGCGGCTCCTCCTCCCGCCCACTCACCCGTCCGCGCCCGATCCCCCCCGGCCGCGGCAGGAGCAGGTTCATGATCGCCAGATCGTCCGACGCCCACTCCGGCATCAACTGGTACCCCTTCGCCGCGAGCACCGCCTGCACCCCCAGCAGCACCTCCGCCTCCCCGCGCTGCAGGCCCCGGATGATCCGCGCCGCCGCCCGGTCCGCCGCGACCGAGCCCCCCGGGATCGCCAGCGACCCCTTGAACCACGCGTACTCCTCCCCGCTCCGCCCCTTGAAGTGCGCGTTGACGTGGCTCCCCGTCCGCATCAGCCAGGGGTACACCGTCGTGACGTACACCCCGTCGCGCATCGCCTCCGCCCGCAGCGACCCCGACAGCCCCGCCAGGGCGAACTTGCTCGCGCAGTACGGCGCCAGGTGCGGCACCGGCACCTTCCCCCCGATCGACGAGATGTTCACGATCCGCCCCTCGCCGCGCTCGCGCATCCGCGGCAGCACCTCCATCATCAGGTGCAGCGGCCCCCAGAAGTGGACCGCCATCTCCCGCTCGAAGTCCTCGACCGTCATCTCCTCCACCGGCCCGACGTCGATCACCCCCGCGTCGTTGATCAGCACGTCGATCTCCCCCAGCTCCTCTCGCACCGCCCGCACCAGCTCGCGCACCCGCCCCTGGTCGGTGATGTCGCACGCCGCGGCGTAGACGCGCTCGTCCCCGCCGATCCGCTCCTCCAACTCCCGCGCGGCCCGCTCCAGCGTCTCCTCGTTGCGCCCGCAGATCGCCACCTGGCACCCGTGCCCGAGCAGCTGCCGCGCCAGCGCCAGCCCCAGCCCGCGCGACCCTCCCGGGATCAGCACCGTCCGGCCGTGCAGGTCGTACCACCGCGCCCTCGCGATCGCCTCCCGCGCCAGCATCAACCCGCCCGCGACCACCGCCCCGATCCCGATCCCGCGCGCCATCCACCCGCCCATGCGCCGCCTCCTGCCCCGTGTCCCCCTCGCACCCCCGAAACACGCGCACACGAACATCCTTCCCGCGCCCGCGACCGCGCGCCCGAGAGGAAGTTCACCGCCCCGCTGCGCCCAGCGCTCCCATCACGGCCGGCTGCTGCGCTCCGCGACCGCCGCCTCCACGATCTCCCCGATGATCGGCCTCGCCCCCGCCGTCCACCGCTGCGCCCGCCGCTGGTCGATGTAGATCATCGGGATGCTCGCCACCCCCATCCGCCCCGCGAGCGAACTGTCCGCGCTGATCCGAGCCCCGACCTCCGGGCGCGGCAGCGCCCCGACCAGCGCCGCCGCATCCATCCCCACCGCCCCCGCCGCGGCCCGCGCCACGCCCTCCGCCCCCTTGCCCCCCTCCGCCGCGGCCTCCACCGCCGCCCTGTTCTTCATCAGCCACGCGTGCATCCGCCACCCCGCCTCCTCGCCCCCCACCAGGAACGCCGCCTCCCGCACCTGCGCCGCCGCGCACGCCGCCGGGTGCAGCGTCATCGGCGAGGAGGCGTTGCACGACTGGTCCACCGGGAAGTGCCGGAAGGCGTAACGGATCGGCCGCCCCGCCTCGATCAGCCGCCGCACCTCCGCATCCGCCATCGCCGTGTTCGGCTCCTGCAGGTCCCCCCACACCACCACGGTTACAACCCCTTCCCCCTGGTCCCCCAGCCACCGCGCCGACTCGTCCACCACCGCCGCCCGCGGCTGCGAGCGCCAGTCCGCGATGTGCTTCTCCACCGCCGTCGGCGGCCGGTCCCCCTCGCTCGTCTTCGGATCCGTCTCCGCCGCCTCGGCGATCGCCCGCTCCACGACGCCCTCCACCCGCCAGTTCTGCACCTCCCGCCCGTTGATGAACAGCATCGGCGTCCCCGTCAGCCCGACCGACATCCCCTCCGCGATGTCCTCCTGCACCGCCTGGAGCGTCGCCGGCGAGGTCATCACCCGCTCGAACGCCGGCGCGTCGTACCCCATCCCCGTCAGCGCGGCCCGCAGCTCCGCGTCCGTGAACGACCCGCGCCTTGAGAACAGCCACCGGTGCATCGCCCAGAACCCGTCCCGCCCCCGCAGCATCCCCGCCGCCTCCGCCGCCCGCGCCGCCCAGCATGCGTTGGGGTGCAGCTCCCGCGGCACGTTCGGGTTGCACGCCTTCGAGAACGGGAAGTGCTTCACGCTCACCGCCACGTCCGGCCGCCCCTCGATCAGCCCCTCGAGCAGTTGATCGAGTTGGTCGCAGTCCGGGCACTGGTAGTCCGTGAACAGCACGATCCGCACCGGCGCAACCTCCGGCCCGCGCCGGTACCGCCCTTCGAACCCGCGCTGGGCCTGCGCCTGCACCCGAGCCGGCGCCGGCGCACCCTGCCCGCACGCGATCCCGGAGATCCCTAGCACCACACAGCACGCCGCGATCCGAAGCCCGAAGCTCTTCATGATGCCCCAAGCCTACACGCGCCCGGCCCGCCCAACCCACCGGCCGGCGCCGGCCGCTACCCTTCGCCCATGGCCGCCACCCCTCCCTCCCCATCCCC
>JBIQJK010000047.1:0-26410 GCA_044507535.1 Planctomycetaceae bacterium | reverse complement strand
GTGGACTTCGTGGACCGGATCACCAGGCCGGCGGGGGCGGCGTGATGGCGGGGGGCCTGAAGGAGCGTCTGGCCAGGCTGGAGAAGGGGCGGACCCGCGGCGGGCGGTGCGGGGTGTGCGGGTGGTCGCCGGACGGCCCGATCTCGTTCAACATCCCCATGCCGCGGCTGATCGGCGAGCCCCCCGACCCCGGCGGCGACCCCTCGATGGATACGTGCCGCGCCTGCGGGCGCCGGCTGGTGTTCCGGGTCCCGCCGCCGAAGGCGGTCGCGGCGGGAGGAGAGCTACGCCTTGAGAGCGGAGCGTAGCTCGTACCTGCCGGAGCAGGCGATACTCAACACTGCTCACTACAGTACGGAGGGGCCGGGCAGCGCTGCTCGGCTGGGCCGGCACCGAGTCACTCGTGCCTAAGCCCGCTTCGATTCGCGTATTCCTCCGGCGCGGCTGTAGCCGGCTTGCCCTCACCAGGAGCCGCTTCGGGTGCCACGCTGCCTCCCTGAAGGCTCATGCCCTCCGGCCCAGCAGTGATTGCCAGAGCCCGAGCGGTCGCGTGGCGCTCAACCTCGCTGCGGAGCCGCTTCAGAAGCCGATCAAGCTCCTCTTGAGGTTGACGGTACCAATCGAGCGACCAGATGCGATGGATCGCCCACCCGAGCCGCTCAAGAACCTCCTGACGTAGGCGGTCCCGGTCCCGTGCTGACTTCGCGGAATGGTAAGTCGCCCCGTCACACTCGACGCCAAGCACGAACAGTCCGGGGTGCTGGGGGTGACGAATCCCTAGGTCAATGAAGTAGCCGGCCACGCCCACTTGCGGGACAACCTCAAAGCCGGCTTGACGCAGGCGGGACGCAACAGCGACTTCAAAGTCGCTGTCGGGCGGGCGATCGCTGTACACCGGGGTTTCCAGGCTCCGGTCCAGCGCGTACTTAAGGAATCCGTGTAACGCCCGTACTCCGCGGCTGCTGTGCTCGTCCACGCGGATGTCCCCAGGCTGCATGGACGAGAATACCACAGTCTGGAACTTCGCCCGCGTGAACAGTACATTGAGGCGGCGGTGCCCCGCGGCCGTGTTAATCGGCCCGAAACGTTGGAACAGTGCCCCCTTCTCGTCCCGGCCATACACCGTCGAGATGAAAATGCTGTCGCGCTCGTCTCCCTGAACATTCTCGAGGTTCTTGACAAAGAACGGCTCAAGCGAGCCCTCCCACTGTTTCAGGTACTCCGCGACCCCTGGCGTCATGGCAACAAGGCGGTCGATCTCAAGCGAGATCGCCTCCTGCTGCGGTTGATTGAGGGTGACTATGCCCAGGCTACGACTGGGGTAACGCAGCATGAAGTCAATTGCCCTGGCCGCTACGACGCGCGCCTCGGGGAGGTTCACGCGATTGCGGTAGCACCCGTCCGGTACGTGCTCGTAGCGCACACCAGCGTCGGCCGTCGCATCCTGCGGGGAGGGAAAGACGATCAGATCACTGTCGTAGAACTCCTTATTGGAGAACGCGATGAGGGAGCCGTGCCTCGAGCGGTAATGCCACTTAAGCCGCCTGACAGGCTGGAGGATTGACATCGCGGCATCGAGGATCGACTCGTCATCCGCAGCGGTCGCTGCGTCCTCGTCCACGCTGTCTTCCATCTGGAAAAAGCTCGTCGGCGGGAGCTGCTTTGGGTCGCCTACGACGACCACCTGCCCGCCTCGGGCGATCGCTCCGAGAGCATCCTCCGGGCGCATCTGCGACGCCTCGTCCATGATGACCAGATCAAACGTCAATCGTCCCGGCCGGAGGTACTGCGCGACCGACGGGGGGCTCATCATGAAGCAGGGCATCATCGCCTGGATGGCGTCCCCGGCGCGGTCCAGCAGACTGCGGAGCGGGATGTGGCGGGTCTTCTTGGTGGTTTCGCTACGAATGAGCGCGAGATCCGTCCACGTGCCCTTTGCCCCGAACGACGAGCCGCGCGGGATGTCTCGGCGAAGCAGGTCCTCCGCCAGCTTCCGGCGGTGGAGCTGCTGCAACTCGCGGTCGAGTTCGCGGAAGCGCTTGCGGGCCGCCTCGAAGGAGGTGCCCGTGAACTGCCGCAGCGCGCCGTGCGCGGCGACGGCTCGCCTCGCCAGCGATTGGAACAGCGCCCGGTCGAGGGCGGCGGGCAGATGTGCAAACGAGACGCGCTCCCGGCCCAGCAGTTCCACCAGTGGGCCGAGGCCGAGCTCGTTCACCTCTTTGAGAAGTCGCCGCAGGTCCGACAACACGTGAACGCCTTGGGGATCGTTCAAGCACTCCTCGCAGCAAAGCCTCAGATCAGACGGGCTCGTCTCCGCGATCTTCGGCGAGCGGAGCCAGTCCTGAATGCAGGCTCCCCGCTCCTTCAGCGCTCGCTCGATCTCCTCTAGCTGCTGCGCAGCTTCTCCGATACGTCGCCCGATCTCCCTGAGCTGCCCGACGCGATGCGCGTGGTCTCGGTCCAGGGTCCAGAGGACAACCTTCTCGGGCAACGACGCCCCCGCGACGCTCGTGGCAAAGGCCAGGGCCGCGTCCAATCCGAGAAGAGGAGCGTCGCGGGTGAAGCCCAGCGGCCCGAAGGTCGTAGACACGGTCGTGTTGGCAGAGATGGCGGCCTCCGCGACCTCCGCCGACGCAACGGCGTCCGCCACCCCGACGCACTGTTCGAGACGGATCTGCGGTGCCAGACCCATTCGGTCGGTTAGAGACTTTAGGTCGGCGAGGGCCGCCGCCCGCGCCTCGGCCGCCCGAAGTGCCGCCTCCGAATCGACGTGAGCCGTCGCGTCTTGCATGGCCTCCGCCAGAATGCGGAAGCCGGCGTGGCGGTGGATCCCTCGGATGAGCTCGAACTCGTCTGCGTCGCACTCAAACAGCCGCCGGCGCAGCCTCACGGAAGCGTCGGTCCCCGATCCGATCCCCTGACGGACGTAGTCGCCCCACTGCGCGACGGCGAGGGCGCGGGCGAAATCGGAGTCCAGCCCACGGAACATTGCTCCCAGCGCACTCTTGGCCTCCTCGCTCGTCTGGAACGCCCCCGCTCGGCGCACGTGATCCGCCAAATCCTCGAGCTCTCGCGCTGCTATCGCTGCGGGCGTTCGCCGGGCCTCGGTGGACAGCGCCGCGTGCTCCTGCTTGGCTCGGCGCACGCTCGACTTGAGGAATCCAAAGATCCCCGCGCTGCGTAAGTGGCGCGCCATGGTCTCCAGGGCCGCGGCGTCACCAACACGGTCGATCCGAAAGCTCTGTGCCAAACGCACTCGCTCGTCCCGGAGAGTCGTGCACTCAAGTTGCAGCCGGGTCAGTCGCTCAGACGCCTGACGCTCCAGCAGGGCGGCCTCACGGCTTGGGATGAGCTCCTGCGGAAGGGATGTCGCGGCCTTTACCGCCTGGAGCGTCGCCCGGAGTGTGGCAGCCGGGGCGTCCTGCTCCATCTCGCACCTTGAGCGGAGTAACTCCACGCACTCGTGGGCAAGCCGCCATCGCTCCCGCTGCGCGGTCGCCTCGACGAGTGCTCGCTCGAGGTCAGACACGGGCAGCGGCCCCAGCCCTAATGCGTGCGCTCTCGCGGCCACCGCACGCAGGTCGCCCTCCCTCGCCCCGGCCGTCGCCGCACTCGTCACCAAGGCGCTGTCGATAACATGTCGTGCCTGCCGGAGCGTGCCGGCGTCTACGAGAAACCGACGCACCGCTTCCCGCGTTGCCTCCGACTGAAGGAGCGGGATCGCATCCAGGCACGCCGCTGAGTCCGGCGTCCGCAAAGTCTCTAGCTGTCGGCCGACGCACACCAGGCCCGCGATCGTCGCGTGCTGATCGGTTGCGCAGCATTGTGACAGCTCCGCATCGAGACTGCTGAACGTTTGTGCAGCCTTCAATAGTTCCCGAATTTTGCGGACCACGTCCTCGGCTGCGAACACGTCCAGGTCGGCGTGCGCAAGGCCGAACCACGGGCTTCCTGGCGCCGATCCGTATTTGCTCGAGACGACCTGCTGCTGCTCCGCGAACGCCGCAAGATGGGCCTTCGCCGACGCGGAGCGAACCGTCGTCCACTCCTCAGCGTCGGATAACTCCAACTCATCGAGTGAGCCCGGCAGTTCCGGATGCTCCTGCCTCAAACGCTCTAATCCCCAGATAATCTGCTGGACAGTCAACTGCATCGACCCGACAGGGCTGTTGAGTGCAACGACAAAGGCGGTGAGCTGGTTCCGCAACCGGTATGCCTCGGTCACCGCGTTGGCGAGCTGGAGCGCGGCGTGCTGGCTCGGGCGCAGATTGTCCCGCCGGCGGAGCGCGTCGATGGTGTCCCGCCTACGGGCCTTGGTGGAGTGCATCTCGAGGCAGAAGCTCCCGAGGGACGCCTCCGGCCCTACCTTCATGTGGTCGAGGCGGTCCTTGACGACGTTGAGCGCGGCCATCTTCTCCGCCACGAACAGCACCGTCTTTCCCTCCGCGAGCGCGGCTGCGATGATGTTTGTGATCGTCTGGGACTTCCCGGTGCCGGGGGGGCCTTCGATGACCAGGTGTCGGCCGTCCAGGACGTCCATAATGGCGCTGACCTGTGACGAGTCCGCGTCGGTCACGAGCACCGGCCTCGAGAGCGAGTCGGCCGGCGCGTCGATGTCCCGGTCTTGGGCGTAGCTTGGAGTCCCCGGCTCCTGGTCGGCTCCTACGAGCACCCGGCGAATCCCGTCGTGCTGCTCGATCCCGCCCTCGGGCGGCCAAAGGTCAGGCGACAGATCTTGGTACATCGCCAGCCGGGCGAAGCTGAACGGGCCGACCGTGATCCAGCGTCGCACCTTCCATGTGGCTTGAGTCCGTACGGCATCGGCCACTCGCTGGAAGTATGACTCGGGGGGTTCCTCCTCGCCAAGCTCTGGGAGGACGATGCCAAAGTCGCGACGCAGACGCTCGCCCAGCGTGATGTTCGCTTGCGGTCCCTCGTCCAAACCTGCTACCGAGTACTCGTACTGGCCTCGAACGAGCTCCCGCCGCATCTCTAGCGGAAAGAGGATCAGCGGGGCGAAGTGCGCCTTCGCGGAGGAGTCGCTCTCGTACCATTCCAAGTAGCCGATCGCGGCGTGGAGAGTGTTGACTCCTGCCTCCTCCAAGGAGGTTCTGGCCTCGTCTCGAATGGTGCCGAGGGTCCGCTCCATCTGCTCCCGGAACATGAGCGTCTGGATGGTGTTATCCGCGTAACGCTTGTGAACGTCGCCCTCGGTCGGGAGTGGCAGATCAAACGACGGATTGAGACCCAGCTCGTTGGCTACTTCTGAGGGCGTGATGACCACAGTTTTCCTGGGCGGCATCCCGAGCTGTGTCCGCACCCGTGCTCGCAGTTCTGCCTCGAGTTCTGAAAGCGCCTTCTCGCCAAGCTCATCACCGAGCGCATCGAGCTGTGCGCGATACTCCTCGTCCTCGAGTTTGGCCTGCTGCAACGCTCTGCGAAAGTGGACCGACCGCTCGTCCTCGGGGTCTCGTTGGCCGTCGGGCAGGCAGACGAACCGAAGGCTTGTGCCGCCTTGGAACTTCTGGTAGATCTGATCCGGCAGTTCGTCGATCAGCCGAATAAAGCGCCTCGATCGGGCAGAGTGCTTAAATGAGAGGAGGGGATTCCGCGTAGTCAGATCGAGGAGCTTCCGCCTGAGGCGATCGAGGGAGGATCTCACAAACTCTTCTGGGGTGGGCACGCACGAGGCCATGGGGGGCAGTGTAACCCGAGGCAGAACCTAGCTGCAAGTGCTATGTAACCGTTCAGATCGTGCCGACTTATCGGCACAGAGGCGCTGGCAGCCTTTGAGGCTTGAGCTCCAAAGGGCGAGAGAAATCGTCTCGCCGCCACTCACGACGCCCCCTCGGCGGATTTGTATAGGGGTGGGGGAGGCATGGGGACCGTGTTCCGTGAACCCGGTTCTTTAACGTGCTGCGCTGGGAATTGCGACTTTGGGCACGGTGAGCGGCAGCCCGTGGGGACCGGTGCGCGATCAGTGCACCGGCACGCTCACGACCCGCTCGGCCCAGGGGCACCAGCACAGGTAGGCGAAGGCCGTCCCCTCGGCCTCCAGGGCCTCGGCGGCCGCGGCGTCCATCACCAGGGCCATGCCGTCGAGGAGCACGGCGCAGGCCCCCGGCTCGCCGTGGGCGCCCAAGGCGGCGTCGCGGGCGGTGGGGTAGGGCATGCTGGCAAGGGTGGTCATGGGCGTGGCGTCCTTCCTAGTCCGTCCTCCCTTCGCCAACACTCATGATGTACCCTGCAAGCCGCCAGACAGCAAGGCACATGGGCGAGGAGTCTCGGAGAAGCCACCCACGATCGCCGCTCGGGGCGACTACCTCCCTCGCTCACTCGGCGAGCGTCCACTTGATCTGTCCGCAAATGTGCATGCAGGGCAGGTCTGGCGCTCAAGCGCCGGCGTCCTCAATACCACCATCGTCCAGTGCACGCCGGAGCCGCTCTATCCATTCGCGGACCCTGTCTCCGGTCATAAACTCCAGATCGTGAACCTCGATGTCTACAGCGATGCCACGCTCATGCGCCTCTTCGATGAGGGACTGAAGGTGGGCTCTTTGGCCAAGGCCGAACTTCTGCCTTCGCCGGTCTGGGGATGCACGTCCCATCGTCACCTCGCTGTATCAACTGTGAGCGCGACGCCTCAGCATACACGACAGTGACCGCCGCATCGCCACGTGAACCCTTGCTTCATGAGGAGTCTTGAGGTATCTCAGCGCTACGGCTTTCGAGCGGAACGTAGCTCCAGGCCAGAGGAGGACTTACGCATGCCCCGCGCGCTCGCGTGGGGGGCGGGGGAGCGGCCCAGGCAGACAAAGGCCCTGACGGTGGCCACGACATCGTGGTCGGCGGCCACGGCAATGAGGCGGAGAAAGCCCCGCCGTCGCTTCCCCCCGGAGGTGCTGTCGGACGAGGAGGTCCGCGCCCTGCTGGACGCCTGCCCGGACACGCACACCGGCGTGCGGAACCGTGCCCTGCTGGCCCTGCTCTACCGCGGGGGGCTCCGGCTCGGCGAGGCCCTCAAGCTCCGCCCCAAGGACCTGGACCTGGAGCACGGGGCCGTGCGGGTGCTCTACGCCAAGGGGGGCCACTCCCGCACCGCCGGGATCGACCCCGGGGCCGCGGCGGAGGTCGCCCGCTGGCTGGCCCTGCGGGGGACTTGGACGCTCCCGCCCCTGGCGCCCCTGTTCTGCACCGCCAGCGGGAGGGGCGTGACCCAGGCGTACGTGCGGCGGCTGCTGCCGGTGCTGGGCGCCCGGGCGGGGATCGAGAAGCGGGTCCACGCCCACGGCCTGCGGCACACCCACGCCGCCCAGCTCCGCGAGGAGGGGCTGGACATCGGGATCATCTCCAAGCAGCTCGGGCACCGCTCCATCGCCACGACAGCCCGGTACCTCGACCACATCTGCCCGCTGGCGGTGGTGGAGGCGATGCGGGGCAGGGCGTGGTAGATTGGCCGCACCATGGCCTACCTCGACCTCGCCGCCGCGGAGGAGGCGATCCGCCGCTTCAACGGCTACAGCCCGCTGCCGGCCGCCGACCGGCTGGTCGCCCGCCACTTTCCCTCGCCCGGGGCCGCCCTCGAGCCGGCCACCATCGCCGAGCGAGTGGTGCTCATCGACGGGGTCTGGGCCACGCAGATGTTCTGGAAGGCGGGCACCATGCCCCGGGTGATCGCCCGGCTCGAGGAGCACGCCGCGGGGATGCTCCCGGTGCTCGCGGGTCTGGCCGAGGACGCCCTGGAGCATCATCCCGAGCAGATCGTGGAAGCGGCGAACCGGCTGATGCCCGTGATCCTCGACGCCTGGGAGGGCGCCGGCGGGCCGCGGCCGTACTCCTTCGCCAGCAAGTTCCTGCACTGGACCACCCGGCGGCACTTCCCGATCGTGGACGGCCGCGCCCGCTCGGCGATCCGGCGGTTCCAGCTCGAGCGCGGCCTGGGGCCGCCGGTGAACGCCGAGGGTGGGGACCTGGCCGAGTACCCGCGGTGGATCGGGTTCTACAGCGCCCTGATCCGATCGCTCTCGCCGCGGGACCGGGAGCGGCTGCGCGCGGCCGACGAGGGGTCCCAGTCCGGGGCCGGCCGGCAGCCGAGCACCCTGCTTCGGCTGCTGGACAAGGTGTTCTACACGATGGGGAGCGGGTCACGCTTCCCCGCGACCGGCGCGACGCCAACGGGGTTTGAGGGAGCGTGACCACGGCCCGGCGCCTCGAGCACATCCTCTCGCTGGTGGCGGAGGCGATGTGCGCACAGCATGGGAGCCGGGCCGGACTCGTGAGCCGCCGTGCATCAAAGGTCTAGCCACCACGTCTCGTTGACCACCCGTCCACCGAAATCGCTGTCCTCCTCCTGGCTGTGCGCGAGCCGGAAGCCCGCGGCCGTAACTGCCGCCTCGCCGGGGCGAGGTTGCCCGTGGTCCACCGCGTCAGCCGCCGGTACCCGGCGGCCCGCGTGAAGCGGACGCACTCCGTCATCAGCAGTGTGCCCACGCCCTAGCCCTTGGCGCGGGGCTCGACCAGCAGAAGCTGGAACTTGGCCACCTCGGCGGAGTGGGACACGACCATGACGCACCCCGCTGGCTTGACGGCGCATCTATCCACCCGAGCGTGATTGCCCGAGCGAGCCCCTCGGGAATCCTGAGCCAGAGGGGCCGTGGAATACGTCTCCAGCCTTGAAAGTCTGGGAAATATCTGGTATCTTGGACGGAAAATCGAAGCGAGGATGCCGCCAACATGCAGCAATTGACACGAAGCGACAGCTTGTCCCGGATCAACCCCACGTTTAGCGGTGCTGTAGACGAAGGCCCCAACGGGTTGTACAGTTCACCGGGGGCTACTGTCTCAAGAGCGAGGCGACGGATGGCGGCACGACCGTACAAAGTCATAGATTTGTTCGCAGGTGCCGGGGGCTTGACCCTTGGGTTCAAGCGTGCGGGGTTTGTTCCTGTACTGGCAGTGGAAAAGGAGCCAGACTTCGCACGAACCTATGCAGCGAACTTCGGCGATCACGCTATTGCCAGCGACATCATTCAGGTCGTAGAACGTGCAGTGATTCCTCAGGCCGACGTAGTAGTTGGCGGTCCACCTTGCCAGGGGTTTTCTAACCTGACGGGAAACAAGGCGAACGATCCGCGCCGCAGGCTCTGGCAGTACTACATGGATGTTGTAGAGGCTAGCGACTGCAAGGTCTTCGTCGTTGAAAATGTGCCCAACTTGCTCAACTCGCCTGAGGGCCAAGGGATCATCCGCCGCGCCAAAAGGCTCGGCTTTAAGATTGCAGAAGAAAGCAAGGGCATTCTGCTCGCCAGCAATTACGGCGTACCGCAGAATCGTCGTCGCGCGTTCATTATTGGTTCCAAGTACGGCCCCATCGAACTTCCCAAACCCAACGGCAAGCGCGCAGGCGTTCGCGAGGCGTTCGAGGGGATTCCTTTGAGGCCGATCCACCCTGACCTCCCCGAAAGGCCCGACGGTCTTTATTGCGGCTCCGATCTGCACATTGCCCGCAACCCGACGGAGATCTCGTTGAAGCGCTATCGCCTCATTCCTCCTGGAGGTAACCGCTTCGATCTGCAGCGACAAGCGCCTGAGCTGACGCCGCAATGCTGGATCAGAAAGACTAAAGGCGGTACCGATCTGTATGGTCGTCTTGAATGGGACGGTCCGGCGCGATGCACGATCCGCTGCGAGTTCTATAAACCCGAGAAGGGCCGCTATCTTCACCCCTCAGAGCACCGGCCTATCACCCATTGGGAGGCGGCCCGACTGCAGACGTTCCCAGATGATTTCAGGTGGGCCGGTACCAAGATCCGAATCGCAATTCAAATTGGCAATGCCGTCCCGCCGGTGCTCGCCCATGCCGTTGCCGCGCAGGTACGAAATCACTTGGAGAGAATGGAGGCGCCGGTCTCTGCCAAGCCACCGCGGACGCTGGTTAAGCAGCTTCAGCTAATCGCCGTCTAAGTCACAGGGACTTGGCGCCGCGCTTTTTGGCTGCCGCGGCGATCGCGGCGCGGATGTCCGGCGGCCAAGGCTTCCAAGACTTGAGCATATACGCATTACGGTACTTGCCCTTTTCGTCCGGATCGTACACGTGCTCCACGACCCATTTCAGATCTCGAAGCTCCCGCAGCCGTCGCGGCCAGTCGTCGTCGCGGCCAACTACCTCAAGTAGTCGTCTGGGGCAGATCGTGTTCTCGAACGCCTTGAGCAGTTCGCCGATCCGCTCGACCGGCTCTTTGGGTGTCATGCATCGCTTCATCACGTCTGTGGGCAGGGTCCCAAAGAAGTCGCGCTTGGAAACATTGCACGGTTCGCAGATCGCCCAGAGATTCTCTCGCTCGCTGCTGCCGCCCCATTCGCGCGGAACCCGGTGATCGATCACGAGCTTAATCCCGTCCTCGGCAATCGTCTTGCCGCACATTTGGCATTGGCCGTGTGCCGCCAAGCGGATCTCAGCAGCAAGCTTGCCGGAAACAGGGTCGGTGTTGGCCTTTCGGCTCCCCGGCTTAAGTGAACGGATCGTGTAGGTCTTACCCCTACAGGGAATGTCCAAGCCGTACTTCGATCTAACCTCGCGGAACCGTCTCGCCAAATCAGTCTGCGAAGCAAACTGCTCCGCCACAGCATCCTGCAGGTCTTGCAGAGTGAACTGCTTCCCCTCGCCCCAGCTTCGGAGCGCGGCAAGAATCTCCCGGTGGCTTTCTCGGTCCGAATGGGGCATGTGCTTGGAACAGGGTAATGGATAATTTCACCCCGGTCCAACGTTCCGCCGTTATGGCCCGCATCCGGGGCAAAGACACCGCCCCGGAGCTGCTGGTGCGGCGTCTGCTCCACGGCTTGGGCTACCGCTATCGGCTCCACGATCGCCGGCTGCCTGGGTCCCCGGACCTGGTCTTCCCTGCCCGCAGCAAAGTCGTGCTAGTCCACGGCTGTTTTTGGCACCGGCATAACTGCCGTAAGGGGAGGTCCGAACCCGCGAGCCGCAGGGCATTCTGGCAGGCCAAGTTCGCCGCCAATCGCCATCGGGACGTCCGAACCCGTGTTGCTCTCCGCCGCCTCGGATGGCAAGTGCTGGTAGTCTGGGAATGCCAGACTAAGAACATTGATAGGCTTGCTGCTCGCCTGACTCGATTCCTAGATTCGACAAACTCCTGACGAGTTGGCGCAACCTCACTTTGACGCTTCGCCTCCAGCTCGCCATTGCTAGTCATAAGCGCCGATGGCTCACTTGTCGCATTGTCTGCGGACACCATCTGTGAGTACGAGAGCGAGGTGGCGTTCCACGACACGTGATCCAGTTCAATGATACCCACGACGAACGTATGCACCGACCGGTTTGAGCAATAGTTGATCTGTAAAGGTGATGCTTTGTGCTCGGACACGGCGCACAAGCGAGGCTAGTGTCACCAAGAAGAGACCGAGCCCGAGGCCACTAGCCTTCAGTCAAGGCGAGGTCGCCCGCGCCCTCCTCGCGCGGGATGAGCTGGCCGGCCTCGCGGGGGAACTCGCGCGACCCGGCGGGCGCGACGACTACCTGACGCACTCGGCGTTCGCCCGCTGGCGCGAGCGGGCCGCCCGCGTGGCCGCCGCGGTCGAGGTGCCCGAGGACCACCCCGGGCTCCCCGCGGACCTCGCGGGCGGCCTCCGGGCCGTGCGGGAGGCGCTCTCCGGCGGCGAGGAGGCCCGGAGCAGGAGGAACCGGCGGTACGCTGAGGCGCAGGCCCGGCGGCACGAGGCGTGGTTCACCAGCGGCCAGGGGTACCCGCTCACCGAGCGGCAGCGGGAGGCCATCCTGCACGACGAGGACAACTGCCTCGTGGTGGCCGGGGCCGGGACGGGGAAGACCAGCACGATCGTCGGCAAGGTCGGCGCGGTGGTCGCCGGCGGGGCCGCGGAGCCGGAGGAGGTCCTCCTCCTGGCCTTCACCCGCAAGGCCCGCGACGAGATGGCCGAGCGGCTGGAGCGGCTGCTGGGGGCCGAGGTCGCGGTCAAGACCTTCCACGGCCTGGGCCTGGAGATCCTCGCGGAGGCGGACGGCCGCAAGCCGAGCCTGTCCGCCCTCGCCGAGGACGACCGGCGGCTTCGCTCCCTGCTCGGCGGGTTCCTCCAGGAGCTTCTGGGGTCCGATGATGGACCTGGTGCTGGCACGGCCCGGGTCGCATCCCAACGCCGAGGAGCGGCGTCTGTTCTACGTCGCGCTCACCCGGGCTCGGCACCGGACGTACGTGCTGACCGACGACCTGAACCGATCGGTCTTCATCGACGAACTGGAGGCCCCCGAGTACTCGGGGCTGGTCATCGCCTCGGGCGCGGCCGCCCGGACGGTCGCGTGCCCGTCCTGCGCCGGCGGGCGGCTGCGGCGGATCGAGGGGCAGCACGGGCTGTTCTGGGGATGCTCGAACTTCCCGCTCTGCGAGGCCAAGGCCCGCGCCTGCCCGTGGTGCGGCGCCGGGGCGTTCGTCCGCGGCCCGGCGGGCTACCGGTGCGCGGCGGAGCGGTGCGGCAAGACCGCGGAGCTTTGCCCGAGCTGCAGGACCGGGGCGGTGGTGCCCAAGACGGGGCCATTCGGCCCGTTCATGGCGTGCACGGAGTGGCGGCGCGAGGGGCCATCCTGCGGGTACACGAGGAGCCTTGGGCGGCGGCGGTACCGGTAGCCCGCCCCCGGCCGGCGCTGCACGATGCCCCCGAGGAGGAACACCCAGGCCGGCTCGAGGCGGGGCCGGTACCTGTCGCTGGTCCCGCGGTGCGGCATCGGGCCGGTATGCTACCAGGATGTCGAGATTGGCCGGGGTCATCCTGGACACCATCCGGGAGCATCTGTACCTCACGGTGACCCTCCAAGAGGTCCCCGGCCCGGGCGGCTCGCCGGTGTGGCGTGCCGAGGCCCACAACGCCGCCGGCGAGTCCTGGGCCGCCGAACATGAGGAGGAGTACATGGCCGCGGTGATGCTGGCGGAGCTGGTGGGGATGGAGCTGGAGGACTAGAGGCCAGCTACTGGAGGGCAGCGGGGGCGACATAGCATCGTCCGGGACGGGTCGCGTTCCGCGGCGGCCCCCCGACCTCAGGATCGTGGTGGCCCGCACCCTCGAGCGCGTGGCCACGACAGGAACCCAGCCGAGTTGAGCAAGGACGCAGGTGCAGGCGGCTCCGGGGGCGGGGGCCAGAGGGCGAAGCTCCCGCCGCCCCGCAGCCCGGGCATCGCCGCGCTCTACGAGGCCCTGTGGGAGGTCCGCCTCGCGTCCGCGAGCCTGCTGCGGCACATCGGGCACGCGCGGCGGCTCGGCCCGCCCCCCGAGGAACTCGTGGAGTACATCCCGCCCGACTTCGGGCCGGTCGCCGACCCGGGGCCGGGAGCGCCCCCGGAGCCCGGGCGCGAGCCCGCCAGCGCCGAGGAGGTCGCGCGGCACCACGCCCGCCCTTGGGTCGAGCGTGTGCTGGCCTACCGCCGCCTGCGGGATCGGTGGCGGGAGGCGCTCAGGAAGGCCGACGAGAGCCTGGCGGCGGCCGCGGCGGAGCTGGACGAGGGCGGCCCGGGGGGGCTGGACCGCCCCTCGTACGAGATCGGGCGCTGCCTCGATGCCCTGCGGAACGGGCCGACGGATGTGGATTGCGACCCGCAGGCGCCCTGGACGCTCTCGGCGGAGTGGCTGGCGGACTTCAAGCAGCGCTGCCGGGACCTCGAGCGGTGGCGGCAGCGGCTCAGCCGGCCGGCACGGGACCGGGGGGAAGTGCCCGCCAACGCTCCCGAGCAAGCGGGCCAGCCGGAGAACCCCGCCGCCTCGGGCGTGGTCCCCGTGCCCATCGTCAGCGTGGTCGCGTCGTATGGCCCGCCCTTCCCGCCGGACGTGGACCCGATCGACCACATCCACAAGGCGTTCGGGAGGTTCTACGAGACCCTGGATGCGACGACGGTTCCCGTCCCGGGCGGCCGCCGCGTGGACGGCGTCCCGCACGCGGTCGCGCTGTCCGAAGCGACCGGGGCGCTCCACCACGTGCTCGCGGAGTCCAACAGGGCCATCATGCTGAGGTACTGGACGCGGCTGGACCGGCAGCCACCTGGGATCACGCTCGTGGGGTCGGACTCCCCGGACGGTCCCTTCGAGCCCCTGCCCGACGACAAGGTCACGGTCTTTCGCGCCCCCGCCGACGAGGCGGGACCCGGCGCCCTCCTTCTGGCCGCCCTGGACAGCGCCCGCCGCGTCGCCGCGTTCCCGACGGCGCTTTGGAACCAGTTGCAGGCCGCCAGCTCCAATGGGAAGCACCAACGCTGGCGGGCCGGTGATGTCATCAGCGACGAGGATCTGGCGGTGCTCGAGTCGGCGGCGAAGATGCTGCGTCTCTACCGCGGTGCGGGCGCGGATGACGATGCACCGCGGCCCGAGGGGAGCGGCAGCCAGTGCGGGGCCGCGGGACCGACGCAGGCCGAGCCCGCCATTCCCGAGCACTGGTCGATCGCCGAGGCGCTGCAGTGGACGCTCGAGCCCTACCGGGCCGCCGTCGGGCTCGCCACCTCGCGCGTCGTGAGCGACGGGCATTATCTCCTGGATGGAGCGACGAGGCAGTTCCGCCGCCTGGCGTCGCAGGCGCACCTGCGGTACGCCGCCCTCCTTCGCCACTTCCTGGTGTCGCACCCGGTCCATCAGGACTGGCCGGAGGAACTGAAGGAGATTGCGGATTTGCTGGCGGGGCACCGGTGGCTCCAAGGGGTCGTCGGACCCAACGGCCGACTCTCGAAGCTCGACGGGGACCGCGCCGCGCAGGCGGTCCGTGACGCCGAACGGTGCCTCGCTCGCCTGCTCGATGCCGTCAGCATTGCGGAGCCGGCAACCGTTGAGCCCGCGGCCACCTCGCCCCAAGCGGAATCGATGGAGATCGCCGAACTCGAGCGCATCACGCCGCCGCTGGTGAAGCACGACGGCCAGTGGGTCAACAACAAGACCGCCGCCGAGCTGGAGGGGCTGCAGCCGCGGTCGCTGGCGTCCTATCGCGGGCTCGGAATCCAGAACGCGGCCCGCAATCTCGGACGAGACCCCGACGGCCGCGTGTGGCGCCGGACGGGGACCGACAACGCGCACCCCTGGTACCTGAAAATCACGCTCAAATCGCAACGGAATCTGCGTCCAAAACCGTAGAAAAAACCGTCAATTCGTCGGATCGACGCTTCGATTCGGCCTGGTGCCTTCGAGAACCTCCTTCGTCACGCAGGCGGCGTGCCTGCCCACGGAGCACCGGTTCTCGGAGTCGCATCATGTCCCCGTACCCCCCTGTTCACGACCTATCCGGCGGGTCGAGCCCGCCCGTCCTCGCGCTGCGCCGACGTCAGGCGGCCAAGGCGATGGGCATTTCGGAGCGGACCCTCACTGACTTGACCTCGCAGGGCCGTGTCCCCCATGTTCGCTTTGGCCGCGCCGTCGTGTACCCGACGGCGGCCCTCGCCGAGTGGCTCTCCGAGCAGGCCGGGAGGCAGGTGAAGCCGTGAGCCTCCTCGACGACTTCACCCGCGTGGGCCGCTCCCGGCCCTGCCCGGTCTGCGGCAAGCCCGACTGGTGCCTGCTCAGCCGCGAGGAGCCGCCCTCGCGCGCCGTCTGCGCCCGCGTGGAGTCCCCGCGCCGCTGGCGGGAGGCCGGCTGGCTGCATCAGCTCCGCCACGATGACCGTGCCCAGATCCGCCGCCGCCCCGAGCGGATCGTCCGCGTCGCCCTCCCGGCGGCCGGCCCCGACCTTGCGGCCCTGGCCCGGAGCTACCAGGAGGCGCTCAGGCCGGAGAGCCTCGCCCGCCTCGCCGCCCGACTGGGGGTGAGCGCCGGGAGCCTCCGCCGCCTGGGGACCGGCTGGACCGGCGGCGCGTGGTCGTTCCCGATGACCGACGCCCAGGGCCGCGTCCGCGGCCTCCGCCTGCGGCTGCCCAGCGGCAGGAAGCTCTCGGTCCGCGGCGGCAAGGAGGGGCTGTTCGTCCCCTCGGGCCTCTCGGGCGCCGGCCCGCTGCTGCTGGCTGAGGGCGAGAGCGACGCCGCCGCGCTGCTGGACCTCGGGGCCGAGGCGATCGGGCGGCCGAGCTGCCGCGGGGGCGCGCGGCTGCTGATGGACTACCTCAGGGCCAGCCCCCGCAACGAGGTGGTCGTCGTGGCCGACGACGACGGGGCCGGCCGGGCCGGGGCGGCGGACCTGGCCCGCATGCTGGCGCCGATCTGCCCGCTGGTGCGGCTGCTGGTGCCCCCCGCCAAGGACGCCCGCGAGTGGCTCCGCGCCGGGGCCACGCCCGGGGACCTGCTGGGCGCCGCCGCCGCGGCCGAGCCGGTCCGTGTGAGCGTCCGCGTCCTCGCCAGGGGGGCCTCACGATGAGCGAGGGCAACATCAACAACAACAACGAGATCATCAGCGCCGAGCTGACCATCGAGTGCAAGCCCGCCGGCCCCAAGGGCAAGGGCAGGTACTCCGTGCTGGCCCGCCTGCCCGGCGGCGGGGCCGTGCTGGACGCCATCGCGCTGGCCGACGCCAAGGCGAGGGAGGGCTTCGCCGACAAGGTCTGCGACGGCCGGCCCGGCCTGGACCGCGCCCAGGTGCTCGCCAGGCTCGATGAGGTCGCGGCCGAGCAGACCTTCGGCCCCGGCGACGGCGGCGAGCCCTCCCCGTCGAAGTCCTCGCAGGCCGACCTGCTGCTGTCGATCCTCAGGGACACCGAGGGCGCCGAGCTGTTCCACTCCCCCGACGGGGAGGCGTACGTCACGATGCCCGTCGGGGAGCACCGCGAGACGTGGAAGGTCGCCTCGCGCGCGTTCCGTGAGTGGCTCCAGCACCGCTGCTACCAGGCCGAGGGCAAGGTCCCCGGCGCCCAGGCCGTCCAGGACGCGATCGGCACGGTCAGCGGCATCGCCAAGTTCGACGCCCCCGCGATGCCGGTGCACCTGCGCCTCGCCGAGCACGAGGGGGCGATCTGGCTCGACCTGGGCGACCCGGACTGGACCGCGGTGCGGGTCACGAAGTCCGGCTGGGAGATCATCTCCAGCACCGAGGTGCCGGTGCGGTTCATCCGCCGCCCCGCCATGCAGGCCCTGCCCCTGCCCGTCCGGGGCGGCTCGGTCGAGGAGCTGCGGCCGCTGGTCAACCTCCCCGACGACGACGCGTGGGCGCTCTACATCGGCTGGCTCGTCGGGGCCTTCCACCCCGGCGGCCCCTACGGCGTGCTGAGCGTCAGCGGCGAGCAGGGCTCGGCCAAGAGCACCGCCTGCAAGCTGGCCAGGCGGATGATCGACCCGTCGGTGACCGACCTCCGCCGCCCGCCCAAGGACGAGCGGGACATCTTCATCGCCGCCAAGAGCGCGTGGGTCAGCGCGTACAACAACCTCTCGGGGCTCAGGCCCGAGCTGTCGGACGCGCTGTGCGCCCTGGCGACCGACGGGGGCTTCGCCACCAGGGCGCTCTACACCGACGAGGACGAGGCGGTCTTCGCCGCCAGGAGGCCGGTGATCCTCAACGGCATCGAGGAGCCCGCCAGCCGGTCCGACCTGGTGGACCGCACGGTGGTGCTGAGCCTCCGGCCCATCCCCGAGGAGCGGCGGCTGGAGGAGGCCGAGGTGATGGCCCGCTTCGGCCAGGTCCAGCCCCGGGTGCTGGGGGCGCTGCTGACGGCGGTCTCGTCGGCGCTGCGCAACCGCGGCACGGTGAGGCTGGCCCGCAAGCCCCGCATGGCCGACCTGGCGGTGTGGGTGACGGGCGCGGAGGAGGGGCTGGGGTGGCCGCCGGAGCGGTTCGTCGACGCCTACATGGGCAACCGCGCCAGGGCGCACGTGGAGGTGATCGAGAACTCGCTCATCGGGCCGCCGATCCTCGCGCTGCTCGAGGCCGGCCCCTGGGAGGGGACGGCCGCGGAGCTGCTGGCCGCGCTCAACGCACTCCGGGGCGCCACGCCCCCGCCGGCGGAGTGGCCCAGGACCCCCCGGGGCATGTCGGGGGCGCTGACGCGGCTGGCGCCCAACCTGCGGGCCTGCGGCATCGCCGTCGAGATCGCGGCCAGGCCGGTGGGGCGGGACAAGCGCAAGCTCATCAGGCTGGAACGGGCGGGGACGGGACCCTCCGCATCCCCCGCACCGCCCGCGGAGGGGGCCGATCCGGGTGCCGACGCGGGTGATGCGGAGTGTGCGGAGGGTCGTCTCCCGACCCTCTCTAACCAGGGGGTGCGCCGATGACCTGCGCCTTCACCAAGTCCCTGCTCGAGGCCGCCGCCGAGGTCGAGGCCGCGGAGCTGAACATCAAGCAGGAGATCCTCCGCGCCGCCGAGTCCGGCGACTGCGTCCGCGTCATCGACATCGTCACCCGCTGGCTCGACACGCCCCCGACGGAGGTGCTGCGCGGCCCGAACGGACCCGACCGGGCTGGGGAGGGCGCCTGAGCATGCTCCGCCTCCGCCCCGTTGACCCGTGCCCTGCCCCGAGCTGTGCCGAGCGCCTCACCTGCCTCGCGGACATCTTCTGGAACGCCGAGGGGCCGCTGACCGCCGCCGAGATCCTGGGGCGCTGGCCGGTGGACCGTCGGCCCGCGGTGCGGACACTCAACCGGGGCCTGCGCGAGCTGTGCCGGCGGCGCGTCCTGGTGCGCATCAACACCGGCCGAAGCTTCCGATACATCGAACTCGACGGCGCGGACCCCGGCGAGCACGAGGAGCCCGGCCGCAAGGAGGTCGGGGCGGCGGCGGCCGCCAGCAGGGAACTTGCTTCATGCGGCGACCTGGAGGTACCTCAGGGCGATCACGAAGGGGCGGGGGAAGGGAGGCCGCCATCGTGAACGTCATCGCGCTACTGCGGGTCAGCACCGACCGCCAGGAGCAGCACGGCACCAGCCTCGACGCCCAGGAACGTATCTTCCTGGAGCTGGCCGAGCAGAACGGCTGGAATGTCCAGGGCATATTCCGCGGCTGCGAGTCCGCCACCCAGGCCGCCACCGACCGCCGCGTCTTGCAGCAGGCGCTGGCGGCCATCCGCGACGAAACGCCCGATGCGATCTGGGTCATCGAGCAGAGCCGGCTGACCCGCGGCGACGAGCTTGAGGTCGCCATGCTCATGCGTGAGCTGCGCGAGCAGAACGTCAAGATCATCGTCCGCAACACTGTCCGCGACCTCTCGTCAGTGGACGAAGCGTTCATGGTCAAGATCCAGTCCGCCGTGGACGCCGCCGAGGCCGCGCGGATCAAGGAGCGCATGGGCCGCGGCCGCCGCGAGCGCGCCCGCCAGGGCAAGAAGAACTGCGGGGCGGCGCCCTTCGGCTACACGAACCCGCCCCCGGGCGCCCCCGGCCGCGGCACACTCCAGGTCGTCGAGGAGCAGGCGGTCATCGTCCGCCGGATCTTCGACATGGCCGCCAAGGGGGTGGGCGAGAAGACCATCGCCAGGAGGCTCAACGACCTGGGCGTCCCCTCCCCGCGCGGGGGGCGGTGGGGCGGCACGACCGTCCGCCGCGTGCTCCAGTGCATGGCCTACATCGGCACCGCCGCCAGCAACGTCTGGGTCGCCCAGAAGGGCAGCCGCACCTTCCGCTTCGACCCCACCAACCCCAGGGCGATCATCGTCGAGAACGCCCACCCGGCGATCATCGACCGCGCCGTCTGGGACGCGGTGCACGGCCGGGCCAAGGCCCCACGGGCCTCCATGCCCCGGATGCTCACCGGCATGCTCTTCGTCAACGGGCACCCCTCCACCGGCAACAGCCACGGCGGCGTCTTCGTCTACAGCGGCCCCCGCGGCATGCGGGGGCTGCCCTGGCTCGACGTAGACCATGTCGAGGGCGCGGTCTGGGACGCCTTCGTCCAGCTCGCCAGCGGGCCGGAGCTGGTCGGCCGCCTGCTCGAGGCCGCCCACAACCCCAAGGAGCAGGTGCTGCTGGCCCAGGACATCGAGTTCACCGGCGAGCAGCTCCGCAAGGCCGAGCGCCGCCTCGAGCGGCTCACCGAGATGCGGATGGACGGGGAGATCGACAAGGACACCTACCTCCGCAAGCGGGCCGAGACCGAGGGGGCGGTGGCCACGCTCGGGTCCGAACTCGCCGGGCTCCGCGCCCGCGCCGTGGTCCTCGACGGGACCCTCGCCCAGCGGGTGGTCAGGGCGGTGCAGACGCTCCTGGCGGGGCGGACGCGGCTGACCGGGGAGCAGAAGCGGCAGGTGCTCCGGTCGATCGTCCGGCGGATCGACGTGACCGCCGAGCGGACCGGGGCGGGGTTCAACCGCGACGAGCGGGGGCGGGTGCTCCCTGGTAGAGTGCGGCAGTGGGATATCAAGACCGTCAAGTTCGACCTAGTCCTTCCGCCGGCCGACGACGCGTCCACGACGCCGCGTGCGGCGGCCGGGGCCGGGGGGCGGGTCCCGGCTGGGGTCGGCGCCGCGGGCCGCGACGGGGGAACGTGGGCCAACGGGGGCGAAGGCCGTCCCGGACAGTTGCGCACAATTCCTTCGAGTTGTGCGCCGCTGGCAGAGACGGCAGACGACCTCCCCCCCACTCTCCGTGCCTGCCAGATGCGCACAACTCCCTCATGCTCGGCCCGGCGGGGACGGGCAAGACGATGATGGCCCGGGCGCTGCCGGGGATTCTGCCGCCGCTGACGGCGGAGGAGGCGATCGAGATCACGCGGATCTACTCCGCGGCGGGGGCGCTGCCGGCGGAGGAGGGGCTGATCAAGCTGCGGCCGGTGCGGGCGCCGCACCACACGGCGTCGAGCGCGGCGATCGTGGGGGGCGGGGTCGTGCCGCGGCCGGGAGAGATCTCGCTCGCGCACCGGGGGGTGCTGTTTTTGGACGAGCTGCCGGAGTTCCCGCGGGTGGTGCTGGAGACGCTGCGGCAGCCGCTGGAGGACCACGTGGTGACGATCGCGCGGGCGCACTCGGCGGTGCGGTTCCCCGCGAGCTTCATGCTGGTGTGCGCGATGAACCCGACGCCGAAGGGGGACATGGCGACGGACGCGGTGTCGAAGCGGGCGATGGACCAGTACCTGAGCCGACTGAGCGGGCCGCTGATCGACCGGATCGACATCCACGCGGAGGCGCCGGCGGTGCCGTGGAAGCAGCTGTCGGCGGCGCCGGTGGGGACGAGCACAGCGCAGATGCGGGAGCAGGTGCTCCGGGCCCGGGCGCGGCAGGATGCGCGGCAGGGGGCGGGGGTGCCCAACAGCCGGCTGAGCGGGAAGCAGCTGGACAAGCTGGCGCCGTTCGACGATGGCGCGAGGGCGATGCTGGGGCAGGCGATGACGGAGCTGGGGCTGTCGGCGCGGGCGTACGACAAGATCCGGCGGGTGTCGCGGACGATCGCGGACCTGGACGGGGCGGAGGTGATCGGGGTGGGGCACGTGGGGGAGGCGATCCAGTACCGGTTGCTGGATCGGAAGGGGTGATGGGACCGATCGCATCTGTGGCATACGGAAGGACGGCAGGTCGGGTGCAAGGCGGCCGCGTCAGTGGCCGATAGTCCCATGCCGCTCCCAGGAGGGCACGGCCATTCCAGCCCACGACGCCCAACCCGCGGCCCCCACTCCCGCCCCGGCCCCCCCACCGCTCTCGCCCGAGCAGCTCCGCGCGCTCGCCGACGGGCGGCTTCGCATGAAGAAGGTCCGGCGGGCCGCGGCGGTGGCGGCGGTGAGCGGGTGGTCGATGGCGGCGTTCGCGGGGCTGACGGGGCTTGGGGCGCTCTTCGGGAGCGTGACCTCGCTGGCCGTCGCCGCTGCGCTCGGGGCGATCGCGTGGAACGAGCTTCGCGGCGGGGCGATGCTGCGGCGGCTGGACCCGCGCGGGGCGGCGAGGCTGGGGTGGAACCAGGTCGCGCTGGGCGGGCTCATCGTCGGCTACGCGGCGTGGTCGCTCGCCACGGCGTCGGCGGGCTCCGCGCTGGAGGCGATGGGGGGCACGACCGGGGACGCGGGGGTGGACGCGATGATCACCGACCTGACCAGGACGGCGAACCTGGTGCTCTACAGCGTGGTCGGCGCGGCGGGGGTGATCGTCCCGGGGCTGACGGCGCTGTATTACTTCACGCGCGGCCGCATCGTGCGCGATGCGGCGGCGCGGACGCCGGGATGGGTGGTCGAGGCGGTGCGGGCGGCGGCGTAGTCGGCGCGGCTCAGCCGAGGTCTGAGAGCTTGGCCCCGAAGTTGATGTGGTAGACCTGGCCGTCCATGACCAGCGCGGGGACGGACTGGACGCCCGCGGCCCTGGCCTCGCTGAGCCTGGCCTTGTCCTGGCCGAGGTGGACGACCTCGACCTGGTAGCGCCTGGGGTCGATCGCCCGGGCGACGTTCTGCTCCGCGGCGACGCAGACGGGGCACCCGGCGTGGTAGAACGTGGCGGTGGTCGGCATGGCGCAGCTCCTTTCTATGATGGGTGTGTTGTCGGAGGCGGGTCAGCGGCCCGCCGATGGGGTTGAACGTAGCCGCGGGGCCGCGGCGTTCAACCGGACACCGTTTGGTGCGGTAGGCACTTTCCGGTTGCAAATGCATGAAAACGGGCGAGAAAAAATCTGTGGGTTCCGCGCCCGCCGACGCGGGGATGGACGCGGACGCCCCCGACATCGCGGGGATGGTCGAGTCGATCGTGGGGTGCAAGTGGTCGCTGCACGTGCTGGAGCAGGTGCGGCGGGGGGTGAACCGGCCGGGGGCGATGGCGCGCTCGGCGGAGGGGCTGACGACGAAGGTGCTCAGCGAGCGGCTGGGGAAGATGCTGCGGTTCGGGATCCTGCGGAAGGTGTCGTACCCGGAGGTCCCGCCGCGGGTGGAGTACTTCCTGACGCCGCTGGGGGAGCGGTTCACGGCGATCCTGGATGAGATCGAGCGGCTGAAGCGGGACGTGGCGCGGGGGGAGATCGACGCCCGCTAGCCGCCGGCCGGCCCTGCTACTGGAGCGCCAGCCCGTCGTACGCCAGCTCCATGCCGTCGGGGAGCTGCGCGTTGGTCTCGGCGTGGGCGAGGTCGTGGGACATGTGGGTGAAGTAGGTGCGGCGGGGGGCGACCCGCTCGGCGACGGAGACCGCCTCTTCGAGGGTGAAGTGCGTGGGGTGCTTGCGGTGGCGGAGGCCGTCGATGACGAGGGCGCCGAGGTTGCGCAGGGGCTTCCAGGACTCGGGGGGGATGGCGCTGACGTCGGTGCAATAGGCCAGGGGGAAGGGGCTCTCCTCGCCCGGGGGCCTCGCGCTCAGCGGGCGGCCGTGGAGGCTCTCGCCGGGGGCGGAGGGCTCGATGCGGAAGCCGAGGATGGGGAGGCGGCCGTGGAGGAGGCGGATGGGGGTGAACCAGACGCCGAAGAGGTCGATGGGTCGATCCGGGTCGATGAGGTGGGGGATGAGGGTGGCGACGAAGCCGGGCTGGACGTTGAGCTCCTTCTCGAAGATGTGCTGGTAGACGCGGCGGAGGTGGCCCATGGTGTGCTCCTCCGCGTAGATGTCGATGGGGGCGTGCTGGACGGCGTTGAAGCGGCGGAGCTCGTCGAGGCCGAAGGTGTGGTCCACGTGGTTGTGGGTGAAGATGACGGCGTCGCAGCGGCGGAGGTTGGCGCGGAGGGCCTGCTGGCGCAGGTCGGGGGTGGCGTCGATGAGGACGACGCGGTCCTGGCCGGAGGCGTCGGTGAACATGACCGCGGCGCCGGCGCGGAGGCGGTTGTCGCGCGGGTCCGTGCTGGTGCAGACGGCGCAGCCGCAGGCGATGATGGGGATGCCGGCGGAGGTGCCGGTGCCGAGGAAAAGGAAACGCATGTGGACAGGTTAGCAGCGCACGCGGCGTGACCGGCGGACGAGGTCTCGCACGCCCAAGCTCCTGGTGCACTCCGCGGGGCGCTTCAGCGTGCCGGGAAGGGTCGTTGCCGAGTTCGCGGGGCCGCGGCGCCTCGTCCGTGAGCGGGACGGGCCGCGTGCGGGGCGCTCTCGAGGCTATGGCTCGACGAACGCCCAGCCCGCCTCCGGGCTCCCCTCCACGCGCCACATGGCCCGCTGGCTCACGCCGGTTCGGGCCCCGGGGTAGAGGGTGGAGTCGATCTCCAGGACCGGGGCCTGGGCGAGGGGGACGGCAGAGGCGAGTCGGGCGGTGTCGGTCCAGGTCCGCTCGGCGCCGGAGACGGCGGTGATGACGCCATCGCCGCGAGTGACGCCGACGCGGATGCGGACGTCGCCCCCCGCGCCGCCGGTGGGGAGGGGGGCGGCGGTGGCGAGGGGGCCGGGGTCGCCGCCGCGGGCGGAGATGCGGCCCTGGCCGACGAGGGCCGCGGCGACGATCTGGATGGAGCCGGCGTGGCCGCCGGACTCGCCGGGGTGGGCGCCGGGCTTTCCGTTCGCGGAGATCCAGCCGTCGAGGCTGACGACGCCGCCGACGGTGAGGCGGACGGCGCCGCCGCGGGGGGCGCGGTCGGTGGTGGCGCCGGCGCGGCCGGTGGCGGTGATGGCGCAGGCGGGGTCGATGCGGAGGCTCTCGTCGATGGTCAGGTCGAGGGAGCGGTCCGGGCCGATGCCGTGGGTGACGACCGCGCCGTTGCGGAGCCAGAGGCTGCGGAAGCGGTGGGGGCCGTCGATGATCAGGGTCGCGCCGTCCACGATGACGTCGCGGTAGCGCAGGTCGCGGTCGGCGGGCGTGAGGCGGGTGGTGGTGGAGATGACGATGGGGTCGGCGAGAGAGGGGGCCGGGGACGCGGGGCCGGCGGGGGCGGGGGGGGCGGGCGTGGCGACGGCCGCCGCGGCGACTATGGCCGCGGCCGCGTGACGGAGGAGTCTGGTTCGCCGCTGCATGATGGCCGCATCTCCGGGTCGGTCGGCGGCCCCGGGGCCGGGAGCCGCCACGCGGCGCCGCACTCGGGGCACTCGACACAGCCATCGGACTGCGGGGGGGCGGACTTGATCTGATAACCGCAGGGGGGGCAGCGGCCGTCGGCGAGGGGGTAGTCGATCGCGGCGCCGACGGTCGGGGTGGCGAGGCGGGCAATCGCGACGAGGACGATGAGGAGCACCAGCATCACCGAGACAGCGCTGAGGGCGGCACCGACCACGAACGGGACGTCGCTTGGCAGGAGCTCCCTCGCCAGGCTCATGGCCATGCCAACGAGGCACCGCGCGCCGAAGAAGACGAAGAGGATGTCCCACCCGCTGCCGGGGCCGAAGAGCCGCTTGCGGGAGAGGACGAGCTTGGGGACCGTCGCCGGGCGGCGCCGGTGATCAAGGGCTTTCCAGCGCCACAGCACGCGCCGGCCCCCTTTCCTCGCCGATGCGGCTTACACCGTGACGCGGACCTTGCCGGCCGCGGCCTTGGCGAGGCGGCGTGCGGCGGCGACGCTGGGGGCGGTGGCGAGGGCGACGCCCATGCGGCGGTACCTCCTGGTGGAGGGCTTGCCGAAGAGACGCACATCGACGTTCTTCATCGCCAGGGCGCGGTCGACGCCGGTGTAGGCGGGGGGATCGGGGGACTCGCCCTCGGCGAGGATGACGGCGGAGGCGCTGGGGCCGCGGTAGTTGATCGTGGGGATGGGGAGGCCCAGGACGGCGCGGACGTGGAGGTCGAACTCGCTGAGGTCCTGGGAGATGAGGGTGACCATGCCGGTGTCGTGCGGGCGGGGGGAGAGCTCGGAGAAGATGACGCGGTCGCGCGCGACGAAGAACTCGACGCCGAAGATGCCGGCCCCGCTGTCGCCGGCGATGCGGTCGGTGATCTTCTTGGCCATGCGCTCGGCCTGGCGGAGGAGGCTGGGCTTCATGCGGTGGGGCATCCAGGATTCCTGGTAGTCGCCGCGCTCCTGCCGGTGGCCGATGGGGCGGACGAAGATGGTCCTGCCGCCGCCGACGCCGGGGCGCTGCTTGACGGTCAGCAGCGTGATCTCGGACTCGAAGTCGATGAACTCCTCGACGATGACGCGCCTGGTGTCGCCGCGGCTGCCGGCGACGGCGTAGCCCCACGCGGCGTCGATGTCGGCCTTGCGCCTGACGGTGGACTGGCCCTTGCCGGATGAGCTCATGACGGGCTTGACGACGCAGGGGAGGCCGATGCCGTCGGGGCCGGTGATGGCCGCGCGGAGCTGCTCGGCCGACTCGGCGTAGGCGAAGCGGGCGGTGACGAAGCGCAGCTCGCGGGCGGCGAGGTCGCGGATGGCGTCGCGGTTCATGGTCAGGTGGGCCGCGGCGGCGGAGGGGACGACGGACCAGCCGGCGCGCTCGAGCTCGAGGAGGCGCGTGGTGCGGATGGCCTCGATCTCGGGGACGATGTGGTCGGGGCGGTGCTTCTCGACGGCGGCCGCGATGGCGTCGCCGTCGAGCATGTTGATGACCTCGCAGTCGTCGGCGACCTGCATGGCGGGGGCGCCGGGGTAGGAATCGACGGCGACGACGCGGCAGCCGAGGCGCTTGGCGGAGATGGTCACCTCCTTGCCGAGCTCGCCGGAGCCGAGAAGGAGGAGGGTCTGGGGG